>NZ_JBARMY010000203.1:0-4218 GCF_049802695.1 Mycobacterium sp.
ACCTTGGCGGTAGGTGACCGAGCCGCGCACCACGTAGTCGACGCCGCCGTAGCTGACGATCGCGCCCGGACCCAGCGCCCGGGGGCCGTACTGCTGCATGTCGCCGATGTCGAGCGGATCCTGGCGCGAAGTGGGCCGGCTGGGTTTCTTGGGACGCCGCAACGCGACGGCGAGCACGACGGCGGCTGCAATCAACAGCACGGAGCCCAGCACGATCAGCGATATGCCCATGCAGGCCTTCCGTACTTTTCAGGAGAAGCCGAGGTTGGTCGATTGTGCGCTATGGGACGCGCTTTACTCAAGGCGTCACCGGGCAAGCAGGCCATCCAGATAGGTCACATTGGCGAAGACGCCGGCAACCTGGTCGTCGGGATAGTCGAAGCCGTTGGCCGCGTGCAGCTGCCCGACGGTACGGTGAGAAATCTGCCAGCCATGGCCGGTCAGGTACTCGATGACGTGGGTGCGTCCGCCCTGCGCGACGAGCTGGGCGAAGTCGAAGTCGAATCCGAGCCGGCTCATCTGCTGGTGAAACGTCCGCCAGTAGTCGTGGGCGAACAAGCTGGTGTCGGGCATGAACTCGGCGGCGAACCGACTCCCGGCGGCGCTGAACGAGGTGATGCGGTCGAACAGCGCTTCCTGGGCGTCGGCCGGCAGATAGATCAGTAAGCCCTCGGCACTCCAGGCCGCGGCCGCGTCGGGGTCGAATCCGGCTGCCCAGAGGGCGGCCGGCCAATCGTCGCGCAAGTCGATACCGATAGGCCGTCGCTCTACCGTCGGCTCGGCGCCGAGATCGCTGAGCGTCGACGTCTTGAATTCGACGACCTGAGGTAAGTCGAGTTCGTAGACGACGGTGCCGGCCGGCCATGGCAAGCGGTAGGCCCGGGCATCCAGACCGGCGGCGAGGATGACCGCTTGGCGAACGCCGTTGGCTGTCGCGTCGAGGAAGAACTGGTCGTAGAACCGGGTTCTACCGCTACCTGCTGCATCATCCGCGGGGACTTGAAGTTCGGTATCTGTCCGTCCAGCAGCCGGGTGAAGAAATCGATGCCGACCGCCCGCACCAGTGGTTCTGCGAACGGGTCGTCGATCAGCGGATCGGGCTCGTTGGCGGTCAGCGCCCGCTGGGCGGCGGACATGGTGGCCATCGTGCCAACGCTTTTCGTGAGATCCCAGCTATCGCTGTCAGTACGCGCCATGCCGCTCCCATTTCGACGTTCTGGAGGTAACAGACTCCAGTGGTCTGTTGAGCGTTACGAGAAGAGATCGCGACTATTCGCAGAGCTTGTTCATGTCGGTGATCTCGGTGTCGAGATTGTGGCGCAACGGATCAAGTGTGGAGTTGAGTCCCGCGAGGTAGCCGACGCCCAACTCTTGGATCGTGTTGGCCATCGCACCGACGGTTTTGGCGAGATCTCCAGACGCGGCGGGTTCTGCGGTGAGGCGGTTCTGCAGGAACGCGCCGCCCCCTACCAGTGCCAGGCGAGCGTTGGCCGCCACCGCCAGTTGGCCGGCGGGGTCGTTGGGAACCGGATTGGCGAGATGGGTATTGGTGACCACCCCTTGGCGCACGGTGACGTACGCAGCGCACAGGTGGGTTTTCGCGTCGGCGGTCTGCTGGCTGCTGAAGGAAGGCGCACTGGCGTGCATTGGGCGGAAAAACGCCGCGATAGCAATGGCGACCGCGATTGCGGCAAGCGCCAGGGGCACCCACGTTGGCCAGCGCGACTTCCACCCGCCAGAAGAAGAAGGAGCAGCGGGCCTGCGGCTCACCCGCTGGCCCACCTTGGGGCGCTCCCTCACGCTGTCCGTAGGGGTTTCTTCGGTGGCCGACTCGTCAATCGGGGAACTATGAGACACGCGGCGATGATATAGGTCGTCGGAGCCGGAGGGGCGTTATTGGCTTTCTGCAACGGCTTTCGTGAAATTGGCTACACCGTGGCGGCATAGGGCAACGCTGGCAGGACCGTAGCTCATGCCTCATACGACTTGCAGGCCTTCCGGAACATTATGCGGGTCGCGCCAGAAGGCGTCGTTGACGAACCGGTTGAACAGGTTGGTCCTCCTTGGAGGCCATGACGGCGACCCGCTTGGGCTTGGCCGCCTCAGTGAGGCGAAAATCCATGCTGAACTTCCCGGCCACCTGCTCGGCGAATTCGCGGGCCAGCGAATCCCGAGCGGCCGTCAAACCCGGCAGGTGAAAAACGGTGCGCTGCATGAAGATTCCGCCGGTTTGCTCGGTCGAATGCTGATCCAGCGAGATGATGTTGGCGCCGGCGGACGACAAAAATGTGCTGACCGCTGCCACTAGGCCCGGCCGGTCGGCGCAGCGCAGCAATAGCCGGCCGATGTCCTTGACCGACAAGCGACCGGGGCGCGCGCCGACGAACGTTGTATCGGAAGCGGATTCGTGGGCTTCGCTATCGACTCGGGTGGTCAACGGTTCGGGCTGGTTCACTGATGGTCGCCCGACCCCGGAACATCCCCGGTCAGACCAAGTGCCACAACGACTATTCTTTGTGGGTCCCACTCGTCGGAGACCGGTCACGAGCACAGCTGATCCAGCGCTCTGATTTCCTTATCGAGATTGATACGCAATTGATCCTGAACCGAATTGGGTGCACCTGCCAGATAATTGATGCCCAACTGTTCGATCGTGTCGGCCATGTACGTGAGGGTCTTGGCTAGATCGGCCGGTGCCGCAGGTTGCGCTGCGATGCGGTCTCCTAAATAGGTGCCGCCGCCCAAAAGCGCCAGGCGAGCGTTGGCCGCCACCGCGAGTGAGCCGATTGGGTCGCCGGCGCGTGGGTTCGCCAGGTGGGTGTTGATGACCACGGCTTGATGCGCGGCGGTGTATGCGGAGCAAAGGCTCGTCTTGGCGTCGGCGGATTGTTGGGCGGTGAAGTTTTGCGACGCGGTGTGGACCGGACGAAACCACGCCACGATGGCAATGACGACGGCGAGGGCTGCAATCACCAGGGGCCCATATGCGCGCCACGGTAAGTCGCCGCTCCGTTTGATCTTGACCTTCCTCGGTCGTCTAGTGGCCCGAGGCGCCTGTTCTGGCAAAGCCTCGACCGCGGAATTCGTCTCGTTCGGAGCGTCAGCCTCGTCCGTCTCGTCGAGAGATCTGCGAGACCGGGGGTACTCGCTCGTGGTGGCGCGAGATGCCCTGCGACCACTCTGGGCGGCAGGATCAGCGGGACGTGAGGCAGGCATCGGCCGATGATATAGCTCCTGACCGCTTGATCGTCAATGTTTGCCTACACGTCCCTGGGACGACGCCGACGACCTGCTGACGCGCAGCGGTGCGGCACGCCGAGCCCGCGAAAGGAGCGTTGATCGAGGCGCGCTAGCATCTGCGACTAGGTACAACAGGATTACCGCCGCAGGTCAACACCCGCTTCGTGCACAATATAGTGATAACGAATTTCGCACTACTGCAGTGCATCTCAAGGGTAGCGTGTCTTCGCGTAGGCAAGTCGAGTGCGGTCGCGCAAAGTTGTCGTGTAGCGCTGTGCCGCTGGGGCAGCGGTCTCGGCCAGCGGCGGTAGGGGACAGCCGGCGCTCGCCGCCACCTCGGCGCCAACGGGCCATCGCACGTTGCTGTGGCATCGGCAGCTTCCCTTCGTCCCGGTTCCGCAAAGCGCTGAACGTCGGGTTCACCGCCTCGTAGTCATATGCGCCTACGACCGCTCATCGGGCGGCCCAGCAGTTTTCTGAGGATTTTTGAGAAAATCGCTACCAAATCGCCAGATCTGCGATATTGCGACTACCGAAGATCACGAAAACATAACGAAGAGGTACCAGAGTGGTCACATTACGTGCTTCGTGATCCCGAACTGAGGTTTCCCTGAGACATCCTGAGAACCCCCTGAAATAAGCATTAACTCAGCACAAGATTGGAGTCAGCAGTGCATAAGAAAAACGTTCGGGGCGGTTCCTCTCCACGGCACCGTCAACGATCGAAGGCTGATGCGGTCGCTAGCAAATGCGTCGTCTGCGCGTCCTCGATCGCCGCTGGTATCGGCCTCGCCGGTCTGTTCACCGGCATCGGAATGGCTCACGCCGATACAGGCAGCATCACCCTGCCCAACGGTGACACCATCGTGCTTCCCTCCGGCAACACCATCAACTGGCCCTTCGGTGGGACCGGTACCAACAACCTGCTCGGCGGCGGTTCCGGCGGTGACGGCGGCGCCGGCAACGCAACGGCCGTAG
>NZ_JBARMY010000204.1:0-4726 GCF_049802695.1 Mycobacterium sp.
GCCCCCGGCCGACTCGGGCCCGCCGCGAATCGTGGTGTCGCGCACCCGCCCGCCGGCGATCGCGCTGCAGGTCCGCGAGCAGCTGGACGGCACGTTGGTGGAAATGGGATCGGCGGGAGCCAAAGTCGCCGCAGTCGTGCAGGGATTGGCCGACGTCTACGTGCATGCCGGTGGGCAATACGAATGGGATTCAGCGGCGCCGGTCGCGATGGCCCGCGCCGCCGGTCTGCACACCTCACGGATCGACGGTTCGAAGCTGCAGTACAACCAGGCCGATTCGCTGCTGCCGGACTTGCTGGTGTGCCGACCTGAGTACGCCGACGCGGTGCTGACCGCGATCAATTCCTAACGGGGACGGTGGCAAACCATGCGCATGTCTGCGAAGGCGGAATACGCGGTACGGGCGATGATTCAGCTCGCCACCGTCGAGGGCGGCGCGCTGGTCAAGACCGACGACCTGGCGGCGGCGCAGGGTATACCGCCGCAGTTCCTCGTCGACATCCTGTCTGACCTGCGCACCGACCGCCTGGTCCGCAGCCACCGCGGCCGCGACGGCGGCTATGCCCTGGCCCGGCCCGGGTCTGAGATCAGCATCGCCGATGTGCTGCGGTGTATCGACGGCCCGCTGGCCAGTGTGCGTGACATGGGGTTGGGTGACTTGCCGTGCGCCGGTCCGACAGCAGCGCTGACCGATGTCTGGCGGGCACTGCGCGCCAGCATGCGCGCGGTGCTGGAACAAACCACGCTGGCCGACGTGGCCGCGGGCACGCTGCCCGGACACGTCGCCCAGCTGGCCGACGACTACCGCGACCAGGAACGCAATAGGCACGGCCGGCGCTCGGCCGGATAACCTCAGCCGCCCGAGCCGTACGGGCGGGTGAGGATTTCCAGGTGATGTCCGGCCGGATCCGGAAAGTACACCCCACGGCCCCCGTCCCTGTCGTTGATTTGGCCGGGCCGTTTGCCGCGCGGATCAGCCCAGTGTTGCAGTCCGCGAGTGCGGATTCTGGCGTAGATCGCGTCGAACTCGTCGTCGGAAACCAAAAAAGCGTAGTGCTGCGGGTAGATCTCTTCGCCGTCCGGCGTATCGGCGTAGTCGAGGCTAGCGCCGTGATCGAGCCTGACGACCAGGAAAGGGCCGAACGGCGTCGGGTCCGCCATTCCGAACAACTCGGTGAAAAATCGCGCGGACTCGTGCTTGTCTCGAGCGGCGACGATGGTGTGGTTGAAGCTGACAGTCATTGCTCCTGTCAGTCAACCACTCTCGGCATGCCACCACAATGCCGCCCCGTTACTTCGGCGCGGTGAGCTCCAACGCGATGTTGTCCGGATCGCGAAACTCCAGGATGTAGGACGGCCCGATGTCTTTGACAGGCTCGTGGCGGATGCCCAGGTCGTCCAAATGTCCGGCGGCGTCGTCTAGATCGGCTTTGCTGGCGGTGCGGAACGAGAGGTGGTCCAACCCGACCCGGTTCTCGTCGAAAGTGTCGGTGCCGACCGGCCGTAGCCCGATCAATGCCCCGCCGAGGTCGTAGACGACACCACCGGCGAGGAATTCGAGGCGGCCGCGGGTTGCTTGGTCGGCATTGTCGGGCACTTCCAGCAGCACCGGCCAGCCGAAGACACTCTCATAGAACTGTCGAGATCGTTCGATGTTGGTGACAGTGAGCCGGACATGCGCGATGGAACCGCTGCTGATCACCACCCGCTCCATGCTGCCACCCCGAAAGGCTCAGGGGCACTTCTCGGGCATGCCAAAATCGCGATCGTGCAGATAGGAATGACAATGCCGGTGATGGAGCCGGACCTGGATTCGACTGTGCTGCGTGATTGGGCGCGCGCGATCGACGAGGGCCCCTTCTCGTCGCTGTGTTGGGGTGAGCGCATTGCGTTCGACAATCCTGAGTCACTGACCTTTCTTGGGGCGGTGGCGGCCTGGACCGAACGGATCCGGCTGGTGACGACGGTGATCGTGCCGCAACTGCACGACCCCGTCATGCTGGCCAAAGCTCTGGCGACCGGTGACGTGCTGTCGGGTGGACGGCTCACCGTCGGTTTAGGAGTGGGCGGCCGGCATGAGGACTACCAAGCGGTCGGCGCCGACCTGACGGCTCAGAGCAGACGCGGCATGGCTGAGCGGGTCGCGGTCATGAAGCGGGTCTGGGCGGGCGAAAATGTCACCGAGTCGACCCGTCCGGTCGGGCCGCCGCCGATTCAGCCGGGTGGGCCGCCGCTGCTGGTCGGCACCATCGGGCCGAAGACCGTTCGCAGCGCTGCCGGCTGGGCCGACGGGCTGGCCGGCACCACCTTGGACCTCGACGTCGGCAAGCAGAACGAGCTGTTCGACGTGGCCCGAGCGGCGTGGGCCGAGGTCGGCAAGCCGAAACCGCATTTGGCGACGTCGTTCTGGTTTGCCCTCGGTTCGTCGGAGGACGCCCGCGCTCAGGTGCACCGCCACCTGCGTCGCTACATGAACTGGATTCCTGCGGAGTATCTCGACGCGATGGCGCCGACGACCGGCTGGGCCGGTAACGAGGAGGAGTTGGCGGCGGTGTTGCGCACCTTCGAGGCGATCGGCGCAGACGAAATTCAGCTCATTCCAACAACTTCTGATCTCGATCAGCTGCGCGGAGTGGCCGACGTGGTGAGCGAACTGGCTTAGGCCTGCTCGGATCAAACCGTCATACTGACACAGTGGCTGAACGCAACGTGCTGGGCGCCGCACTGGAGCCGTGCGGCACCGATCCCCTGACCGGCTTTTATCGAGACGGCTGCTGTTCGACCGGGTCCGAGGACCTCGGTCGCCATACCATCTGCGCTGTGGTGACCGCGGAGTTCCTGCAGCATCAACGATCGATCGGCAACGACCTGTCGACGCCGCGACCGGAGTACCGGTTTCCCGGCCTCAAGCCGGGCGATCGGTGGTGTGTCACTGCGTTGAACTGGCTGCAGGCTCACCGGGACGGCTGCGCGGCCCCGGTCGTGTTGGCATCCACCAACGAGCGCACGCTCGACGTCGTACCCCTGGAAGCGCTCCGCCAGTACGCCGTCGACGTGCCCGACGACCTGGGCAGTTTGTAGCCCTAGCCGAAACTCGGGGTGAAGGCGACGTCGTCAGGTGCCGCGTGCCGGGCGGCCAATAGGGCCCGCGCCGCGTCGCCGATCGGAATCCGCAACGGCAGTTCGGGTTTCTCGGCGGCGTCGACCACTTCGGCAGCCACTTGCTCAGGGGTGATCAGACCGGCACGCATCCCGCCGCCTGCCAGTATGGCCGCGTAGGGATCGTCGGCAAGGGTGTAGGTGGTCACGTCGTCGAGGGCGCCGGAACTGACGGCACCGGGTTCGAGCAGCGCCGCCTGCACGCCGAACGGAGCGACTTCGATGGACAGCGCCTCCACCAGGGCTTCCAGTGCCCACTTCGTCGCCGCGTAGGCCGTGCTCGGCGGCAGCACGATTCGGCCGAGGACGCTGGACATGAACAGCAGCTTGCCCTCACCCCGGGCGCGCATCTGCGGCAAAACCGCCTGGGCTACCCGGACCGCGCCGACGGTGTTCAGGTTGAGCAATCGCTGCAGCTCCGCCAATGGTGTGGCCTCGACGGCGGCGTAGAAGATGACGCCGGCGTTGGCGATCACGATGTCGATGTCACCTGCGGCCCTGAGTGCAGCGGTGACGCTGGCGTCGTCGGTGACGTCGAGTGCGAGCCGCTGGTCGACGTCGAGTTCGGCCAGCGATTGCGGATCACGTGCGGTGGCCACGACACGGTGGCCGCGCTGAGCGAACTCGGTGGCGATAGCACGGCCGATTCCGCGGTTCGAGCCGGTGATCAGAACGGAAGACATGACGCTCCTTTGGTTTTGATGGTTAACCGGGCAGTTCGAAAATCAACAATGTGCTGGTCGCGGCGGCGACGAGGCCGCCGGAGCTGTCGGTCACCGTTCCCTCGGTGAATCCGATTCGCGACCCGGCTTTGACGACACTGCCGACGGCGGTCAAGTCGCCGCTGGCCAAAGTGACCTGCTTGAGATAGCTGACCTTGATCTCCACCGAGGTGTAGCCGACGCCTTGCGGAAGCGTGGTGTGCAGCGCGCAGCCGAGGGCGGTGTCCAGCAGGGTGCACACCGTGCCGCCGTGCACCATGCCGAGCGGGTTGTACATCGAGCCGTCCGGGGTGCAGCTGAACGAGATCCTGCCGTGTTCGACGTCGATTACGCGCATTCGGAACAACTCTCCGATCGGCGGCGGCGGTAGGTGCCCCTCGGCGACATTGCGCCAGTACGCCAGGCCCGGCATGGACGCCGCGGCCGCCCGGGTGGCCATCGGGTCGCACCAGTTGACCGACCGCGACTGCGGTTCACCCCAGCCGTTGCCGTCGAGAACGCGGGCCAAGTCGAGAGCGTTCATCGGCAGCCTCCGTGAAAACCGATCGGTTTACTTCAGTCGTACAGTAGCCGGTTTTTCTGTTGGTGTAAACCGATCGGTGTACCCTGGGCAGCGTGAGCGGAACCGCTTCAACGACGCGACGGGCGAACGGCGGCGGTGCGCGCGAGCGCATTCAGCGGGCGGCGGCCCGGCTGTTCTACCGGCGCGGGATTCACACCACCGGCGTCGAACTGGTTGCCCAGGAAGCCAACGTCTCCAAGCGCACCCTCTACCAGCATTTCGCCAGCAAGACCGATTTGGTTGGCGATTATCTGCGGGCGTTCGATGCGCGGGGCGGGTCACC
>NZ_JBARMY010000205.1:0-31265 GCF_049802695.1 Mycobacterium sp.
AACAAAAAGACACCAAAACTGGCATCAAAAAACCACACCCATCCAAACGAGAAAACAACAGGCATGGCCAAAAAAACAACAACAAACAAAACCACCAAACACACTATTGAGTTCTCAAACAACACCCTAACAGGCAACCCTGCCAGTGTACTCCGCGGCATTTTAGCCGTCAACTCCCGCAGTCGTCACCTCGAAAGGTCCGACGCGAGCGGTAGCGCTTGCGTCTAGTCTACGCGTTCGATCTCGGCACCGAGGCTCTGAAGATTCTCCACGAACAACGGATAGCCGCGGTCGATGTGGAAGACGTCGTGCACCTCAGTGTCGCCGTCGGCCACCAGACCTGCCAACACCAGGCCGGCACCGGCGCGAATGTCAGAAGACCACACCGGAGCACTGGAAAGCTGCGGGATTCCCCGGACGACGGCATGGTGGCCGTCGGTGCGGGCGTCGGCGCCCAGGCGGATCATCTCCTCGACGAACCGAAACCGAGCCTCGAAGACATTCTCGGTGATCATCGAGGTCCCGTCGGCGATCGAAGCCAGACCGATCGCCATCGGTTGCAGATCCGTCGGGAATCCGGGGAACGGCAGGGTTGCGACGTTGATCGCTTTTGGGCGCTCGTACTGCGTGACGCGGAAACTGCCGTCGGTTTGGGTCACGGTCGCTCCGGCATCGTGCAGCTTTCGCAGCACGACCTGCAGATGCGCCGGGTCGATACCGGTGACGGTGATGTCGCCGCGAGTCATTGCCGCGGCGATTCCCCAGGTGGCCGCCACGATGCGGTCTCCGATCACGCGGTGCTCGGTCGGATACAAACGCGGTACCCCGGTGATCGTCATCGTCGGCGAACCCGCACCCTCGACCTGAGCGCCCATCTGGTTCAGCATCGTGCACAGATCGACGACGTCGGGTTCGCGTGCCGCGTTGTGGATAGTAGTGACGCCCTCGGCCAGGACAGCGGCCATCAGAATGTTCTCGGTAGCCCCCACCGACGGAAACTCCAATTGGATCTCCGCGCCGTGCAACGATTCAGCTTGAGCGACAACGCATCCGTGCTCGATGTTGCAGTCGGCACCGAGTTGTCGCAGGCCCGCCTGGTGCATGTCCAGCGGACGCGATCCGATCGCATCACCGCCGGGCAGCGCGACCTTGGCCCTTTTGCACCTGCCGACCAGCGGTCCCAGCACGCAGACCGAGGCCCGAAACTGCCGCACCGCAGCGAAGTCGGCGTCGTACTTGAGCTCTTCAGGCGAGGTGATGCGAACCGTTCCGCCCGTCAGTTCCACGTTCGCGCCCAGGCCACGGAGCACCTCCGCCATCAAAGGGACATCGAGGATGTCGGGGCAGTTGGTGATTGTGCTGGTGCCTTCGGCGAGCAGCGCCGCGGCCATGAGCTTCAAAACGCTGTTTTTGGCGCCCCCAACAGCAACTTCGCCCGATAACCGGTTCCCGCCGGTCACCACGAAATGCTCAGCCACCCGCGTTAGTTTAATGAAGCGGTATCGCCCTGTCAGTCAAGCACGACTCCTGGGCCGGTACGTTTAGCCCATGGCAGTGCACTTGACCCGCATATATACCCGCACGGGCGACGACGGCACCACCGGATTGAGCGACTTCTCGCGGGTCTCGAAGAACGATGCCCGACTGGTGGCCTATGCCGACTGTGACGAAGCCAACGCCGCGATCGGCGTCGCGGTGGCACTGGGACAGCCCACTCAACAACTGGCAGCCGTGTTGCAGCAGGTTCAGAACGATTTGTTCGACGCCGGAGCGGACCTGTCGACTCCCGTGGTGGAAAGCCCAGAGCATCCGCCACTTCGGATCACTCAGGCCTACATCGATCGGCTGGAAAGGTGGTGCGACGAGTTCAACGAAAACTTGCCGCCGCTGAATTCCTTTGTACTGCCGGGTGGTTCGCCGCTTTCGGCGCTGCTGCACGTCGCCCGCACGGTGGCTCGACGCGCTGAGCGGTCGGCCTGGAACGCCGTCGAGGCTTATCCCACCGCAGTGAGCGTGTTGCCGGCGAGATACCTGAACCGGTTGTCGGACTTGCTGTTCATCCTGACCCGGGCCGCGAACCCCGGCGGCGATGTACTGTGGCGGCCCGGCGGGGGGCAGGTGGAGCCGCCCTCGGCGTAGGAGCCTTGAAGTCGGTCCGTTACGAGCTGCGACGCCGTGAGCGCGGCGACGGACGAGACTCCAGCCACGACTGGAAAGCGGTCAAAGCTCCCCGATCCAGCGCAATCTCGTAGCCGCGTTTTCGGTCCGGTGTGGTGTCGCGCAGTTCGAGGACGACTATTTCACTGCTCATGATGTCGGACTCGTCGCCGCGCGGTGCACGACGCGCAACGATTTCTACGCCACGTCTGCTGAGCCGGCGATCCGGCCACCACCGGACGCTGGACAGCCGAAAGAAAACCGCTTCGCCGCCGCGGTAACGGATCACACCATGTCGCCAGCCATGACCGCCGACAGCCGGAGTATCACGCAGGATCGCGGCGGTTCCACCCTGACGCAGCTTCCACAGCCGGTAACTGAGAGCGACGACAATCAGAAAGAGCAGGCACACCAACATGATCATGACGATCATGGGCGCGCTCATCGGCGGCGACTCAACTAGTCGAGTTCGCCCAAGGCGCGCAACCTGGCTCGTCCCTTGGCGGCGACGTGGGGATCGCCGGACTCGGCGTCGTGCCTGGCGGTCGACTCGTCGATCTCAGATGCGAATTCCGCGGACTCGGCGAGGACAGTGACTCCATCTTCGGTCACCGACAGGAATCCGCCATTCGTTGCGATGCGCAGCGCGTCCTCACCTTCGCGTTCGACACGAACCATGGCGTCGGGAACCAGCTCCGCCACCAAGGGAATATGTCTGGGCAGAATGCCGATCTCGCCCACGGTGGTGCGGGTGAAGATGAACGTTGCCTTGCCAGACCACATCTCCCGGTCGACGTCGACAATGTTGACGTCCATATCAGCCATGTTTCACCACCTTTCGCGCTGGGTCTGCGTCACGAACCGATTCAAGTCGACGACTATCGATCAGTCACCGTCCTTGGAATCATCATCACTCTTGCTGTCGTCCTTGTCGGACTCGTCGTCCTTCTGATCCTTGTCCGACTTGCCTTCGTCGGACTTGTCCTTGTCCGACTTGTCCTTGTCCGACTTGTCCTTGTCCGACTTTGACTTACCGTTCTTCTTGCCATTGCCCTCGAGCTTGACGCCGTGGTCCTCGGCTTTCTTCGCCAAGTCGTCCAAGCCGCCGATCAGGAAGAACGCCTGCTCGGGCACATGGTCGAAGTCGCCCTTCGCCAGTCTGTCGAACGCCTCGATGGTTTCCTTCAAGGGCACAGTTGAACCCGGCCGGCCGGTGAACTGTTCAGCCGCCATCATGTTCTGCGACAGGAACCGCTCGATGCGGCGTGCCCGGTTCACCTGCTGCTTGTCTTCCTCGGACAGCTCATCGATACCGAGGATGGCGATGATGTCTTGAAGATCCTTGTAGCGCTGCAGGATTCGGATAACCTCCTGCGCGACGCGGTAGTGCTCGTCGCCCACCACATCGGCGTCGAGGATGGTTGAGCTCGACGCCAACGGGTCCACCGCCGGGAAGATCCCTTTGGAGAACACGTCACGGCTAAGCTCGGTAGTAGCGTCCAGGTGGGCGAACGTATTCGCCGGGGCAGGGTCGGTGTAGTCGTCGGCGGGCACGTACACGGCCTGCATCGAGGTGATGGAGCGGCCTCGCGTGGAGGTGATGCGCTCCTGCAGCTCGCCCATCTCGTCGGCCAGCGTCGGCTGGTATCCCACCGCCGACGGCATCCGGCCGAGCAGCGTCGACACTTCCATGCCCGCCTGGGTGAATCGGAAGATGTTGTCAATGAACAGCAGCACATCCTGTTCCGCCTCGTCCCGGAACCATTCCGCCATCGTCAGTGCCGACAGCCCAACCCGCATACGGGTGCCGGGTGGTTCGTCCATCTGACCAAACACCAGTGCGGTGTCCTTGAGCACGTCGGCCTCTTGCAGCTCGATCCACAGGTCGTTGCCTTCGCGGGTCCGCTCCCCTACACCCGCGAACACCGAAGTACCACCGAAATTGCGGGCGATCCGGTTGATCATCTCCTGGATCAGCACCGTCTTGCCCACGCCCGCGCCGCCGAACAGCGCGATCTTCCCGCCTCGCACATAGGGCGTAAGCAGGTCGATCACCTTCAGCCCGGTCTCCAACATCTCCGTGCGAGGTTCCAGCTCCTCGAAAGACGGTGGCTTGCGGTGGATCGGCCAGCGGTCGAAATCTTTGCCGTAGCCCTCGTCGTCGAGGCAGTCGCCGATGGCGTTGAACACGTGGCCCTTGACACCATCACCAACCGGAACCGAGATCGACTCGCCGGTATTGATCACCTCAAAACCGCGCACCAGGCCGTCGGTGGGCTGCATCGCTATGGCGCGCACCAGATTGTCGCCCAAGTGCTGAGCGACTTCTAACGTCACGGTTTTCGCGAGCGTCTCGTAAGTGATCTCCGTTTTCAGCGCGTTGAAAAGCTCCGGTAACGCGCCGCGGGGAAATTCCACGTCGACGACCGGTCCGGTGATCCGGGCCACGCGGCCGTTGGTGTCTTTCTTTTGACCGTTGCGACCGTTGGTGTCCTTGGACTTGGTGTCCTCGGACTTCTTGTTGTCTTCAGACTTCTTGTTGTCTTCAGACTTCTTGGCGTCTTCGGAACTCTTGGCGTCTTCGGAACTCTTGGCGTCTTCCGACTTCTTGGTGTCATCGGATTTGCTGGGGGTATCAGCCATGTCTTCTTCGCTTCCTAACGGGCGTTATGAATTAGCCTCGGCAAGCGCGTTCGCGCCACCGACGATTTCGCTGATCTCCTGGGTAATCTCGGATTGGCGCTGCCGGTTCGCCTCCAGATTGAGATCCTTGATGAGATCCTCGGCATTGTCGGTGGCCGACTTCATCGCCCGCTGGCGTGACGCCAGCTCCGATGCCGCGGATTCGAGCAATGCAACATAAATGCGGGTGGTCAGATAGCGCGGCAGCAGCGAATCGAACAGCGTCGTTGCGTCCGGCTCAAAGGTATACATCGTGTGCAGTTCGGTGTCTTCCCCGACGTACTCGATTTCCATCGGAGCCATCCGGCGCGCCGCGGGTGACTGCGACATCATTGACTTGAACTCGGTATAGACGATGTGCAGTTCGTCAACGGCGATCCCGTCTTCGGCTTCCCGATCGTCGTCGACGCCGGCAAGGAACGCATCGACGAGTGTGTTGGCGACTTCAGTAGCGTTTTCGTACTGGGGTCGCTCTGAAAAGCCGGTCCACGAGTCGGCGACGTCCCAGTTACGGAACGAGTAGTGACTTTCTGCTTTACCGCCGATCGTATACAGCACCGGCTGTTTGCCTTCTTTTCGAAGCAGCGAAAAAAGCTCCTCGCTACGGCGGAAGATGCTCGAGTTGTAGGCCCCACACAAACCGCGGTCGGAAGAAACCACCAGAACTCCGGCCCGCTTAGGCTCGGGACGCTCCACGAGTAGTGGATGGTCAAGCGCAGCTTCGTTGCCCAGGGTGGTGAGCATTTTGGTGATCTCATTGGCATAGGGCCGGGCCGCCTGCAGCCGGGACTGCGCCTTCCCGATACGCGACGTCGCGATCATTTCCTGAGCTCTGGTGATTTTTTTGATCGACCCGGCCGAGCGGATCCGCGCACGTATCTGACGAAGTTGGGCACCCATTTCTTCGCTACTTCTTTTCCTTCTTCGGCGCGGGCTTGTGCACCTGCACTGACTCTTTACCCAGCTGTTCCTCGTCCATGGCGTCGACGTGCTCGTCAGGCACCACCGAGCCGCCACCGCTCGCCGAAAATCCTTTCTTGAACTGGTTGACCACCTCGGTGACCTTGTCGTCGAGCTCATCACCGAATTCGCCCGACTCGCGGATTTGCTTGAGGATGCTCTCCTCAGAGGACCGAATGTGGTCGAGAAATTCAGCCTCGAACCGGTTGACGTCTTCGACGGGCACCGAGTCCAGGTGACCGCCGCTGCCCAGAAAGATAGAGATCACTTGATCCTCAACCGGCATCGGCTGATTCTGCGACTGCTTGAGGATCTCGACCAGTCGCTCACCACGGTTCAGCTGCTTCCGCGTGCCCTCGTCCAAGTCGGAAGCGAAAGATGCGAACGACTCCAACTCGCGGTACTGCGAAAGGTCAAGACGCAGCGAGCCGGCCACGTCCTTCATCGCCTTGCTCTGCGCATTGCCACCTACCCGGGACACTGACATCCCGACGTTGATCGCCGGGCGCACACCCTGGTTGAACAAGTCTGTCTCCAAGAAGCACTGCCCGTCGGTGATCGAGATGACGTTGGTCGGGATGTACGCCGAGATATCGTTCGCCTTGGTCTCGACGATCGGTAATGCGGTCAGGGAGCCGCCGCCCAGCTCGTCGGACAGCTTGGCGCAGCGCTCCAACAAACGCGAGTGTACGTAGAAGATGTCGCCAGGGTAGGCTTCGCGGCCCGGCGGACGCCGCAGCAACAGCGACATGGCACGGTACGCATCGGCATGCTTGCTCAGGTCGTCGAACACGATCAGCACGTCCTTGCCGTCATACATCCAATGCTGGGCGATCGCCGAACCGGTATAGGGTGCCAGCCATTTGAAGCCGGCCGACTCCGCTGCGGGCGCGGCGACGATGGTGGTGTAGTCCATCGCACCGCCTTCCTCCAGGTCGTGGGCGACACTGGCGATCGTGGTGCCCTTTTGGCCGATAGCTACGTAGACGCAGCGAACCTGTACCTCTTCGTCACCGGTTTCCCAGTTCTTCCGCTGGTTGAGAATGGTGTCCACAGCTATCGCGGTTTTGCCGGTCTTGCGGTCGCCGATAATCAGCTGACGCTGCCCCCGGCCGATCGGGGTCTGCGAGTCGATAGCCTTGATCCCGGTCTGCAGCGGCTGCTTTACGCCTTGCCGCTGCACCACGGAGGGAGCTTGCAACTCCAACGCCCTGCGTTCATCTGAGTCAATGTCGCCACGGCCGTCAATCGGCTGGCCCAACGGATTCACCACCCGGCCCAGATACCCGTCGCCGACCGAAACCGACAGCACCTCGCCGGTACGCTTGACCTGCTGACCTTCTTCGATCGTCTCGTAGTTTCCCAGGATTACCACGCCGATCTCGTGCTCGTCGAGGTTGAGCGCCACCCCGAGGACTCCGCCGGGAAACTCCAGCAACTCCTGGGACATCACCGACGGCAAGCCCTCGACATGGGCAATACCGTCGCCGGTGTCCACGACGGTACCGACTTCTTCGCGGGCGGAGTCAGAGGTGAAGGTTTTGACGTACTCTTCGATCGCGCCCTGGATGTCGTCGGCGGAAATGGTCAAATCGGCCATAGCTTTCGTCTTCCTGTTTGTAATTGGTGACTATTTGCCGTCAGTCGGGTAAGTGGCTTCGCGCGGTGGCGAGACGAGACGAAAGCGTACCGTCGATCACCTCTTCGCCGACGGCGATTCGCAGCCCGCCCGAGAGTTTGGAGTCAACCTGCGTCTGTAACGCCACTGGGTGACCGTAAATCCGGCTCAGCACTTCGGTGAGACGGGTGCGTTGATCGTCGCTCAACTCGGCGGCCGCGCTGACGTGTGCCACGACTTCGCCGCGGCGGGCCACCGCCACCTCGGTTAATTCCAAGACCGCCTCTGCGGCCGGTTGGTCGCGCAACAACTCGATAGTTTGAGACAGCAGTGCCCTCACGATCGGGTTGACTTCGCTGCTGGCGCTCTCAAGGACCTTGTTCAGCAGTTCGACACGACCTTCGGCGGGAGCAGCCAAGTTACCGAGCAAGCTGGCCAGGCGGGGCTGGGCGTCGAGGAACCGGCTGATTCGGAACAGCTGGTCTTCCACCTCGTCGACGTTCTCGTCCCGCTCGGCCCGCAGCAACAACGCCTGCCTTGCCACGTGTTCGATAGCGTCGATTAAGTCCGAATCGCTCGACCAACGCTCCGACACCGCCGCGCGAAGCACGTCGAGCGTGGAATCTTCGACTTGGTCGGACACCAGTCGCTCGATCAGCCGAACTCTGGGCGCCTCGTCCTCGGCCGGCGACGTGAGGTATCGGGTGACTACGACCTCGCGCTGCAGAACCGTTGCCACCGAACCAAGTTCGTCGGCGAGAGTGGAAAGCCCCTCGGCGTCGAGGTTCTTGGCTATTTGGTCGAACCGTTTTACGACTTTGCCGAGCGCCTCCCGGCTCGCCGAGCGCATCTTTTCCAGGACCGGATACTGGACTTCGGCCTCGGATGGCGCCATGTCATCGAGTTCGTCCAAGAAGCGGTCGACGGTGGCGGACTGCTGCTTCGAGTCGCCGACATGCTCGCGCACCAGCTCTCCGGCACGCTGAACGGCTTCATAACCGAGGTCTTGCCGGAGCTGACGTATCAGCTGCGCCCGAAGTAGCTCCACCTGCCGCTTGCCCTGTACCTTGACGCGTTCCACTTCGGTATCGGCCTGCTCGCGTAGCTGCTCACCGATACGATCTGCGTCCGTGCGCGCCTCATCGATTATCCGCTGCGCCTCTGCCTTGGCGTCTTCCACAGCACTTTGGTGCGCCTGACTGGCACGCTTCAGCCGATCGGCCGCTTGGGCGGACTCGTCCAATTCTCGCTGCACCGAGTTTTGCCTATCGGCCATCAATCTGCGCACCGGCGGAACAGCGTAGCGCCATACCAGCACCACGATGACCGCGAACCCACCGAGCTGTCCAAGAAATGTCGACATCGCTTGCTACCGCTTCGAGCCGGTCGCCGCCGATGATTCGGCAACATCGACGCCAAGGATTCGGCTGGCTAGGGTCGCCGACATGGCCTCCACTCGAGAGTGGAGCTCTTCCGCTATGGCGTCACCCTCTCGCTTCAATTGCTCTTGGGCGTCTTGCAGTGTCGACCTCACTTCTTCCTCGGCACGACCACGCATGTCGTCGAGCACCTGGCGGCCTTCGGACCGGGCACCGTCGCGGATGCTGGACGCCTCCTGTCGGGCCTCCGACATTGTGTGCTCAGCATCCTCTCGAGCAGCGGCGAATTGCTCCTCCGACCTCTTGTTGTCGGCCTGCGTCTTGGCGACCATGTACTCGCGCTCCCGCAGCACTTTCATGATCGGCGGCACGACGAAAGTCCCGATGACGCCGAGAACGATGAGGAATATGACGAGTACGACGAAGAAAGTCCCGTTCGGGACGAGGAAGTTACTGCCGCCGCCGGCCAGCACGGTAGCGCTCATGTCACCCATTCCCGGATTACGAGCCCACGGGGTTGGCGAAGACGAACAGCGCCATGAACGCCAGGTTTATGAAGTACATGGCTTCCACCAAACCGACCGTGATGAAGAACGGCGTGAACAACCGACCCTGCGCCTCCGGCTGCCTCGCGATGCCGGCAATCAGTGCATTACCGGCGATACCGTCCCCGATAGCCGCGCCGACCGCACCTCCGCCCAACATAATTCCACCGCCGATGAGGGCACCCTGGGCGATCTGGGGACTCATTCCAGCCATTCCATACCTCCTTGTTTCCGGTAGCGGTCTACCGGGTTCTGTTGGGGCGGCCAAGCATGTTGGCGGCCGATTTCTATTCGTGTTCCTCTTCCACTTCCATCGACTGACTGAAATACAAGACGGTCAACAGCGCGAAGATGAACGCTTGGATGAAGCCGACAAACAAATCGAACGCTTTCCAGATGGCGTTGGGCGCCCACAGGATGTAGGGCGGAAACATTGCGATGAGTGCGACCATGATGCTGCCGGCGAAGATATTGCCGAAAAGTCGGAGGGACAGTGACACCGGCTTGGCGATCTCCTCAACCATGTTGATCGGCGCCAAGACCGCGACGTGCCCCTTGAGGACTTTCCACGGATGACCCAGGATGCCGCGGCGCCAGATCCCGGCCACGTGATAGCAGACGAAGACGAATAAGGCCAATGCCAACACGTAGTTGATGTCGGCTGCCGCTGGCTTGAGCACCTCGGTGTTCGTTCCGGATTTTGTCGTGTACTGCACCGGCAGGACCGCCAGCCAGTTGGAGATCAGAATGAACACGAAAATCGCGACCGCCAGCGGGAGAACGAACGGCGCGATCCGCAAGCCAATGGTGCTCTCAATTTGGGTGCGCATCTGGATGGTGATGGCCTCGAAGAACAACTGCACCCCATTGGGCACACCCCTTGACGTGACTTTCGCCCGCAGGAAGAACGCCAACGCGACCACGATGACAGCAGCGATCGCCGTTGACAGCACGGTGTCGGTGTCGAAAGTCAGCCCGAACAACTGGGCCTTGGTGTGCTCGCCGACCTCGATTTGACCAGCCAGGGTCAGCTCAATCATCGCCGTTATCCCTCCCGTCTAGACGCTCTGCAGTACCGGTGTAGCCCGACGGCGAGGGCTCGCCGCCTCCGGCGCGAAGCTTCCTCAACACCGGCAATGCAGTCGACGCCACAAGCAGTACCTGGAATACCGCTAAGCCAAACACAACGCCCAGCCCCGCGGGCCGAAAAACGAAAGCGATGATCAGCCCAATAACGGTCAAGATGAACAGCCGGGACGCGGAGTTCATGGCCATCTGGGTCTTCAGCGGGTGCGCACCGGCGGTGATCGTGTTCACCGAGCGGTGCACCAACAGTGCGTTCAGCAAACCCATCAACAGGCCGATCCCGACGAAAATCCCGAACGTGAGATGGTTGCGCAAGGCCGAGCCAGCAATCGCGACTGCGGTCAGGACGAGGCAGATGATCAGCAACCGAATCGGCCGGAAGACCACGGAAGGAAACACCAACGGCGCGTCAGGCGCTGGCGTCGTCACTGATGCACCTCGATCCCGGTTGGTGAAAGTCGCCATGTGAATCCTGGGGTGGCCCGTCGAGCGTAGCGGAGGGCAATCGGCGCGCTGGACTCACCCAAGGGGCAACTCCTATGTCGGTCGTGAATCGGCGTAGTCGGAGGCGAATCCGACTGCCCGGGTGGCCGGCAACCCGCGAGGTTAATTCGGGTTCTACCTGCACCGTACCATATTGCTGGGGCCGACTACTACTCTTCGTCGTAGTACTCGTCGCCGCGCCGCAGCAACGGAATCAGAGTCGCGATGACCGCGATGGCGATGGCGCCGAGCATCACTTCTCCGGTGTCGCGCGGATCGAAGAAAATCGTGCTCGCGGTGCCGAAGGCGACGATGCCCACCCACAGATAGATCAGCAGCACGACGCGCCGGTGCGAGTGTCCGATCTGCAGCAACCGGTGATGCAGGTGCATCTTGTCCGGGCTGAAAGCGCTGCGGCCGGCGCGGGTCCGACGCACGATGGCCAGCAGCAAATCGAGCATCGGCACGAACATCACCGCCACCACCAGCAGGAACGGCGACAGCAGTGCGAACACATCGCGGACGCCGTAGGCATTCTGCGAAATCGGGCCGGCGGCCGTCGTCGACGCCGCGGCGAGCATCAACCCGATCAGCATGGAGCCGGAGTCGCCCATGAAGATTCTCGCCGGATGGAAGTTGTGCGGCAGGAAGCCCAGGCAGGCCCCGGCCAGCACTACCGAACTGACCGCCGGCGGATAGAACAGGACGTCGCCGCCGTGGTCGTGCAGCAGGCCCACCGAGAAGATGCAGATCGCCGAAGCGGTGATCAGACCCAATCCGGCGGCCAGCCCGTCGAGCCCGTCGACGAAGTTCATCGCGTTGACGATCGACACGGTCAATGCGAGCGTGAGCAGCATCGAAGAGGCCTGGTCCAAGACGATCGTTCCGACCCCGCCGAGCGGGATGTAGAGCACACTCCAGGCGACGCCCATGGTGACCAGGACGCTGGCCGCGGTGATCTGTCCGGCAAACTTCGTCAGCGCGTCCAATCCCCAGCGGTCGTCAATCAAACCGATGGCCAGGATGACCGCGGTCGCGACCCCCACAGCGCGCATGCCGGACGAGTAGACGAAACCGCGGGCGAGTGCGGGAAGCTGCGAGGCGAGGAAAGTGGCCGCAATGACGCCGAGATACATGGCCAGCCCGCCCATCCGCGGCGTCGGCGTCACGTGCACGTCGCGTTCTCGCGGGTAGGCCACCGCTCCGAAGCGAGTGGCCAACTGGCGTACCGGCCCGGTCGCGAAGTACGTGATGATGGCAGCCGTGAGCCCTACCAACGCGAGTTCGCGCAAGGGCACACCGGCTCCGCGATCGGATAGCGCAAGCAGACCGCCGGCAACGCTAACCACCCACGAGACCGTACTGCACCCCGCCACGGTGTGCGGCGCGGGACCGAACCGGTCAGCCCGATCCGTCGAACGAAGCCAGTAGCCTTGCCGGATCAAGCCCCAGCACTGCGGCAACGTTTTCCGCGCTGACCGGCCCGGCGCGCAGGATGTGCGGCGTCGGCCCGGTCAGGTCGACAATCGTGGAGGCCGCCTGCTGGGCGCACACGCCGGCGTCCAGATAGACGTCGACAAGGTCACCGAGTTGACGATGCGCGTCGTCCGCGGTGACCGCCGGTGGTTGGCCTGAGGTGTTGGCGCTGGACACGGCCATCGGTCCGACCTCGCGCAGCAACTCAATGGCCACTGGATGCAACGGCATTCGCAGCATCACCGTGCCGCGGGCGTCACCGAGGTCCCATTGCAGTGAGGGCGCCTGCCGAACCACCAGGCTCAGCGCGCCGGGCCAGAAGGCGCGAATCAGTTCCCGCGCCCCGTCAGGCACGGCGAAGACCAACCCCTCAATCGTGTGCCAAGAGCCGACCAGCACCCCGACCGGCATGTCGCGGCCGCGCCCTTTGGCCGCCAGTAAGGCCGCCACCGCGGCGCTGTCGAAAGCGTCGGCTCCAACGCCGTAGACGGTGTCGGTGGGCAGCACCACTAATCGGCCGAGTTTGATTGCGCTGATCGCCGCGGCCATCCCGTGGGCGCGCTGCGCGGGGTCGGCGCAGTCGAACAGGTCAGTCATTCAGCGCCGCTCATCCTGCGGGCGGTGACGAACCGCGGCCGGCCCACCAGGTCGCGGCGTGCGACGACGCTGTCGAAAAGAGCACTGCCAGAAAACAAGTCCACAGTCTGGGTTGACGTGCTGTCATCATGCTCGACGGCGAGCAGGCCGCCGGGGCGCAGCCAACGCCCGGCGAGGGCAGCAACGGCGGAGATCACCGTCATACCTTCCGGGCCGCCGAACACCGCGTGGTGTGGATCGTGTTCTTTCACTTCGGGGTCCAGCTCAGCACTGTCCGGGACATACGGCGGGTTGGCGACGACGAGGTCGACCCGGCCGTCGAGTTCGGCCGACAACCCCGGTGTGGTCACATCGCCGCAGATCAGCTCCACATTGGTGCCGGCGCAATTGTCTCGGGCGTATCCGAGCGCCGTCTGCGAGTCATCGACGCCGAGCACCCGGGCCGCGGGCCAGGTCCGGGCCAGCGCGAGGGCCAGGGCACCCGAGCCGGTACACAAGTCGACGATCACCGGCTGCGCCGGAAGCTGCTGCGCGATCGCCCATTCCAGCAACGCTTCGGTCTCCGGGCGCGGGATGAACACTCCTGGACCGACCCGCAGCGTCACCGGACCGAAGTCTGCCGTCCCGGTGAGGTGCTGCAGCGGGATTCGTCGCGAACGCACGGCGACGATGTCGTGATAACGCCGGAAGAACTCGTCGCCGGGCGGGTCGAGCAAGGACAGCCGTCCCCGTTCGATGCCGGACAGGTGGGCGGCCAATGCTTCGGCATCGTGGCGCGCTGAGTCGATACCGGCTTCGGCCAGCACCGCCGTGGCGGATTCGATAGCGCTGCGGAGGCCGTGGGATGAGATCACAGTTGCTGCTGGAGCCGGGATTGACGATCTGCGGCCGACAGCGCATCGAACAGCGCATCCAGATCCCCGTCGAGGACCTGGTCGAGGTTGTGCGCCTTGAACCCGATGCGGTGGTCGGCGATCCGGTTCTCCGGAAAGTTGTAGGTGCGGATGCGTTCGCTGCGGTCGACGGTGCGGATCTGGCTTGCCCGGTCAGCGGATGCGTCGGCCAGCGCCTGCTCTTCGCGCAGCGCCTGCAGCCGCGCCGCCAGCACTTGTAGGGCACGGGTCTTGTTCTGCAGCTGTGAGCGTTCGTTCTGGCAGGTGACCACTATCCCGGTGGGCAGGTGGGTGATGCGTACCGCGGAGTCAGTGGTGTTGACCCCTTGGCCGCCTTTGCCGGAGGACCGGTAGACGTCGATGCGCAGATCGGACTCGTCGATCTGCACCTCGCCGACTTCCTCCGGTTCGGGGTAGACCAGCACGCCCGCAGCCGACGTGTGCACGCGGCCCTGAGACTCAGTCACCGGAACCCGTTGCACCCGGTGCACCCCGCCCTCGAATTTCAAACGGGACCAGACCCCGTCGGCGGCGTCGCCTTTGCTGGCGATGGTCAGCGTCGCGTCCTTGTATCCGCCCAGATCTGACGTGGTTTCGTCGAGAACAGTCACCGTCCAACCGTGCCGTTCGGCGTACCGGATATACATGCGCGCCAAATCCGCGGCGAACAGCGCGGATTCTTCGCCACCCTCGCCCGACTTGACCTCCAGCACGATGTCGTCGGGGTCGTGCGGGTCGCGCGGCGCCAGCATGTCGGTGAGTTGGGCGTCGAGCTCGGCGACCCGGGCTTCCAGTTCGGTGGCCTCGGCGGCGAATGATTCGTCGGCGGTGGCCAGCTCGCGCGCGGCCTCCAGATCGCCGCGTGCCGACTGCAGCTTGCGGTGGGCGGCGACGATCGGCGCCAGCTGGGCGAATCGTCGCCCGACTTTACGTGCCCTGGCCGCGTCGCTGTGCAGATCGGGGTCAGAAAGTTGCCGTTCGAGGTCAGCGTGCTCGTCGAGCAGCGCATCGATGGCGTGCACACTCTGCGTCATGCGAACCTCCTGCCCCACGCCCGGCGACCTCGCGGCCCAAGGTGGGAGTCGTCCCGCTTGTGGCGACGAGCGGGGCAGTCATACGGACAGAACGACGCCCGGGCCGCGCGGGGTTCCGCGACAGTTCGGGCGTCGATCTGCCAGCTAGTTTTCGGCTTTGGCAGCCTTATCGGTGCCGGCGTTGCGCTTGCCGTAGCGCTTCTCGAAGCGGGCCACCCGGCCCCCGCTGTCGAGGATCTTCTGCTTACCGGTGTAGAACGGGTGACACTGCGAGCACACCTCGACCACGATGCGGCCGCTCTCCTTGGTGCTGCGGGTCTGGAAGCTGTTTCCGCAACCGCAGACCACGGTGGTCTCGCCGTATGCGGGGTGAATGCCAGATTTCATGATGTCCTCTTCAATTGTTGGTCGCCGGGTCGCCGTATCCGACCTGTGGTGCGGCGTGAACCGGAACCTGAGGGTTCGACGTGCGATTATGCCAGGTCGGGCACCATGTACTCAAAACGCCGGACTCAGCCGGCGCATTCCCTGACGGTGAGCCGGTCATCGGTTCGACGATCGACCCGTTCGTAGGTGTGGGTCCGGCCGACGCGATGCCACAGCACACCACCTGACGGCGCGCTGCCCCGGGCGCTCAGTTCCCTCTTGAGGATCTTGTTGGTTGCGGTGGTCGGCAGGTGGTCGGTCAGCCAGACATGGCGCGGCCACGCCTTCGGCGAGAGGTCGGTTTGTCGGCCCAGGAATTCGCCGAATTCTTCGGGCGCGAGATCGGCGTTGTCCTGCAGCACGATCGCCGCCATCACCTGGTCGCCGACATGTTCGTCGGGCACCGCGTACACCGCGACATGATTGACCGCCGGCAACCGCTGCAGAATCCGTTCGATCGGCGCCGTGGTCAAGTTCTCGCCGTCGACTCGCAGCCAATCCCCGCTGCGTCCGGCGAAATAGATCCAGCCGTGCGCGTCCTGGTAGGCGAGGTCGCCGGACCAGAACATGCCGTGGTGCACGCGCGCGTCGGTGGCTTCCCGGTCGTTGTAGTAACCGGCGAACAGGCCGGTGCCCGAGGTGTTGACCAGTTCACCGATCGCTTCTTCGGCGTTGGTCAGCGCGCCGTCCTCGCCGAAGGCCGCCACGGCGCATTCCGTCAATGTGTCCGGGTCGTAGATGGCTACACCGGGAAAGCCCCGACCCAACGATCCGGGCGGACAACCGTCTTCGCGAGTGATGATGATCGCCCCTTCAGTGGAGCCGAACCCGTCCCAGACGCGGCAGTCAAAACGCCGGCTGAACTCGACGATATCGCGATCAGTTGCCTCGTTGCCGAACGCCACCCGTAGCGGGTTGTCGTGGTCGTCGGGCCGTTCCGGGGTGGCCAGCACGTAAGCCAGTGGTTTGCCGACGTAGTTCATGAAGGTCGCCCCGTAACGGCGCAGATCGTGGAGGAAGGCTGACGCGGAGAAGGTGGCCGGCACCATCGCCGCGCCGGAGCCTACGGCCACACTCCAGCCGGCAAGCAAGGCGTTGGAGTGAAACAGTGGCATCGACAGATAGCAGACGTCGGATGCAGTGACTTCGAAGCGCTCGATGAGCGCGGAGCCGGCGAACAACACCGTGAGGTGGGTGACCTGGACAGCCTTGGGTTCACCGCTGGTTCCCGAGGTGAAGATCATCATGAAAGTGTCCAACGGCGTCACTTCGCGGTGCTGGGTCAGGGGGCCGGCGCCGGCCAGCAACACCGACCAGTCACTGCTCGTCGTGTCGAGTACCCGCACTCCGGGCAGGTCCAGGCCGTCGAGCAGTTCGCAGTGTGCCGGATCGGTCAGCAGCATCTGGCAGTCGGCACGCAGGATGTCCCTGGCCAGCGCGTTGCCGCGCCGGGTGTCGTTGATGCCACACAGCACGTACCCGCCGAGCGCCGCGGCGGCCATCGCGGTGAGCATCTCGGGCGTATTGCCCAGCAGCGCACCGACGTGTAGCGGCCGGTCCGGATCGGCGATGTCGATCAGCGCGGCGGCGGTTTTCGAAGCCTTCTCAAGATGCTCACGCCAACTCCACACGTCGTCGCCGTATTTCACCGCCGGCGTACGGTCATCGAGCCGCCCGCAGAGCAGTTGCTGGATCGTGTCCGCCACGGCTCAACACTTTAGGTCGGCGCCGCACCCTAATTCCGGCAATTGGCAGGTCTGCGCTCGGCGTTGTCAGTCGTTGTCTGAGCCGCCCGGTGTGGTCTTCGACACCTGCACCAAGAACTCGTAGTTGGTCTTGGTTTTGCGCAGCTGAGACATCAGCAGGTCGATGGCTTGGTGCGAGTCCAGGCCCGACAGCACGCGCCGCAGCTTGTGCACCACGGCGAACTCGTCGGGCGACAGCAACAGCTCGTCTTTGCGGGTACCCGACGGGTTGACGTCGACGGCGGGGAACACCCGACGTTCGGAGATCTTGCGGTCCAGCTTGAGCTCAGCGTTACCAGTGCCCTTGAACTCCTCGAAGATGACGGTGTCACCGGTGGAACCCGTCTCCACCATCGCGGTGGCGATGATGGTCAGCGAGCCGCCTTCCTCGATGTTGCGAGCGGCGCCGAGGAAGCGCTTGGGCGGATAGAGCGCCGTGGAATCGACACCACCGGACAGGATGCGGCCCGACGCCGGCGACGCGTTGTTGTAAGCGCGCCCCAGCCGGGTGATCGAGTCCAGCAACACCACCACGTCTTTACCCTGCTCCACCAGCCGCTTGGCGCGCTCGATGGCCAACTCTGCGACCGAGGTGTGGTCCGAAGGCGGCCGGTCGAACGTCGAGGCGATGACCTCGCCCTTGACCGAGCGGGTCATGTCGGTGACCTCTTCAGGCCGCTCGTCGACGAGCACGACCATCAGGTGGCATTCGGGGTTGTTGCGCGTGATCGCGTTGGCGATGTCCTGCAGGATCGTCGTCTTACCCGCCTTCGGAGGCGACACGATCAGGGCGCGCTGACCCTTGCCGATGGGCATGATCAGGTCGATGACCCGCGTGGTCAGCCGGTCGGGGCTGGTTTCCAGACGAAGCCGCTGGTTGGGGTACAGCGGCGTCAGCTTGGAGAAGTCAGGACGTTTCTTGGCGTCGTCGACCGGTCCGCCGTTGATGGCGTCCAAACGCACCAGCGGATTGAATTTCTGCCGCTGATTGGGCTGTTCGCCCTCGCGCGGCACGCGAACCGCGCCGGTCACCGCGTCACCACGGCGCAAGCCGTTCTTGCGCACCATGTTCATCGACACGTAGACGTCGTGCGGGCCGGCCAGGTAACCGGACGTGCGCACGAACGCGTAGTTGTCCAGGACGTCAAGAATGCCCGCCACCGGCTGAACGACGTCGTCCTCGCGCAGCTCAGCGTCAGTGCCGTCACCCGACCGTTCGCCACGGCGCTTGCGGTCGCGGAACCGGCGCCCCCGCCGGCCCTGCCGCCCGTCGTCGTCGTCGCGGTTCTGCTGCCCGTCGGAGTTCTGCCCGTCGGCGCCTTGCTGATCGCCACCCTGGTCACCGCTTCTCTCCGGCGCGGCCTGGTCCTGCTTGACGTCTCGCTGCTCCGACCGCGGCTTGCCCTGCGCGACGGCACTCGCGGCGGGAGATCCGGGCCCGCGGGATGCGCTGCGCCGTTCACGGCGGGGAGCGTCGGTGGAGGTTGACTCGTTCTGCGCTTCGTCGCGCCCATTCGGGGCGTGGTTGGCGGCTTGGTTTGCGGTGCCTTCACCGGCGGCGAGGGTGTTGGTGTCAGTGTCGGTTTTGGTCGCGGCGCCGCCGTTGGAGGGCGCTCCGTTGGCTACTCCGCCCTGTGACCCGCCTTGAATTTGTCTGATCGCGGCGATCAACTCGTTTTTGCGCATGCCCGACGTGCCCTTGACACCAACCCGGTTGGCCAGCGCCCGCAGTTCGGGCAGCACCATGGTCGACAGCGAGCCGTCTGACCCGCTGGCCTTCGCCTGAGCGCCGGCGTCGCCGGTCGACGGCGCGGATGTCTCTGCGCCGGACTCGGCGGGCGCCGAAGATTCGGCGGTCACGGGACTCGACAGCTTATTGTCACGAGTGCTGTCGCCAGCCGTGATGAGGTCCGTTTCAGTCACGGATTTCCTTTCTTCCCTCACTGATCGCGTCAAGCGAGGGGTTAGTTGCATTCAGCCAGATCGCTGAGTGCTCACCACCGCCGACTCGGCGACGGTGATCGCCCGGAGTGGCTACGTAAAGGCGAACCATCGTCCACGAGAAGAATTGGTGGTCGTCCTAGTGTCAATGCAGTATTTGATGCGGATCCTGCTATTGCTGGACGGAACCGAGGATAACGTGCATCGGTGCCGGAAGCAAGGAACCCCCTGCCTGGCCGTTTCGCCTTTCAACCGGCGACGACGACCCCGGAACTCCAGCGAACTCCGTCTCCGGCAGCCATCTCGCTGACGGCGAATCCCTTCGCAGCGCCGAACTCGACGACTTCAACGGGCAGTTCCGGCTCGGTGGTCAAAGCGATTATCGCAGGTCCGGCGCCGGAAAGCACCGCTGGAATATTCGAACGCCGCAGCAGGTCGAGGTATTCCGCTGAGGCTGCCATGACATGGGCGCGCTGTGGTTGGTGCAGCACATCCTCGGTTGCCGCCAGCAACAAGTCCGGACGCTCGGTGAGCGCCACCACCAGCAGCGCCGCGCGGCTAACGTTGAATCGGGCATCGTGGTGACTGACCTGGGCGGGCAACAGCATCCTCGCCTCAGCAGTCGACGAGCGTTGCCGGGGAATAGCGGGAAACAAGCGGATGTCGGGATGCATCCGCAACGGCACCGCTGAGTAGCGAGGCGGGTGGCCAGCGCGGTCGGTCCAAGACACCACCGCCCCACCTAACACCGCAGCCGCCGCGTTGTCCGGGTGATTCTCGAATTCCGAAGACAGTTGGATGAGTTGAGTTTCGTTCAGCGGTGTGTGATTCGCTTGAGTCAGAAGGCCGTTGACTGCCGCCAAACCGCCGACGACGGCCGCCGCCGAGGAGCCGAGGCCGCGGGAGTGCGGTATTGCGTTGCGGCAACGCACGACCAGACCGGGTACGCCGAATCCGGCCGCTTGCAGCCCACAGTGAATGGCCCGGACCACCAGGTGGCCCTCGTCCAGCGAAACCTCACCGGTGCCCTCGCCTTCGACCTCGATGATCAAGCCGGAATCTAGTGTCTCCACGACGATCTCGTCATACAGACCCAATGCCAGGCCGAGGCTGTCGAAGCCGGGACCCAGGTTGGCAGTCGAGGCCGCTACCACGGCGCTCGCCGACAACCCGGAAGGCAGCCGCACTATTCCAATTCCAACTTCGCGATGACGGCGACCGGGTCGACGGGCAGCGGTGTCACGCTCGGCATGTCTCTCAGGGCGGTGTCAGGGTCTTTGAGGCCGTTGCCGGTCACCGTACACACGACCGTCGAGCCGGGCGCAACCCAACCGTCGTCGATGGCTTTGAGCAGTCCGGCGATGCTGGCCGCCGAGGCGGGCTCGACGAATACTCCTTCAGCGCTGGCGACCAAGTGGTAGGCGGCGAGGATCTCTTCGTCCGTGGCCGCCAGGAACCGCCCGTTGGACTGTTGTTGGGCCTCGACGGCCGCTGACCAGGACGCCGGTGATCCGATGCGGATCGCCGTCGCGATGGTTTCAGGGTGCCGCACCGGTTGCCCCGATACCAGCGGCGCAGCCCCGGCCGCCTGCGTGCCGAGCATGCGCGGCAGCTTGTCGATCACTCCCTCGCCGCGGTATTCGGTGTAGCCCTTCCAGTAGGCGGTGATGTTGCCGGCGTTACCTACCGGCAGTGCATGCACGTCGGGCGCGATGCCCAGGGCGTCGACGATCTCGAACGCCGCCGTCTTCTGCCCTTCGATGCGCACCGGATTCACAGAGTTGACCAGCGAGATCGTCGGGAAATCTGCTGCCATCTTGCGGGCCAGCTCCAGGCAGTCGTCGAAGTTGCCGTCGATCTGAATGATCTTCGCACCATGCATGACCGCCTGCGCCAACTTGCCCATCGCGATCTTGCCCTGCGGTATGAGCACCGCGCAGGTCATGCCGGCGCGGGCGGCGTAGGCCGCTGCCGATGCGGAGGTGTTGCCGGTCGACGCGCACAACACGGCCTGCTGTCCGCGCGCCAGCGCGTCGGTGACCGCCATCGTCATGCCGCGGTCCTTGAACGAGCCGGTCGGATTGAGCCCTTCGACTTTCAGATGCACTTTGCAGCCGGTCTGTTCGGACAACCCGGCGGCGTAAATGAGAGGGGTGCCGCCTTCGAGCAAGGTGACCGGAGTCCATTCGGCAGCGACGGGCAACCAGTCTCGGTAAGCCTCGATCACCCCCGGCCAGGGTTGATGCGTGGCCGTCCTGGTGGCGCTCATGACTCGGTTCCCTCCAGTCGCAGCACGCTGGAGATCTCCTGAACCACGTCGAGATCGCGCAGCGCCGAAACGGTTTCGGAAAGCGCCGCATCGGTGGCACGGTGCGTGACCACCACGATGCGTGCTCCCACCGGCTTACCACCCTGATCGGCCACACCCTCCTGCCGGACCTCGGCGATGCTCACTTCGCGCTTGGCGAATTCGGCTGCCACTGATGACAATACGCCGGGCCGGTCGGCGACGAACATGCTGACGTAGTAGCGGGTGGAGATGAAACCCATGGGCGCGACCGGCAGTTGCGCGTATTTGGACTCGCGGGGCCCGCGGCTGCCCAGCACCCGGTTGCGCGCTGCCATCACCAGATCGCCGGTCACCGCTGAAGCGGTCGGCGCTCCACCTGCTCCCTGGCCGTAGAACATCAGCCGCCCGGCGGCCTCCGCTTCGACCACCACCGCGTTGAAAGCACCGTTCACCGTCGCCAGCGGATGCGACAACGGCACCAGCGCGGGATAGACCCGAGCCGAAACCCGCTCCTGACCTTCGTCAGTGACGATGCGCTCACAGATGGACAGCAACTTGATGGTGCAGCCCAGAGACCGCGCCGAGGTGAAGTCGTCCGGGCTGATCTTCGTGATGCCCTCGCGGTAGACGTCGTCGGCGGTCACCCGGGTGTGAAAGGCGATCGACGCCAGGATCGCGGCTTTGGCAGCGGCGTCGTAGCCCTCGACGTCAGCAGTCGGGTCGGCTTCGGCGTAGCCGAGCGCGCTGGCATCGGCCAGCGCAGCGTCGTAATCGGCCCCGGTGCTGTCCATTGCGGACAGGATGTAGTTGGTGGTGCCGTTGACGATGCCGGCCACGCGCAAAACCGTGTCGCCGGCCAGCGATTGAGTCAGGGGACGGATGACCGGTATGGCGCCCGCAACGGCGGCTTCGAAATACAAGTCGACATTGCCGTTTTCAGCGGCCTGTGCCAATTCGCCGGTGGCGATGGCCAACAGCGCTTTGTTGGCGGTCACAACGGACTTGCCGTGTTCCAGCGCCGTCAGGATCGCCTTGCGTGCGGGCTCAACAGGACCCATCAACTCGATGACGATGTCGACATCCTCGCGGGTGACCAGTTCTTCGATGTTGTCGGTCAGCAGCTCAACAGGAACGCCACGGTCAGCGGCGACGCGACGAACACCCACGCCGCGCAGCACCAACGGCGCTCCGATCCGGGCCGCCAGGTCACCGGCGCTCTCGTCGATGATGCGGACGACTTGGCTGCCGACATTCCCCAAGCCAAGTACCGCTACACCGACAGGGTGGTCGTCACCGAACACCGGTCACCTCACTTCCAAGCTCAGTAGATCGTCAACCGTCTCACGGCGCAGGATCAAGCGGGCGCGGCCGTCGCGCACCGCCACCACAGCCGGGCGACCGATCAAGTTGTAACGGCTCGACAGCGAATAGCAGTAGGCGCCGGTCGCTGCCACCGCCACCAGGTCGCCCGGGTGCAGGTCAGCCGGCACCCACGCGTCACGGACAACGATATCTCCGCTCTCGCAGTGCTTTCCGACCACTCGAGCCAGCGTCGGGGCCGCGTCGGTGCTCCGTGAGACCAGGCGCACGTCGTACTCGGCGCCGTAGAGCGCGGTACGGACGTTGTCGCTCATGCCGCCGTCGACGCTGACATACCGACGGTGCGCGGACGCGCTGACGTCGACATCCTTGACGGTCCCCACCTCGTAAAGCGTGACGGTGCCCGGTCCGGCGATCGCCCGTCCGGGCTCGACCACCAGCCTCGGCGCGGGCAGGCCGACCGCTGCGGACTCGTTTCGCACAATGGCGCTGAGTTTCGCCGCCAGCTCCCGCATGGTCGGCGGATCGTCCTGTGCCAGATAGGAGATCCCCATGCCACCGCCGAGGTCGACGGTCGAGATCTGCGCCGTCTTCTCGGCGCCGAATTCGCCGACGACATCGCGAAGCAGGCCGATGACCCGGTGCGCTGCGAGCTCGAATCCGGCGACGTCGAAGATCTGCGATCCGATATGGCTGTGCAGACCCACCAAGCGCAGATGGTCGGTGGCGAACACCCGTCGCACCGCGGCCATCGCCGCACCGCTGGCCAGCGACAGCCCGAACTTCTGGTCCTCGTGCGCGGTGGAGATGAATTCGTGCGTGTGGGCTTCGACGCCGACGGTGACCCGGATCAACACGTCCTGGACCACTCCGGCCTCGGCGGCGATGGTGTCGAGGCGTTCGATCTCGATCATCGCGTCGACCACTACGTGGCTGATTCCGGCCTTGACGGCCGCGGTCAATTCGGCAACCGATTTGTTATTGCCGTGCAGCGCGATCCGCTCCGGCGGGAAGTCCGCGTGCAACGCGACGGCCAGCTCACCGCCGCTGCACACGTCCAGTGAAAGCCCCTCCTGGTCGATCCAGCGCGCGACCTCGCTGCACAGGAATGCCTTGGCGGCGTAGTGCACGTTCCGCCCGCCGCCGAAGGCATCGGCGATGTCGCGGCAGCGCGACCGGAAGTCGTTCTCGTCGACGACGAACAGCGGCGTGCCGTACTGGTGCGCGAGATCGGTCAATGCCGCGCCGCCGATACTCACCACACCGTCGTCACCGCGAGACGTGCTGCGCGGCCAGACGTTCGGCGACAGCAGCAGCAGTTCGTTCGTGGTCTGCGGGCACAGGGGGACGTCGGCGTGGTGGGTGTTCTCGGCGTGCCGGGGCCCGGCCGGATGGGTGTTCACATTCTCTCCGGTGCGGTGACTCCGAGGATGGCCAATCCGTTGGCGACCACTTGACGAGTAGCCTGGCACAGCGCCAGGCGCGCGGTGTGCAGCTCGTTGGGCTGCTCGTCGCCTTGGGGCAGGACGCGGCACACATCGTAGAACCGGTGATAGTGACCGGCGAGGTCTTCGAGGTAGCGGCAGACGCGGTGCGGTTCCCGCAGCGACGCAGCGGTTTTCAGTACCCGGGGAAAGTCGCCCAGGACGCGGATCAGGGTGCCCTCTTTGTCGTGGCTCAGGAGCTCGAGGTGCGCGGTGTCGGGGATCAGCCCCAGTTCGGCGGCATTGCGGGCCAGCGCAGACAGCCGCGCATGCGCGTATTGCACGTAATAGACCGGGTTTTCGTTCGACGCAGAGGACCACAACGCCAGGTCGATGTCGATCGGGGTATCCACCGACGAGCGGATCAGGCTGTAGCGCGCCGCGTCGACACCGATTGCCTCGACGAGGTCGTCAAGGGTGATGACCGTCCCGGCGCGCTTGCTCATCCGCACCGGCTGGCCGTCGCGGACCAGGTTGACCATCTGACCGATCAGCACCTCGACGGTTGTCGGGTCGTCACCGAAGGCGGCGGCGGCTGCCTTGAGCCGGGAAATGTACCCGTGGTGATCGGCGCCAAGCATGTAGATGCACAGATCGAAACCGCGTTCCCGCTTGTCCAGGTAGTAGGCGAGGTCACCGGCGATATAGGCCGGCTGGCCGTCGCTTTTGATCACGACGCGATCTTTGTCATCTCCGAAAGCGCTGGTGCGCAACCAGGTTGCACCGTCCTTCTCGTAAATGTTGCCGTTGTCGCGCAGCCGTGTGACGGCCTGCTCGACGCGGCCGCTGGTGTGCATCGACTCTTCGTGGGTGTAGACGTCGAAGTCGGTACCGAAGTCGTGCAGCGACTGCTTGATGTGCGCGAACATCAGGTCGACCCCGATGCGCCGGAACGTCTCGTGCTGCCCGGCCTCGGGCAGGGTCAGCGCATCCGGCGCTTTCTGTAAGACCTGGGCGGCGATGTCGGCGATGTAGGCGCCCGCGTAACCGTCGGCCGGTGTCGGCTCGCCGTTGGCTGCGGCGATCAGCGAGTTGGTGAATCGGTCGATCTGCGTGCCGTGGTCATTGAAGTAATACTCGCGCACGACGTCGGCGCCCTGGGTTGACAGCAACCGGCCCAGCGCGTCGCCGACGGCGGCCCAGCGGGTGCCACCGATGTGGATCGGTCCGGTCGGGTTTGCTGAGACGAATTCCAGATTGACCTTGTGCCCGGTCAACGCATCGGATTGCCCGAACGTCGCGCCGGCGTCGATGACGTTGTTCACCATGGCACCCTGCGCCGAAGCCTCCAGGCGCAGATTAATGAAGCCGGGACCGGCCACCTCGGCGGAAGCGACGCCCTGGGCCTCGGCCAGCGGGCCGGCCAGCCACTGGGCCAGTTCCCGCGGGTTGGCGCCGACCTTCTTGCCCAGCTGCAGGGCCAGGTTGCTCGCGTAGTCACCGTGCTCCGGGTTGCGTGGCCGTTCGACGGTGACCGCCTGCGGCACCAGGGCAGGGTCGAGCCCGTGCTCGCCGAGCACCGCAGCGGCGGTCCTCCTGAGCAGCTCGGCCAGGTCAGCAGGGGTCACGAGGTTCCATCCTATTGGGTGCGCTCCCCTGCGCCCGAATCCATCACGGTGGCCAGGTGGCCACCTTCATGCGTTAGTCTGTCGGGGCCCCATGGCGCAGCATCGGCTGTGTGCGCCCCCGTAGCTCAGGGGATAGAGCGTCTGCCTCCGGAGCAGAAGGCCGCAGGTTCGAATCCTGCCGGGGGCACTCGCCGAAACACGGTCTGACCTGCTCTCCCGGCATCAGGCGGCGCATCATCGGTCAGAAACGTTTGGTTTCCGGCGTGACTTCGTGATGGGGCCGGTCGTGAGGAGCTTGTCTGTCAGATATATGCGACGTGGACGTGATCAATTCGGCCGTCGAAGCGGAAAGGCGCTTTGTCGTAGTAGTCCAGCGATACCGGTGAGCCGAGGCAGACGCCGACGTCGAGACAATCGTTGGCGGTGAACAACAGCGGCGCGCTGACCGGCACCCGGCCCCTTGCGAGGACGTCTTGCCCGACTTGAATGGTCACGTCGAGCGGTCCGGCGGGCCGCTGCTCGGCATGGCGCGTTTCCACGACGATCCTGGTAGGGCCGGCTTGGAGTTTGGTGGGCGAGCGGAGCTTGGTGCGCGAGATGATGAAACAGTTGTACTCGTAGCACAGATACCCGTCGTCGAGGTAGCAGGTCACCCCGCCGGCGAAACCGCCGAGCGCGTACAAGACACCATTGGCGTCGGGAGGCACGTCCACGTCGATGGTGACCGTATTGTTTTTGGTGCCCAGCGCCGGCGCGCAGAACTCGGGGATGCGGGTGATTCTGCCGGGGAACTCCCACTCGCGATAAGGCGGTGTGATGCGCAGTTCGGGATGGAATACCGGTACCCACAAGCCGCCGCCGATCGGCAACACGGAGTTGCGAGCGGCTTCGATGGCGAACAGTTCGCGCATCTGCGCCAGCTTGTCGGGCATCTCGTCCGCAAGGTCGTGGGCCTGTGACCAGTCCTCGTCGAGGTCGTAGAGCTCCCAGCGGTCCTTGTCGGGTGTCCAATCCCGGATTGCCGGTGGCAATCCCGGCAGCCAGGGCACCCGCGGACCGAACGTTGAGGCCATCCAGCCGTCGTGATAGATGCCCCGGCTGCCCATCACCTCGAAGTACTGAGTGTTCTTCCCCCCTGACGCTGATCGGTCGGTGAGCGTGCGGGCGAAACTTGCCCCCGCAATCGCGATTTGAGGCACGCCGTTGACGATCAGCGGCGGCTCGACGCCAACGATGTCATAGATGGTGGGCACGACGTCATTGCAGTGCAGGAAGTGATCCCGCGGCATAGGGTCTGGCGTGACTTTCTTGGGCCAGCGGATCGCCAGTGGATTGCGGGTGCCGCCGAGATGCGAGGCGACCAGTTTTACACCCTTGTACGGGGTGCTGCCGGCCCAGCCCCAGCCGGCGTGGTACTGGTTGTCGGTCTTCGGTGAGCCCAGTACGTCAAGACCGCCGAGCTGTTCCAGCGCATTGATGTGCATCCGTGGTGTGGTCGGAATGCCGTTCTGCGCAAGTAGTTCGGCGATTGTGCCGTCCTGCCCTTCGGCCGAAGATCCGTTGTCGCCCCAGATGTAGAAGAACAACGTGTTCTCCCCGTAACCCAACTGGTCCAGCTCGTCGAGGATGCGGCCAACCTCAACATCGACGTGTTCGGCGAACCCTGCCGCGACCTCCATCAAGCGGCGTTGAAACGGCCTTTCGTCCTCGGGGATGTCGTCCCACGCCTTCATCCGCTCATCACGCACGGTCAGCTCACAGTCCGGCGGAATCCAGCCTTTCTCCTTGGCCCGGTCGAACACCCGCTCGCGGTAGGCATCCCAACCGTCGTCGAACTTGCCGGCGTAGCGGTCGGCCCACTCCTTCATGATGTGATGCGGGCCGTGCAGGCAACCGCTGGCCGAGTACATGAAGAAGGGCCTATCGGCCTGCAGCGCCTTATGGTTGCGCAGCCAGCCGATGGCGTCATCGGCCAGGTCTTCCGAGAGGTGATAGCCCTCCCCGGGCGTTGTCGGCGGCGACACCACTGTCGTGTTGCGCACCAGGTGCGGCTCATACTGCGACGCCTCCCCAGCCAGGAACCCGTAAAAGTACTCGAATCCAAGCCCAGCGGGCCAGTTCTCGAACGGACCGGCCGCCGTGGCCTCCTCGGCCGGCGTGTTGTGCCACTTGCCCCATGCTCCGGTGCTGTACCCGTAGTTCTTGAGCACTTCGGCCACCAGCGCGCTGCTGCGCGGAATCTTCCCGGCGTAGCCATCCCAGTCGTTGGCCAACTCGGCGATCTGCCCATTGCCGATTTCATGATGGTTGCGGCCGGTCAACAGCGACGCCCGAGTCGGTGAACACATTGCGGTGGTATGGAACCGGCTGTAGCTAACCCCCTCGGCGCAGACCCGGTCCATCGTGGTCGTTCGTACCTCGCCGCCGAAGGTCGTCGGCAAACCGGGGCCGGCGTCGTCGATCAGAACGATCACAATGTTCGGCGCATCCTCATGCAACCGCGGAGGAGTGACACGCCGCGCGTACGTCGACTCCTGCAGCGTTCGCCCGGCGATACTCGCCGACGGTGTCGGCGGAAACGGCAGAGTCGCACCACCGGGCAGCTTCGGAACCACCACACCCGGTGAATCGAGGTCATTGTTTACGGCGGTGCCCGACATGGCTGCTCCAAATTCTCGAAGCCGGCCGAACTGTCGCGGATGCGACAACTCCGGCCTTTCAGACGCCTCCGAACTTACTCTCGATCCGGTCGGCTCAGGTCGTGACAATCACTCGAATTCGGATCTAAAGCGGTCCGTCACCGACTATTTGGCACCGATTCTGCATATCGGTCAACGGCTGACGAATACCTTGCATGTCAGCGTGAACCTGCGGGTTGGCATTCATGTAGTCCGTGACCTGGCCACGGATATCGCTGCGGGGCTGACCCTTCAAGCTGGTGAAGAAGTCGTTGACGTCGGGATGTGCGAACAGATATGCCGACGTGTCCGCGGCGACGCCTGACGACACCTGGGCCAGGTCGGCGGCCGTGCAGTTCGGCGATGGCGACGGCTCTACTGGATCCCCCATTGCGGAGCCAGCGGCGCTGAAAAGCATTGTGGCAGCTGTCGCGCCGGCAGCTATTCCACCAGCAATCAGGCGAGGTTTGCCACAGCCCGAAGACAACTTGGATGGCTCCTTCTATCACGTCTCTGAAAAGCCGAAACTGGGGCGGTTGCCTACCCCTAGACGATAAGCGACGTCCGTGCAGCGTTTCGATGAAACGGCACAATGAAGCCGCTCGACAGCTAAACTTTGATCTTCGGTCCGCTCACGGACTGCGACGGCGAGGACAGTGCGGTGGTGGGGAGAAGGAGATTGCAGATGAATCGGCGCTCCTGGACCGCGGCCATCCTGACTGTGTTGGCGGTTTTGACCGGCTCTGAAGTTTTCGCCACCGCGCAGCCCGGTACGGCGCGGGCCGATGTCTGCGCCAACGTTGGCCGGCGAGTTTCGGTGGGTGGGTGCTGGAACGTCGGCGATGCCGTATCCAACTACGCCCCGCCGCCGGCGTACTACGCCCCGCTGCCCGAGGACTATCCGCCCCCGCCGCCGCCATAACCCCTTCCCGCCCGCTAACACCTGTGATCAGGAATGGTTGACCGTCCACGTCACAGCAGATTGCGCAGCGTCTCAGCTTGACCCGCTCGGCAGCGTTCCGAGGTTTCCCAAAGGCAGCGTCGCGCTTGGCGTGGCCGGCGGCCAGCGCCTCACCCCACACCTCGTGAGCCTTTTCCGGCAGGTAAAAAATCGGTTGGCAGCCCTCAGTTCGGCGGCCAAACTCGACATTCTTGGGTCCCAGCGACACTCTTCTACGCTCAGTTGAGCCTCATCACGTAGACGTCGAGTGTCTTCACCCGTCCCTCGTCGTTGAACCCGTATGCCATCGCCGTATTGGCGATATGCGTGAAACCGTCGAACGTATTGCGCTCCTGGAGTTCCAGAATCACCCGATTGCCCTGCTCGGTGATGTGTCTGAGCGTTGCCTCCCACTCGGTGGCCCCGCCGTACTGTGTGATGTAGTCCCTGTAGGTCTTCCAGTCGATCGTTTCCGGCGTCTCGGTGAGGAATACGCCCTGGCGGACGAAGTTGTCGAGGTCCACCAGCTCTTCGAGCTTCTTCCACAGTTCAATGGAGAAGTCGGGCTCTTTGATCGATTCCACAATCGCGCCGAAGCGCTCACTGTATTCCATGACCTTGCGGGATAGGCCGGTGAAGTTGTCGGAGGTGGGTATTTCGTGGGCCATATCGGCTCCTCCTATCGAGATATGTAAACAGAAAGCTGAGCCGGAGAATGCGTCTCCTGCGTTCTCCGCCGATGTGTGATTAGTGCGTTGCGTCCAGTTCCGACTCCGTTAGGGGTCCACATGACGTATTCGAGCAGCACGGAAACGGTCAAGCACCGCGGTCACAGCAAATTGCGAAGCGTCTCAATGAGCTTGACCCGCTCGGCAGAGGTCCCGGCGAGCGGTGTCACGTTCAACGTCGTCACCCCGGCTTCCTGATACGCCGCCACCCGTTCCTTGACGAACCCTGGCGTGCCGATCAACGAGACGTCCCGCACGAGTTCATCTGGCACGACTTTGGCGGCACCTTCTTTGTCACCGGCTAGGTATAGCTCTTGGATGCGATCGGCTTGCGGGCCGTAGCCGTATCTGGTGGCCAGGGTGTGATAGAAGTTTTTGCCCTTGGCGCCCATTCCCCCGATGTAGAGCGCTAGGTGCGGTTTGACGAATTCGCGTAGTCCGTCCGCGTTTTCACCGATCGCCAGCGTCGGGCCGGCGTACACCTCGAGGTTTCCCAAAGCAGCGTCGCGCTTGGCGTGGCCGGCGGCCAGCGCCTCACCCCACACCTCGTGAGCCTTTTCCGGCAGGTAGAAAATCGGTTGCCAGCCCTCGGCGAGCTCAGCAGCCAACTCGACGTTCTTTGGCCCCAGCGCAGCCACCAGTATTGGAATGCGTTCGCGGACAGGCGTGTTGATCAGCTTGAGCGGTTTGCCAAGTCCGGTGCCCTGGTCGGCGGGCAATGGGATCGCGTAGTGCTTGCCCCGGTGTTCAACTCGCTCGCGGCGCCACACCTGGCGGCAGATTTCGATCACCTCGCGGGTGCGGGCAATTGGAGCGTCGTAGGGGACACCGTGGAAACCCTCGATCACTTGCGGACCGGACGCGCCCAGGCCGAGGGTGAAGCGGCCGTCGGATACGTAATCGAGACCGGCCGCGGTCATCGCGGTCAGGGTGGGGGTTCTGGTGTAGAGCTGCAGGATGCCTGAAGCCAGCTCTACCTTTTCCGTGCTGGCCGCGAGGTAACCCAACGCGCTGACCGCATCGAATGAGTACGCCTCAGGAACGAAGACGATGTCCAGCCCGGCGCGTTCGAGGTCGGCAACTTCAGCGGCCACCTCTTTAAACCCGCCCGCGTAGTTGATTCCCAGCCCGATTCGCATGCTGAATACCTACGCGGTGGCGAACTGCTCGGCAAGTTCGACAGCTTCTTGCTGAATCCGACCGAACTGGGCACCCATCGCCTCGGACAGCGCCGT
>NZ_JBARMY010000206.1:0-7498 GCF_049802695.1 Mycobacterium sp.
GCGCCGAGACGCTCGGCGACGACATCGCCTGGATGCGGTTCGGCAAGGACGGCCGGCTGTACGCGGTCAACCCGGAGTTCGGCTTTTTCGGTGTCGCTCCCGGCACCAACTGGAAGTCGAATCCCAACGCGATGCGCACCATCGCCAGGGGCAACACCGTCTTCACCAACGTCGCGCTCACCGACGACAACGACGTGTGGTGGGAGGGCCTTGAAGGTGACCCGCAGCACCTGATCGACTGGAAGGGCAACGACTGGTACTACCGCGAGACGGAAACCAACGCGGCCCACCCGAACTCGCGCTACTGCACGCCGATGTCGCAGTGCCCGATCCTGGCGCCGGAGTGGGACGACCCGCAAGGTGTGCCGATCTCCGGCATCCTGTTCGGCGCCCGCCGCAAGACCACGGTGCCGTTGGTCACCGAGGCCCGCGACTGGCAGCACGGCGTGTTCATGGGCGCCACCATGGGCAGCGAGCAAACTGCGGCGGCCGAGGGCAAGGTCGGCGCCGTGCGCCGCGACCCGATGGCGATGCTGCCGTTCCTGGGCTACAACGTCGGCGACTACTTCCAGCACTGGCTGGATCTGGGCAAGAACTCCGATGAGTCCAAGCTGCCGAAGGTGTTCTTCGTCAACTGGTTCCGCCGCGGTGACGGCGGCAAGTTCCTGTGGCCGGGCTTCGGCGAGAACAGCCGGGTGCTGAAGTGGATCGTCGACCGCATCGAGCACCAGGCCGGCGGTCAGGACACCCCGATCGGTGTCGTGCCCAACGCCGAGGACCTGGACTTGAACGGACTCGAAGTCGATGCCGAAGACGTCGCGAGGGCCCTGGCAGTCAACCCTGCCGAGTGGCGTCAGGAACTGCCGATGATCGAAGAATGGTTCGAATTCGTCGGTGACAAGCTGCCCACCGGTGTCAAGGACGAGTTCGAGGCGCTCAAGCAGCGCCTGGCCGACGCCGACTAACTGAGCAGACGCAAAAGTGCCCTTTTAACCCCTCGGTTAACCCCCCGGGTTCTGGGGGCGTTTGCGTCTTACGGCGCTGGGTAGCTCGACCACTTGACACCCGTCAACTATGACGGTTGTACAGTCTGCGCATGCAGATACGCGAACACCTGGGCAACGGTAAGCCGGCTGTAATCCTGCATCCGCGCGGCACTGTCGTCACCTTCGACGACCTGGAAGCCCGCGCCAACCGATTGGCGCACTACTTCCGCGCCGCCGGTTTAGCCGAGGGCGACGTCATCGCAATCCTGATGGAGAACAACGAGCACATTCATGCGGTCATGTGGGCGGCGCGCCGCAGCGGCTTGTACTACGTGCCGATCAACACCCACCTGACGGCGGCCGAGGCCGCCTACGTCGTCGACAACAGCGCGGCCAAGGCGATCATCGGGTCGGCCGCGTTGCGGAAAACCTGTGAAAACCTCGAGGAGCACTTGCCGGCCGGCCTGCCCAGGCTGCTGATGATCGCCGACGACGACTTGACCGGATGGCAGCGATACCCCGAATGCGCTGCGCGGCAACCGGATACACCGATCGACGACGAACGCGAGGGCGATCTGCTGCAGTACTCTTCGGGTACCACTGGCCGCCCCAAGGGCATCAAACGCGAACTGCAGCATGTATCGCCCGCCGAGGCACCGGGAATGATGTCAGCGCTGGTCGGCTTCTGGATGAATCCCGATTCGATTTATCTGAGCCCCGCACCGCTGTACCACACCGCGCCTTCGGTGTGGTCGATGACCGTGCAAGCCGGCGGGATAACTACGGTCGTGCTGGAGAAGTTCGAGCCGGAGAGCTGTCTCGACGCCATCCAGTGCTACCGGGTGAGTCACGGCCAGTTCGTGCCCGCAATGTTCACCCGTATGTTGAAATTGCCCGAGCAGGTTCGTAGTTCGTACGACCTGTCGAGTCTGCAGCGGGTGATGCACGCCGCAGCGCCGTGTCCGGTGGAGATCAAGAAACAGATGATCGACTGGTGGGGTCCGATCGTCGACGAGTACTACGCGTCATCAGAAGCCATCGGCTCGACCATGATCAGTGCCGAGGAGTGGCTGGCCCATCCCGGCTCCGTCGGCAAACCGATGCTGTGTGAGATCCACGTCCTCGACGAGGACGGACGTGAGCTGCCGCCAGGGCAGGCCGGCGAAATCTACTTCAACGGCGGTTTCGATTTCGAATACCTCAACGACGCAGAAAAGACCGCGGCGTGCCGGAACCGCCAGGGCTGGGTCACCGTCGGCGACGTCGGCTACCTCGACGAGGACGGCTACCTGTTCCTCACCGACCGCCGCCACCACATGATCATTTCCGGCGGGGTGAACATCTATCCGCAGGAGGCGGAGAACCTGCTGGTGACGCATCCGAAAGTGCTTGACGCCGCGGTGTTCGGCATTCCGGACGACGAGATGGGCCAGAGTGTCAAAGCGGTGGTGCAGACCGTCGGCCCGGCCGACGCCACCGACGAACTCGCCGAGGAACTTCTGGTCTGGCTGCGGGAACGATTGTCGCACTACAAGTGTCCGCGCTCGATCTCGTTTCAGGCGCAGCTGCCCCGCAGCGAAGCCGGCAAGTTGTTCAAAGCCGAACTGATCAAAGCCTATTCGGTGTGATGCCGCGCGTCGTTGACCTGACGGACCCGCCGCAGGTAGACGACGCGCCGCTACCCGGTGTGCTCGTCGCTGTAGGGCCGACCTCCGGCGCCTCCGAATACTGGCTCCAGCAAGCTACCTTCACGCTCACCGAGGACCATAGCGAGGACCGGCGGGTAATCACGGTCGAGTCGGTACCGGACGCACTCACCGCACTGTGCGAACGATGCGACCGCTGGCCGCACGCCAGCGCTGTCTGCGACGACGTGCTGCGGTCACTCGAGCCGCACGGTCCGACGTCCGCCGGCGTGGTGACCGAGTCGCTGGCCTACTCCACGTTGCAGGCCGGTCCGGAGTTCGCTCGCTGGCTCGCCGAGCGCGGCCCAGCCGAGTTACCTGCGATCTCGAATCCGGTTCTGGCGCAACGGGAGGGCAACACACTACGGGCCAGGTTCAACCGGCCGCAGCGACACAACGCATTTTCCACCGATGCGCGTGCAGCGTTGCTGGAAGCGTTGGCTGTCGCCCTGCTCGACCCGTCGGTCGACGAGGTCGTGCTGAGCGGGGACGGCCCGTCGTTCTGCAGCGGGGGCGATCTTGCCGAGTTCGGCACATTCGCCGATCCAGCGAGCGCACACCTGGCCCGCACCCGGCACAGCCCGGCGCTGGTGCTGGATGCGATCACCGCCCGACTCGGAGCATCCTGCCGCGCCGAAGTTCACGGCCGGGTGCTGGGCAGCGGACTGGAGATGGCGGCATTCTGCGGGCGGGTGCTCTGCCGGCCGGACGCGGTGCTCGGATTGCCGGAGTTGAGTCTGGGACTGATACCCGGCGCAGGTGGCACCGTCAGCATCACTAGGCGGATAGGGCGTTGGCGCACAGCCTATCTGGTGATTTCAGGTAAGTTACTCGACGCCGGCACCGCGTTGGCCTGGGGCCTCGTCGACGCAATCGGCTGACGGAATATCGTATCGACATTCGTGCTGGCGTGAGATTTGGTCTCTAACGAGTTGCTGATGTGCGTCCTGGCGCCCCCAATCGCTCGGCTCAGCGGGCGGTTGGCGCGTAACGCCCCTCGAGCGTGAAGCCAGCGTCACGCTGGTGTTCGAACGTGAAGCCAGCTTCCCGTTCGATTCAGTAGGGCAACGGCCGCCGCGACCGGGCCATTTTTGTATCGATTCCTGGTGTAAGCGAGGTCAAGCGGTGCGGGTTATGCTCCGTTGTTATTGATCCGTGGCGGGAGTCTGGAGGTTTGACGCATGGCGTTTGCGATGGAGCCGGCGGTGGTGGGGGTGTCGGCGGCGACGCAGTCGGGGTTGGCTGCTGAGATGGGCGGGGCAGCGGGGGCGGTGGCGCCGGCGAGCGAATGTGCACTAAGTACAAAGACTTGATCTTAAGTTACGTCAATCGAAAAATCTCGGCTGAACAGTTTGAATCCGCGTATCTTGAATTGTTTAAGCACGACACCGATCAAGTGCTCGGCGTGCAGTTTAATATACTCGAGAATTTATTCTTTGCCATTGATGATTTCGTGGCAGATCCTGAATTGCGGGCAGCTGTTCACGGTCTGAACGAGGAAGACTTACGGAAACATGCGCTTGAAGCATACCAGCAGCTCTACCTGAACTGAAAGATTCAAGGCTCTCGCGCCCATCGCAGAATTATGCGTGTCAGACGCGCCCAACGTTCGTTAGCTGTGGGCGTTGAAGTCGCGACGATATCCATCTGAGACGGCTCACGTGTGGGACGTGAATCCAAGAGTGCCTAACGAGCGTCGCGACGACGATCGACTCGTGACCGGTTCTGACGGGTCTGCATGGTACACCGATGATCACTACCGAACACTTACCCGCCTTCGATGAACCCGCCCGCAACTATAAAGTTAGGAGATTTTTTGTCGTTGGTCGCTGGTCGCTGGCCGCTGGCCGCTGGCCACGGGCCGTGCGTGGCTGTGCACTCGCAGAAATATGCGGTACTCGTCCCTCCGGCCGGCTTCGAACTCAGGACAATCGACGGGGCTAATACCAAAACATTGGATGCACTTTTCGATGCTTTTGCGGAAGCCTGGCACTTCCCGCCAAGTTTCGCGTATCACCGTAGCGGAGGCGCGTTTGACGATTGGATGCGTGACTTCGACAACCTCACCAATCCGGCTTAAGATAGGCCGCCTGCCCTCGGCTATCTGACGGAAGTAAGCAATGCGCACCTACTTCTCGCCGAAGAACTAGAGTTGTTTCCGTGGTTCGCCAACCACATACCGTTCTACCGCGATTACTACCGTGACGATTTAGATCCGCCGGCGGCTTTTGGTTTACTGCTTTCGGCTCCCGACGATCAGTTGAAGGCGGTGCGCGAACGGTGGCTAGCTGCTGGCGTCCAGGTTGTAGAAGTTACAGTGTGAGGTCGTGCAGGCGTCGCGCGAACTTCAAATCGCCAGCTCGAGATAGTGTCCTCTAGGGGCTGGGTTGAAGGTCAGTCATTCCAACGGCTTCGGTAGCGCGTAACGCAACTGGCCACACTCGGCCACTCGGCGGCTCAACTAGATCCCACCCCTGGCGACCAGCTGTCCAGCGATGACATTGCGCTGAATCTCGTTGGTGCCTTCGCCGACGATCATCAGCGGCGCATCGCGGAAATACCGCTCGACGTCGTATTCGGTGGAGTAGCCGTAGCCGCCGTGGATGCGCATGGCATTCAGCGCTATTTCCATGGCCACCTCGGAGGCGAACAATTTGGCCATCCCCGCCTCCATGTCGCAGCGCTCGCCGCTGTCGTAACGTTCGGCGGCGTAGCGGGTGAGTTGGCGCGCCGCGGTGAGTTTGGTCGCCATATCAGCTAAGTAATTACCGATGGACTGGTGTTTCCAGATCGGCTGGCCGAAGCTTTCCCGCTGCCGGGCGTAGGCCAACGCATCCTCGAGTGCGGCCGTCGCCACCCCCAGAGCCCGCGACGCCACCTGGATACGGCCGGTCTCCAGGCCTTTCATCATCTGCGCGAACCCGCGGCCGGGAGTGCCGCCGAGCACCGCCGTCGCGGGAACGCGGCAGTCGTCGAACGACAGCTCGCAGCTCTCTATGCCCTTGTAGCCGAGCTTCGGCAGGTCACGCGACACCGTCAGGCCGGGCCCCGGCTCGACCAGCAGCACTGATATCCCAGTGTGCCGCGGCCGCGCCTCCGGGTCCGTCTTGCACAGCAGCACAATCAGCCCGGAGTGGCGGGCATTGCTGATCCAGGTCTTGGACCCGTTGATGACCAGATCGGGTCCGTCAGCCCGGGCGGTCGTCGACATGTTCTGCAGGTCGCTGCCGCCGCCCGGCTCGGTGAGCGCCATCGTGGCGCGCAGCTCTCCAGTGGCCATCGGCGGCAGGTACCGACGCTTCTGCTCTTCGGTGCCGAATAGTGAGAGCAGCTTGGCGACGACGGTGTGCCCGCCCATCGCGCCGGCCAGGCTCATCCATCCGCGCGCCAGTTCCTGGGTGACCAGCACATAGCACGGCATCGACACGGGCGAGCCGCCGTATTCCTCCGGTATCGCCAGGCCGTAGACGCCGATGCGCTTCATCTGCTCGATCCACGCTTCGGGATAGGCGTTGGCATGCTCCACCTCGCGGACGGTCGGCTTGACCTCCTTGTCGACGAACGCGCGCACCGTTTCGACCAGCATCGACTCTTCGTCGGTCAGTCCCGCGCTCATGTGTCGCCTCCGTGTGTCAGGATTCGCAAGCCCTTTCTAAGCCATATTGACTCCTCGGAGGCGCGATGAGCGGCGGACCGCACTTCGAGGATCTCGCGGTCGGCCAGGTTTTCGAAGGTGCACCGTCGCTGACGTTGACGCCCGGGATGGCCGCGGTCCATCAGGCGATCATCGGCGATCGGTTGCGGCTGGCCCTGGACGCTGATTTGTCGGCCGCGGTCATCGGCGCACCGGCTGCGCTGGCGCATCCGGCGCTGGTGTGCGACGTGGCGATCGGGCAGAGCACACTTGCTACCCAACGGGTCAAAGCCAACCTGTTCTACCGGGGGCTGAATTTTCATCGATTCCCGGTCATCGGTGACACCCTTTACACCCGCACCGAAGTGGTGGGGCTGCGGGCGACGACGGCCAAGCCTGGTCGCGCGCCCAGCGGGCTCGCCGTGTTGCGAATGACCACCATTGATCAGGCTGACCGGCTGGTGCTCGACTTCTACCGGTGCGCCATGCTGCCGGTCCGATCAACGGCCGATACCGGGCGGCACGACGATCTGTCCACCATCGGCAGCGACGCCGTGGCACCGGCAGCGGATCCGACGGCCGACTGGGACGCCGAGGCGTTTCGCAGACGGGTGGCAGGCAACCACTTCGAGGCCGGTCTGGCGGGAACGGTGTTGCACAGCACCGGCGATGTGGTCAGCAGCGCCCCGGAGCTGGCTCGGCTCACCCTCAACATCGCCGCGGTGCATCACGATTCCCGCCCGACCGGGCGCCGGCTGGTGTACGGCGGGCACACCATCGGATTGGCGCTGGCGCAGGTGACCCGGCTGCTGCCAACTGTGGTGACAGTGCTGAGCTGGCAGTCGTGCGACCACACCGGCCCGGTGCATGAAGGCGACACCCTGTACAGCGAAGTGCATGTCGAGTCCGCTGAGCCGGCGGACCAGGGTGGTGTGCTGGGCCTGCGATCGCTGGTCTACGCCGCCGGTGACGCGCCGGATGAATCGGATCGGCCGGTGCTGGACTGGCGTTTCACGGCGCGCCAGTTCTGAACGTCGCTACCGGGACAATGGAAAGCGTGGATCCCAACGCGCACCGCGCCGCGGTGGACTGGGCCGGTAGCGGCCTGGCGTATCTGACCGGCGCGCCGGACGGGCCGCCGGACTTCTCGCGCGCCGCCGTGCTGTCCGAAGCCCGCCGGGTGGCAGCAGAGA
>NZ_JBARMY010000207.1:0-16326 GCF_049802695.1 Mycobacterium sp.
CGAGCTCGACGCCCGCTACGTCCGCACCGACGCGACGAACACCGAAGACGTCAACGCGGCCCTGGCTGAAGCGGAATCGCTTGGTCCGCTGCGTATCTCGGTTGATGCCCACGGCGGGCCGGCCAGCGGCGGGCGCCTGATCGGGAAAGACGGCTCACCGCTGGATCTGGATGGTTTCAAGACGACCATCGACGTGTACCTGACCGGCGTGTTCAACGTGCTGCGGCTGGCTGCGGCGGCCATCGCGCGCCAGGAACCTGTCGATGAGGGCGCGCGCGGCGTCATCATTAACACCGCATCGATCGCCGCCTACGAGGGCCAGATCGGACAACTGCCCTACGCGGCGGCCAAGGGCGGCGTCGTCGGCATGACACTGGTCGCGGCACGCGACCTGTCGCCACTCGGTATTCGCGTCGTCACCATCGCCCCCGGCACGTTCCTTACTCCGGCTTACGGCAAGGCGGGCGACCAACTCGAGGCCTATTGGGGCCCGCAGGTCCCCTTCCCCAAGCGGATGGGCCGGTCTCCCGAATACGGCGCCTTCGTGCAGAGCATCGTCGAAAACGATTACCTCAATGGCGAAGTCATCCGACTGGACGGCGCGTTGCGCTTCCCGCCGAAATAATCGCCGGGCGCTGCGGCGTTAGTTCTTCCCGGCCGCCAGCTTGGCTGCGATCGAGCGGAAGTCCTCGGTCTGGAACGACTGGTTCTCCGCAGACAACGCGTAGTCGATGGTGGCCAGCACCGCGCGCTCGAGGTGCACATTGAGGACGCGCTTGGTGCTTTCCACGGCCTGCTGCGGAAGTTCGAGGATCTTCTTCGCCGCTTTCAATGCCTCGGCGACCGGATCGGCCACCGCGTGGTTTGCCAGGCCCAGTTCGACCGCTCGCGCCGCGGTGATCCGGGCGCCGGTCAGCGCGTACTCCTTGGCCAGCAGCAAGCTGATGTGCAGTGGCCAGGTCAGCGGTCCGCCATCAGCGGCCACCAATCCCACCTGCACGTGCGGGTCGGCGAGATAAGCGTCTTCGGCGATGTAGACGATGTCGCTCAGCGCGACCAGGCTGCAACCCAACCCGACGGCCGGCCCGTTGACCGCGGCCACCACCGGAACCCGGCAGCGCGCCATGCCCAGCACGATCTCGCGCCCGTCGGCGATGGTCTTGGCGCGCAGTGCCGCGTCCCCTGCCAATTCGTTCAGATAGACGAAGTCACCGCCGGCCGAAAACGCCCGTCCCGCACCAGTTATCACCGCGGCACGGGCGCTTTGGTCGTCGCTCATCCGCTGCCATAGCTTAGCCAGCCCGTGGTGCAGAGCATCGTTGACCGAGTTGAGCGAATCAGGACGATTCAGCGTGATGATCCGCAACGGACCGTCAGCCTGGACGTCGATTTCGGTTGGCATGTCGTACAAGTCAGGCTCCCAATCCCAAGATGCGTGAGGCGATGATGTTCTTCTGGATCTGCGATGTGCCGCCCATGACGCTTTGCGCGCGGCTATAGAGATAGGCACTGAGTAGATGTGGATCGTCGATTCCGCCCACCGCCAACGCGGCATGGCCGACGGACTGTTCGACCCAGGTCATCAGCAGCTTGTCCAGCGATCCGTCCGAAGTGTGGGTCACCCCATCGAGCTGCTCCGACAGCCGCCGCCGAACGTGATGAGTCAGCATCTCGGTTTGTACCGCGGCCCAGGCGAGTTCCTCATTCGCCGAGCCGTCACTGCGCGAGGCCAGCTGACGGACGAGCTTGCCGTAGCGCGCCGCGTAGCCAAGCGTGGACGGTTCGCGTTCATGGCCGACCACTGTCATGGCGAGCGGCCACCCCTCGCCGGGGGCGCCCACCATATTCTCGACCGGCACCGTCGCACCGTCGAACAGCACTTGGCCGAACTCGGTAGTCACCCCGTTGATCATCCGCAGTGGACGCTGTTGCACGCCAGGCTGTTTCATCGAGATGATGAACGCTGAGATACCCCGGTGCCGCTTGGCCTCGGGATCGGTGCGGGCCAACAGCAGACACCAGTCCGCGACATCGGAGTAGCTGGTCCAGATCTTGTGTCCGTTGATGACATAGTTGTCGCCAGCACGGGTGGCGGTCGTGGTCAGCGACGCGAGATCGGAGCCAGAGCCCGGCTCGCTGAAGCCCTGACACCACCGCTCGATGCCGTTGATCATTCCGGGCAGGAAGCGCGTGCACAGCTCCTTGCTGCCGTGCCTGCTCAGGCCCGCGACCAAATAGCCAAGGCTAGGCCGGGGCGGCGCCTCGGCACGCGCCAACTCGTCGTCGAGGATGACGTCGTATACCGGCTGTAGTTCCTGCCCGCCGTACTCCCGCGGCCAGGACAGGCCGAAGAAACCACCCTCGTACAGCGCGCGGTGCCATTCGCCCTGCCGGGCCCAGTACTCGTCCCCTGAGCTGGGAAACTCTTTGGCATGCACTGAAAGCCAAGATCGCAGCCGGTTCCGGAAGGCGGCTTCGTCGGGCGAGTCACGGAAGTCCAACGCTGATCTCCTCCAGCTTTACCGGCCACAGTTGGGTCGAGGTGAGCGCGCGGCGCAAATATACGTGCGCCAGGCATTCCCAGGTGTTACCGATCCCGCCGTGCACCTGAATCGCGGTCTCGCATACCGTCCGCGCGGCGCGCGCGCAGTAGACCTTTGCTAACCGGCCGGCGCGGAGCGCCTCGGTTGGGTCCAATTCGTCTACCGCCCAGGCGGCATGCCGCAAGATACTCACTGAGCCCTCGATCAGGGCCAGGCTTTCCGCGAGCAGGTGTGCGATGGCTTGATAGGAGCCGATCGACTTCCCGTACTGCTCACGAATTTTCGCGTAGTCACACGCCAGCGTGTGCGCACCGCGTGCCGTGCCGACCAAGTCGGCCGACGTGGTGGCAAACGCCAGTGCCAGCCAGCGTTGCGCGGCGTCGGAGCCCAGATCGCCGACCGCCGTTGCAGTTCCGCTGATATCGGCCGCGGCCCGGGTCAGGTCAACGGCATCGCGGGCAGCGCCCACGTCGACGGCTGACACCGTCGTGCCGTCTAACGTCAGCGCGCGCCGGTAGCCTCGCGCGTCGACCGCATGGCCGCTCACCACGACGGTGGATCCCGAGCCGTCCTGGCCGACTTGCCGGGCCAGATCGTCGGCCAGCACGGGGCCGAGGAACGGGGCATCGACCAATCCACGGCCGAACTCCTCGGCGACGATGGCCACTTCGACACCTGATGCGCCGTCGGAGCGCAGCGACCGCCAACCTGTCTGCTGTATCTGCTTGTCGAGCTTGGAGATTCGCCCGTCGTCGGCGAGATCTTGCACCGATCCCGGTCCGAGGTCATCGGAAAGTTTCGCGGCTGCGTCACGCAGTTGTTGTTGTTCAGGTGTCAGACGTACATCCATAGCGCTCCTTGAGAACTCGGCGCAGCACCTTCCCGGAAGGCAGCCGGGGTATTTCGGGCACGAACACAACACGACTCAGGCGTTTGTAGGAAGCCAGACTCTCACCGACCCGCGCAGTGAGCTCGGCAGCGTCGACCGGCGCTCGCGTCGCGACCGCGGCGACGATCGACTCCCCATCTTTGCCGTCGGGGATGCCGAACACCGCGCAGTCTTCGACGGCGGGATGACCGTGCAGCACGGCCTCGATTTCGGCGGGCGCGACCTGAAAGCCGCGCACCTTGATCATCTCCTTGCACCGGTCGGTGAGGCGCAGCCAGCCGTCGGCGTCGAGAGCGCCGACATCACCGGTGCGGTACCAGCCGTCGCAGAACGCTTCCGATGTCGCCTCCTGCGGCAGGTATCCCGACATCAGCGACGCCGAACGGGCCTGGATCTCCCCGGTTTCATCGACAGCCACCGGCGCGCCGGTCCCCAGCGACACCACCCGCACATCCACACCGCGAACCGGAGGTCCGACCGAATCGAGCCGGGCCCCATCAAGCGGATTGCAGGCAATGACCGGCAGCTCGGTGCTCCCGTACGCGGGCACCCAACCCACGCCGGTACGCCGGGTCACGACCTCGGCGACAGCCTGGCTGACCGGTGTGGCACCCCACATGAAGAACCGCAGCGACGACAGATCGAACGACTCGAGGTCCGGGTGTGCGGCGATCGCCAGCGCGATCGGTGCGACCACCATCTCGACAGTGATGCGGTCGGTCTGGATGTGGTGCAGCATCCGGTCGACATCAAACCGGTGATGCAGCCGCAGCCAAGCGCCGGTCTGCAGGGCGGTGATGATGTTGAGCAAGCCGAGGATGTGCGACGGCGGCGTGGCGACCTGTATGCGATCACGCGACGTCAGCTGCAGCGCGTCGCGCCAGTGCCGGACCGCCGCGCGCAGCGACGCGTGCGTGTGCCGAACGGCTTTGGGTAATCCAGTGGTGCCGGAACTGAACACCAGCAGCGCATCCGCCTCCGCGGGCGGGGACGCCAAACCGTCTTCTGCCGGGGCGATCGGCTCGTCGAGGTGCAGCATCGGCATCAGACCGTCCAGTACCGGATGGTCACCGACCGCGTGACCGGGACTCGTCAACGCCAGCGCATGGTCGACCTCGTCGCGCTTCCAGGCCGGGCTGATCAACACCGCCGCGGCGCCCAACTGCCACACCGCACGCACCGCGGCCACGAACTCCGGGCGGTTGCCGGCCATCAGCGCGACCCGGTCGCCCACCGTCACTCCCCGCCGGGCCAGCGTGGCGGCCAGCCCGCTGGTCAGCGAGTCAAGCAGCGGCAGGCTGTAAAGCCGCTCCTCGAACACGAGCGCGGTTTGGCCGGTCACCGTCCACCTCGATGCATTGAGAAGATCGTATCGGTTTGGGAGAATAGTATTCTCAATTGCGAAGAATGTGGAAGGGGGGCCATGGCGGAACTGCGCGCGTTCCACCAGGCAACGGTGCGCCGGGTCATCGAGGAGACGCCGGCTGCCCGCACCTTCGTGTTGGACCCGCACGATCAGCCCTTCCACTATCGCGCCGGCCAGTACTGCACCTTCCGCGTCTGCGTCGACGAGGCAGAGCTGTACCGGTCGTATTCCATGTCCAGCGCGCCGGAGACCGACGCCGAACTGATGACCACGGTCAAGCGGGTCGTCGGCGGCAAAGTTTCGAACTGGTTGGTGGATCACGTGGCCGAAGGCGACGAACTCACTATCACCCGGGCCGCCGGCACGTTCTGCCTCACTCCAAATTCCGCGCCGCTGCTGGCGTTCGCGGGAGGCAGCGGTGTCACCCCGATTCTGTCGCTCGCGAAGAGCGCGCTGGCCACCACCGATCGAGTGGTGCGGCTGCTGTGCGCCGATCGCGACCGGGCGTCGGTGATCTTCGACTCCGCGCTGAAAACCCTGGTCGAGCGCTACCCCGACCGGCTTTCCGTGATCCGCCACTTCGACTCCGAAAGCGGCCTGATCGAGGCAGGCGCTGTGCGTGAGTTCGTCGGCTCCGACCGCGACGCCGACAATTACGTGTGCGGCCCGGAAGGCTTCATGACGGTGGTGCGTTCGGCGCTGCCCGGGCCGGGGCGGGTTTTCGTCGAGGACTTTGATCTGCCGCCGCAGGTGAAGGCGGCCGCCCCCGCGACCGCCGATGCCGGCGAGACGGCGGGCACCGTGACGATCTTCCTCGATCGGAAGAAGGTTTCGGTGCCCCAGGTCAAGGGCGAAACGCTGCTCGACAGCGCGCGCCGGGCGGGCCTCGCGCCGCCGTTCAGCTGCGAGGCCGGTAACTGCGGGACCTGTATCGCCCGGCTCACCGACGGCAAGGCCACCATGCGAACCAACGAGGCACTCGAGGACGACGAGGTCACCGACGGCTACATCTTGACGTGCCAGGCCATTCCCGATACGGCGTCGGTCACAGTGCGCTACGAGTGAGCGAGAGATCGCCCAACTCGCCGGATTGACGCGGCGACAGTGCTTCGATGAGTTGAGGGCAACGCGCCGGTCGTCGCCGGTGGTGTAAATCGTCAATCGACGAGGGCGGGTGGAATCGGCATGAAGCGACTCAACGGCATGGACGCCATGCTGCTGTACAGCGAGACCCCCAATCTGCACACCCATACGCTGAAGGTCGCGATCGTCAACACCAGTGAATTCGACAGCGCGTTCAACTTCGACGTCTTCCGCCAGACCGTCGCGCGGCGGCTGCATCTGCTGGATCCGTTGCGCTTCAAGCTCGTCGACATCCCGTACCGCTTACACCATCCGATGTGGATGGAGAACTGTGAAGTCGAGCTGGATTACCACCTGCGGCGGGTGAAGGTGCCCAGCCCGGGTGGCCGGCGAGAACTCGACCAAGTCATCGGCGAGATCGCCAGCACACCTTTGGACCGCAATCACCCGCTGTGGGAATTTCACTTCGCGGAGGGAATGGCCGCAGATCGCTTCGCGCTCATCGGCAAGGTGCACCACACGTTGGCCGACGGTGTCGCCTCGGCGAATCTGCTGGCGCGGCTGATGGATTTGGCGGGGTCGACGGGGACTGAACGCGACAGTTATCCGACCTGCTCCCCGCCGTCTGAGCTGGAGCTGTTGCGGGCGGCAGGCCGGGACCACGTGCAGTCTGTCGCAGCGCTGCCGGGACTGGCAAGGGACGCCGTTCGCGGTTTCACCCGAGTACGACGACACTCGAAGGAACATACAGACAACCCTGAGATGGCCAAGCTGTTCCGGACGCCGCCCACCTTCCTGAACCATGTGGTGACCCCGGTGCGTACCTTCGCCACCGCGTCATTGGCGCTGGCCGACGTCAAGGGGACCGCCAAACATCTCGGCGTCACGTTCAACGACATCATCCTGGCGACGGCAGCAGGCGGTTTGCGGGAGTTACTGCTGCGCTACGACGGCAGGGCCGATCGGCCCATCCTGGCCTCGGTGCCGGTGAGCACCGACAAATCACCCGACCGCGTCACCGGCAACGAGATCAGCGGGTTGGCGGTGTCGCTGCCGGTGCATCTGGATGACCCGCTCGAACGGGTGCGGCTGACCGCGCTGGCGACCACGCGCGCGAAGGAGAACCATGACCTGCTCGGCCCGACGCTGCAGGGCCGGATGATGGAATACTTGCCGCCACCGGTGGCTCCGGCCGCTTTCCGTTGGCAGTCCAGGCACGCCGCACACAACAGGGTCATGAACGTCGCGATCTCCAATGTGCCCGGACCCCGGGAGCGCGGTCACATCGGCGGTGCTCCGGTCAGCGAGATCTACTCCGTCGGAGTGCTTTCGGCCGGTAGTGCGTTCAACATGACGGTGTGGAGCTACGTCGATCAAGTCGACATCGCGGTGCTCAGCGACGACCGCACTTTCAACGACGTCCACGAAGCCACGGATGCGATGGTGCACGCTTTCACCGAGGTTCGCCGAGCCGCAGGTCTGCCCGACGAGCTCACCGAGCTCGGCACGGCGATGGCTCCGGCGCCGGCGTCTGGATAACTGCACTCGCGTCAGCCCAGTACCGGGAACCTGCGCTCGCCGGCCAGTCGCTTCAGCGCGGTCTGCATGACCGCCCGGACGTGCGCGTCGACTTCCTTCACGTCCGGGTTCTCGCCGAACGTCTCGGTGATATCGATCGGCTCGAGCACCTCGGTGACGACCTTGGCGGGCAGCGGGAAGTTGGGCGGCATGATGACGCTCAGACCGAACGGGAAGCCGAAACTGACCGGCAGGATGTCCATTCGTGCGCGGGTGAGGCCCAACCGCCTGGCCAGCCAGTTGCCCCGAGTCAGGAACAGCTGAGTTTCCTGACCCCCGATCGACACGGCCGGCACGATCGGCACGCCGGCTTCGATTGCGGTCCGGACATATCCGGTGCGGCCGTTGAAGTCGATGCGGTTCTCGCTGAACGTCGGCCGGTAAGCGTCATAGTCGCCACCGGGAAACACCAGTACCACCGCACCCGAGTGCAACGCCTTGGCCGCGTTCTCCCGGCTGGCCTCGATCACACCCACACGGCGCAGCCACCCGGAGAGCGGCCCGATGAACACGCCGTAATGCGCGAGCGTGTAAATCGGACGGTCGTATCCGAACTTGTCGTAGAAGGCCGGCGCCAGGATGAGCACGTCGGGCGTCAACATCCCGCCGGAGTGATTCGACACCAGCAGCGCCCCGCCGGCAGCCGGGAAGCTGTCCAGTCCGCGCACCTCTGCTCTGAACCACCGGCTGATGATCGGTCCGACGACGCTTTTGACCTGCTTGGCGAAAGCGGGATCGTATTTCGCCAGTTCCCGATGTCGAGCGGCTCTGTCGGTGGCGGTGTCGCTCATACTTCCCCTGCCCGGCCGGGAACGCAGTGTTGTCGGGTAGCCGTGAAGCGGCTACCAGCGGTTACGTTACTCTCTGATCCGAGAATGTCATATTCGGCGGTCGAAGGGGACGCATGTCGGAGACGGTGCTGGTCACAGGCGGCTTCGGGCTGGTGGGGTCGGCGACGGTGCGGCGATTGGCCGCGCAAGGGCGCCCGGTGGTGGCAACGGATCTCGACACGGCCGCCAATCGCAAGGCCGCCGAAGCGCTGCCGGCAGGGGTGCAGGCTCGCTGGGCGGACCTGACCCAACCCGCCCAGGTGGATCAACTCATCGCCGAGGTCGCGCCGACCGCGGTCATCCATCTTGCCGCCATCATTCCCCCGGTGATCTACCGCAACCCCCGACTGGCCCGCCGGGTCAATGTCGACGCCACGGCGACGTTGGTGCGTGCCGTCGCCGCTCATCCTCAGCCGGCCCGCTGGGTGCAGGCGTCGAGCAACGCCGTCTACGGTGCCCGCAACCCGCACCGGGTGCACGACATCGTGCGCGTCGATACTCCCCTCAAACCGTGTGACCTTTACAGCGGGCACAAGTTCGAAGCCGAACAAATCGTGCGCTCGTCGACTCTGGACTGGGTGGTGCTGCGTCTCGGCGGTGTGCTGAGCGTCGATCCCGCAGCGATGCCCTTCACTGCGGACGCGCTCTATTTCGAGAGCGCGCTGCCCGCCGACGGTCGCATGCACAGCGTCGATGTCCGTGATGTCGCGACCGCTTTCGCCAACGCCACCAGTGCAGACGTCGTCGGCCAGACCTTCCTGATCGCCGGTGACGACTCGCACAAGGTGAGGCAGGGCGAAGTCGGGGGTGCGCTTGCTGCTGCCCGCGGCCTGCCCGGCGTCCTGCCGCCCGGCCGGCCCGGTAATCCGGACAACGACGTTGATTGGTTCGTCACCGATTGGATGGACAGTGCTCCCGCGCAGCAGGCGCTGTCTTACCAACACCACTCGTGGCCCGACATGCTCGCGGAGATGGCGGAGCGCGCCGGTTGGAAGCGCCACCCGATGCGCTTGGCGGCTCCCTTCCTGGCTCCTGTTGCGCGCACGTTGCTCGAACGCCGAGGTGCCTACCATGGTGCCCCCGGTCAGTACGCCGACCCGTGGGGAGCTATTCGCCGACGGCTGGGTGAGCCCGGCTTAGATGCCGAGACCGCCTAAGGCTGACGCACTTCGGCGCCGAGGGCGGCGATGACCTCCCGCGTGCGGCGTTTGGAAGCGACCAGTTCCTCGCGGTTGTCGCCGATCGGCAGCAGGCGCACCGACAGGTCTGTCACGCCGGCGTCGGCGAAGCGGCGGAATCGTGCCAGGATGGCGTTCTCGTCACCGGCCGCGCAGAGATCGCCGACGTCCCTGGCGTCGCCGTAATCCAACAACCGCTGATAGTTCGGCGAGACCTCGGCCTCACCCAGAATCCGGTTTGCACGTTCTCGCGCGGCATCGACTTCCGTTGTCGCGCAGAGACATACCGGTATGCCCGCGACGATCCGCGGAGCCGGACGCCCGGCGTTCTCGGCGGCCTTTGTGATCCGCGGTACGACATGTTCGGCGACAGCGCGCTCATCGGCCATCCACAGCACGGTTCCACCGGTGCGCTCACCGGCGAGCGTCAGCATGACCGGCCCGAGAGCAGCGATCAGCACGGGCAGCGGAGCGACCGGAGCCAGATCGAGCGGGTTGTGCACAGTGAAGCTGTCGTTTTCGACGTCGACGGGGCCGGGTCCGCTCAGGGCCGCATCGAGCACTTCCAGATAATCGCGGGTGAATGCCGCCGGGCGTTCATAGGGTAAGCCGAGCATGTCGCAGATGATCCAGTGGTGGGATGGCCCGACGCCGAGAGCCAGTCTGCCGCCGGTGGCGGCATGGACGGATAACGCCTGACGCGCCAGCGCGATCGGGTGCTGTGCCTGCAGCGGCACGACGGCCGTGCCGAGTTCGATGCGGGTGGTACGCGTTCCCATCAAGGCGACCGCCGTCAACGCGTCGAAGTCATTGGGCACCTGCGGGATCCACGCGGTGTCCAGCTCAGCGTTCTCGGCCCACTCGATGTCGGCGAGCATTCGACTGACCTTGCGCGCTGAGTCGCCGCGCTCGGCGCCGACCATCACTCCCAGACGCACGGTTCCTCCGAGATAGAAGTGTCGTTATCGTTTCACCGATAACGTACTTGCAAAAAAAGAGAATGCCAATGCCGGCCGCTAGCCTGCATATACCGCTCGCGTTCAAGCTCGGCAGAGAATCTCCCCATGCGGAATGGCCAGCCATCCGTCCGGGGCGGCGGCCCACGCGAGCCACGCTTCAGAGATCTGGGCCAGTTCGTCCGGCGTTGCCAATGCTGCGTCGAGCAACTGACGGGCGACCGAAGAGTGCAGGATTCGGTCCGCCCACATTCCGCCCCACCAGTCGCGGTCCTCCGGCGTGGCGAAGCACCACACGCCGGCCGTGGGCGTGACGTGTTCGAAGCCGGCCTGCTGTGCCCAAGACAGCAGATGCCGTCCGGCGTTCGACTCGCCGTGGTTCGCCTGCGCCGCCTGTTCATAGAGGTTCCGCCACCGGTCCAGTGCCGGTAACTGTGGGAACCAGATGAAGCCCGCATAGTCGGCATCTCGGGCCGCCACGATTCCGCCCGGCACGCACACCCGCCGCATCTCCCGCAGCGCCTGGACGGGATCAGCGACATGTTGGAGCACCTGGTGGGCGTGCACGACGTCGAAGGCCTTGTCGGGAAATTCGAGCGCGTGCACGTCGGCCGTTGCGAACCGGACGTTCGACAAGCCGCGGGCCCGGGCCTCCGCACGGGCGGACTCCAGCACCTCCTCGCTGACGTCGACCGCGGTGACCTGACCGGGGGCGACTCGTGCGGCGATGTCGGCGGTGATGGTTCCCGGCCCGCAACCGATGTCCAGCACAGAACGCCCTGGGCGCAGGTGTGCCAACAGGTAGCCCGCGGAGTTCTCCGCAGTGCGCCAGCGATGGGAACGAAGCACCGACTCGTGGTGTCCGTGCAGGTAGCCGGCCTGGCTCATGGGGTTGCCTCTCGATCTGTCAATGAGCCTGCAGTGTGCGGTCCAGGAACGCCCGGACTAATGCCGTCACCTCGTCGAGCGCAGACTCGAGCAGGAAGTGTCCGCCGTCGAGGAGATGGATCTCGGCATCAGGAAGATCGTCGGCAAAGGCTCGGGCACCCGCGGGGCCGAAGATTTCGTCACCACGGCCCCAGACTGCCAGCAACGGCACCCGAGCGTTCCGGAAGTACTCTTGCAGGCGCGGGTAGACCGCCGTATTCGTCGCATAATTCAGTAACAATTGCAGCTGCACCGAGTCGTTGCCCGGCCGCGAGATCAAGGCGTAGTCGTGATGCCAGGATTCGGGGTTCACCAACGTTTCGTCGGGAACACCGGTCAGGTACTGCCACCGGGTCGCCTCCAGCGTCAGGAATTGGCGCACTGCGGCCTCGGTCTCGGCGGTCTGGTCGTATTGGTAGGCCCAGACCGTCTTCCAGAAGCTTTCGACGAAACCCGCGTCGTAGCCGTTGCCGTTCTGGCTGACGATCGCAGTGATCGCCGACGGGTCGTTTAGGGCGAGCCGCCACCCGATCGGCGCGCCGTAATCCTGCACGTAGATTGCATAGCGCTTGATTCCCAGGCCGCGCACGAGGCCGGCCGTCAGCGCGGTCAGGGCGTCGAAGGTGTAGTCGAACTGGTCGACTCCCGGCGCGTCCGACAATCCGAAACCTAGATGATCCGGCGCGATGACGCGGTAGCGATCGGCCAATGCTGGCACCAGATCGCGGAACATGTAAGAGCTCGTCGGAAAGCCGTGCAGCAGCAGTAGAACCGGTGCGTCCGGCCGGCCGGCTTCCCGAAAAAACAGCCGGTGACCCTCGACGGTGGCGTAGCGGTGATGGACAACCGGCATGATCAATTCCTCCTGGCGCGTTCAGATCGGTTAACTGGGTTATACGTCCCATTATGCACCCCGCAGGTTTTCCCGGCCGGCGTGCGTCCCGTTGACACGCAGCTGCGGTTATGGCTATTTTGGGATGTCTGACCCATAAGGTGGCGGCCGCCCCGCTGTGTGTTGAACGGAGAGCTCTGGTGGGTAACGCGTGACTGCGCCTGCACTATCACCCACTGTGGTACTCGTTCACGGGGCGTGGGCTGACGGCTCGAGCTGGAGTCCGGTGATCACCGATCTTCGGCGCGCGGGAATCGCCGTCACCGCAGCTCCGATTCCGTTGACCTCGTTGGGCGATGACGTCGATGCACTCGACCGGGCGATCGACAGAACCTCCGGACCGGTCGTCCTGGCTGCCCACGCCTACGCCGGGGCGGTCATCGGCGCCACTGACCATCCGCGGGTGAAGGGATTGGTCTTCGTCGCCGCGTTGGCTCCCGACGAAGCAGAGACTGTGGCTGACGTCTTTTATCACGACGCCGCACATCCCGCGGCACCTCAGCTTGCACCCGACGATTCCGGCTGGATCTGGTTGCCTGGCAGTGCTTTTCCGACGGCGTTCGCTCAGCAGGCCAGTGCCGAACAATGCGAGCTGCTGGCGGCGGTGCAACGCCCGATCGCGGTGCAGTGCATTCAGCAACCGGTGCCTCGGCCGGGCTGGAAGCAGCACCCATCCTGGTACCTGATCGCAGAGCAGGACCGCATGATCAACCCAGACACCCAACGATTCATGGCCGAGCGTATGCAGGCGCGGATTCGTTCACACGACGTAGACCACGCTCCATTGATCAGCCGACCGCACGTCGTCGCCGACATCGTCTTAGAGGCCCTCAAACATGTCGCTGCAGATCGCCCAGAAAGCGACGCACAGTGACCGGGTGGCCGACCGCACCTGCGGTGGTGCGCGAACAGTCCGGCGGCGAAACCATGCGCGCCATCATCCTGGAAAAGTTCGGTGGCCTGGACAGTTTGATACACACCGAGATCCCCAAGCCGCTCCCGAAGGACGGCGAAGTCGTCATCGCAGTGAAAGCGTTCGGTATCAATCACGCCGAGATACACATGCGCCGGGGGGAATGGGCAGAAGCCGCTGAGGTCAGCGGCATCGAATGTATCGGCATCGTCGATGCGTGCCCGGGTGACGAGTTCCCGGTCGGTGCGAAGGTTGCGGCCCTGATGGGCGGCCTGGGGCGAACCATCAACGGTAGCTACGCCGAGTACACCCGCGTGCGCGCGGCGAATGTGGCCCTCATCGAGTCCGAGCTGCCCTGGGCGCAGCTGGCGGCGCTGCCGGAAACCTATGCGACCTCGTGGACTTGCCTGTTCCGCAACCTCGATCTGAAATCAGGCCAGACACTGGTGATTCGGGGCGCCACATCCTCGTTGGGGCAGGCCGCACTCAAGATGGCGATTGCCGCCGGCGCCAGCGTCATTGCCACGGCGCGCAGCCGTGAGCGCTTCGCGATGCTCGAGAAGCTGGGCGCTTCGCGTGTGGAGATGGAGCGACGTGACTTGGCGGCCCACATCGCCGAAGGCGAGCAAATCGATGCCGTCCTCGATCTCGTTGGCAACAGCACGATCCTGGACTCCCTCGACATGTTGCGTCGCGGCGGCACTGCCTGCCTGGCGGGATGGCTGGGCGGACTGGCACCCATCGGCGATTTCAACCCCCTGGCCCGGATGGCCAGTGGCGTCAATTTCAGCTTCTTCGCCAGCCCCGTCTTCGGCAGTCCGGGTTTCCCGGTTTCCGATGTACCACTTAGCGCAATCGCACAGCAGGTGGCCGACGGCGCACTCGATGCGAAACCGGCTCGCGTCTTCACCTTCGACCAGATCCGGGAGGCCCATCGCGTGGCGGAGTCCGGTGAAGCAGGCGGAAAGCTCGTCGTCGTGCTGGACTGACAGGTGACCTAGCCGCAGTCACGCCGTGGAATGGGCCGCCTCTCCCAATAGAGTTCTGCCGGCCGGTAACCTGGCGTCGTGGCCGATGCCCTCACGTCCAACGATCAACGGTTCACGGCCAAGGGCAGAGCCACCAGGGAGCGGATCATCCAGATGGCCGCCGAACTTATCCTCGCGCAAGGCTTATCGGCAATGAACATCGACACCGTCCGCAGGCTGGCGTCGGTCAGCGGTTCGCAGATCGCGCACTACTTCACCGACAAGCAAGAGCTCATCCGTGCGGTGGTCGCCCGTCAGATCCGAGTGGTGCTGGACTTTCACCGCCAACCGAAGCTCGGCGGCCTGCAAACCTTTGACGACTTCGAACGCTGGATCACCTTGAACATGCGCTATCTGCGCCGTTTCGGGTACACCGGCACGCCCACCTATCACGCTCTCGTTGGGCAGCTCGCTAAATCCGACGACGCCACCCGTGCGGCGTTGGCGGCCGGTTACTGGCAGTGGGTGAACCTGTTCGAAGAGTCCATTCAACGGATGAAGGACAACAAGCTGCTGACCCCCGACGCCGATCCGCGCCAACTCGCCATGGTCGTCGTCAGCGCCCACCAGGGCGGCGGCACTTTAGCTTTCGCTTACCAGCAGGAGTGGCCGCACGCGGACGCAGTTCGGTTCGCGGTCAATTACCTGCGGGGCTTCGCCGCCGACCCGGCCGAGCGTGCGGCGCGCCCGCCGCGGCGCATGCGCCGATGGAGTTGACCAGTAGTCGTCGAAAACCGGCGTAAGGTTACGCCGTGTCCGACGAGCCAACCCCGCGGTTGACCCGAAAGGGAATAGCCACCCGGGCACGCATCATCGACACTGCGGCCAAGCTGATGTTCAGCCACGGAGTCGCCGGCACCAGCATCGACGATGTCCGCCGAAGCGCGGCTGTCAGCGGATCGCAGATTACTCATTACTTCAAGGACAAGCGGGATCTGGCTCGCCAGGTCGTCGCCGCACGCCGCAGCGATGTCAAGAACTTCCACTCTCAACCGCGCCTCGGCGCCCTCGACACGTTCGAGGCGCTGCACGCGTGGGCCGACGCGTGTGCGGCCGACCTAAGCACCGTCTATTGCGTGGGCGGATGTGTTTACGGCTCTCTGGTCGGTGAACTGATCGAGGCCGACGACGACACCCGGGCAGATCTGGCCGACGGCTATGACGAATGGCTCACGACATTCCACAACGGGCTTGCGGCGATGCGTAGGCGCGGAGACCTGCGACCGGACGCCAACCCCCGCCACCTCGCCGTTGCTCTGGTCGCTGCCCATCAAGGCGGAGCGATGCTCAGTCACACAACCGGGAGCCCGGAACCGATGGGCGCGGCGCTGCATGCCGCTGTCGGCTATGTTCGGTCGTTCGCGGCCAAACCCAAGAAGGCCAAACGTTTAGCTGCTCAACAAGTCTCGGGGCGTCGCAGGTCCGGGCGCAAACCCTGATCCCGTCGACATCAGTCCACCGGGACATCAAGAATCGGCCGCTGCGCACCGGCGCCCGGCCCGTCGAAGTGCCACCACTCGCCGGAATAGACGGTCAACCCGCCGGCACTCATCGCCTGGCGAAGGTGGCCGCGGTTCGCCTGAGCCGCCGCACTGACCGCGGCGGTGGCGAATGCCTCTGCGCGAGCCGTGAAGTCGTCGAAGTCGGTGCCCATGTCGAGCAGGCATCGCCCGGCGACCTGCCGGCCGGGCGCACATCGGTCCGCCGGGCCGGCGACGGTCAGGTCGACCGAGCGTCCGGCTTCGTGGCTGCGTGCGTATGGTCCCGGCCGGGCGACCCACGCTGGATTCGGCACGACCTGGAACAGTTTGGCCTGCACATCATGTGGCCGGTAGCAGTCCCAGAAGAGCAGCGCCTCGCCCGACGGGCGCAACGCTTCGGCGGCAGCGGCGAGACCGTTCGCCAGCGACTCGTGCACCAGGCAACGCGCATCCGCGGGATACAAGGGGGCGCCGGTGAAATTGTTCGGCGTGGCATACCGCAGGTTGATCAGCGCGTCGGGCGCAACGCTGAGCACGTCGACGAAACCTGCCGCCTGCGCCGCCGCGCTGACCGGTGGGACGTCACCGCGGGCCAGGGCACCGCAACGGAGCCCGCCCCAGGAGACGATCACGGCTATCAGGAGCCCGCATAGGGTTCGCAT
>NZ_JBARMY010000208.1:0-16607 GCF_049802695.1 Mycobacterium sp.
GAGCGGGCCGGCGTCGCGGTGTTCGCGCCGCATCCGGGTGCCTCGCCCGACGCGGACTTGGTCCTACAAGCCGGCCCCGGCGATCCGGTCGCCGTCGCGTCAGCCGGGCTGGAGGAGGCCCGGACCAAGCACTTCGACGTCGTCATCGTCGACACCGCGGGCCGGCTCGGCATCGATGACGAGCTGATGGCTCAGGCCGCCGCCATCCGGGCCGCGGTCAACCCCGACGAAGTTCTGTTCGTTCTCGACGCGATGATCGGCCAGGACGCCGTTACCACCGCTGAGGCGTTCGGCGCCGGCGTCGGCTTCACCGGCGTCGTCTTGACCAAGCTCGACGGCGACGCCCGCGGCGGGGCCGCGCTGTCGGTCCGTGAAGTGACCGGCGTCCCAATCCTGTTCGCATCGAGCGGGGAGAAGCTCGAGGACTTCGACGTCTTCCACCCGGACCGGATGGCCAGCCGCATCCTCGGCATGGGCGATGTGTTGAGCCTGATCGAGCAGGCCGAGCAGGTTTTCGATGCGCAGCAGGCCGAGGCCGCCGCCGCCAAGATCGGGTCGGGCGAGCTGACGTTGGAGGATTTCCTCGAGCAGATGCTGGCCATCCGCAAGATGGGCCCGATCGGCAACCTACTGGGCATGCTGCCCGGCGCCGGTCAGATGAAGGAGGCGCTGGCCGCCGTCGACGACAAGCAACTCGACCGGCTGCAAGCCATCATCCGCGGCATGACGCCGGCCGAGCGGGCTGACCCGAAGATCATCAACGCATCGCGCAGACTGCGCATTGCCAACGGCTCGGGTGTGGCGGTGTCCGAAGTCAACCAGCTGGTCGACCGCTTCTTCGAGGCCCGCAAGATGATGTCGTCGATGCTCGGCGGCATGCCGGGTCTGGGCCGCAAGTCCGCGACGCGCAAGGCGGCGAAACCCAGAGCAGGCAAAGGAAAGAAGGGCAAGAAGGGGGCGCGTGGGCCGACACCGCCGAAAGTGCGCAGCCCGCTCGCCGCCGGGTTGCCGGCCGGATTCCCCGACCTGTCGCATCTGCCCGAGGGCCTCAACGAGCTTCCCCCCGGACTGGCCGACTTCGACCTGTCGAAACTGAACTTCCCCGGCAAGAAGTAGCCGAACGTGCGATTGCACGTCCGCGGTCTCGGGCTGCCCGACGGAGCAGAACTCGAACTGTGGATCGTCGACGGAGGGATCAGCGTCGAGCCGGTCGCCGGAGCGGACACCGTTTTCGACGGCGGTTGGATCATCCCAGGTCTGGTCGATGCGCACTGTCATGTCGGGCTCGGTCCGGGTGGGCCGGTCGATCTGGACGAAGCGGCCCGGCAGGCCGAGACCGAACGCGACACCGGTGCCTTGCTGCTCCGCGACTGCGGCGCACCGATCGACACCCGCAGCCTCGACGATCGCGACGACCTGCCGCGCATCATCCGTGCCGGACGACATCTGGCCCGGCCCAAGCGGTACATAGCCGGCCTGCCGATCGACGTCGAGGACGAGTCACAGCTGCCGGCGGCGGTGGCCGAGCAGGCGCGGCGCGGCGACGGCTGGGTCAAGCTGGTCGGCGACTGGATCGACCGCTCGGTGGGCGATCTGGCTCCGTTGTGGTCCGACGACGTGCTCAAGGCCGCGATCGACACCGCCCATGCTGAGGGCGCTAGGGTCACCGCGCATGTCTTCGGCGAGGACGCCCTGCCCGGACTGATCGATGCCGGTATCGACTGCATCGAGCACGGCTCCGGGCTCACCGACGACACCATCGCGTTGATGCTCGACCACGGCACCGCTTTGGTGCCCACCCTGATCAATTTCGAGAATTTCCCCGGTATCGCCGACGCCGCCGGGAAGTACCCCGCCTACGCTGCCCACATGCGCGAGCTGTACGCGCAGAGTTCGCGACGGCTGGCCGCGGCTCGCGAGGCCGGTGTCCCGATCTACGCCGGCACCGATGCGGGCGGCATGATCGCTCACGGCCGTATCGCTGACGAGGTGGACGCGCTGAAAAGCATCGGGATGAGCGACACCGATGCGCTTGGCGCGGCGTGCTGGGATGCTCGCCGTTGGTTGGGCCGTCCCAGCCTCGAGCATGGGGCGCCGGCCGACTTGGTGTGCTACGCCGCCGACCCGCGCCGAGGTGCCGCCGTGCTCAACAATCCGGATCGGGTGATTTTGCGGGGACAGCTGTTCTGACCCCGGCAGCCGATACGCGCTTCGCGAGAAGCCCCGTTAGACTTCGGGAATGGCCTTGGCCAGCGGCACGACATTTGCCGGGTACACCATCCTGCGGATGCTGGAGTTCGGGGCGACGGGCGAGGTGTACCTCGCGCAGCATCCCCGATTGGCCCGTCAGGAGGCGCTGCGAGTCCTGCCCGCGACTTTCACCGCCGACAGCGATTTCGGGCGCCGGTTCCTTCGTGAAGCCGACATCGTCGCACGGCTGTACCACACGAACATCGCGGAGATCTACGACCGCGGCGAGTATGACGGGCGCTTATGGGTCGCAACGGAATATGTTGCCGGGACCAGCGTGGCGCTGGTCGTTGCGCAGCGGTATCCGTCCGGCATGCCGGCCAGTGAAGCTTTTGCCGTCATCGCCGCGATCGCCGAGGCGCTTGATCATGCCCATCAGCGGGGACTGCTGCACCGCGACGTCAAGCCCGACAACATCCTGCTCAGCGATGAGGCGCAAGGTGAACAACGAATCCTCCTGACCAACTTCGGCTTGACCCGACATGCCGGCGAGCGCCATGGTCCCACGACCTATTTGATGGGGGAGTCGGCCGGCTACGTCGCCCCGGAGCAGTCGATGATGGGAACAGACCTCGACGGGCGCGCCGACCAATACGGGCTGGCAGCCACTGCATTTCACCTGTTCACCGGCGCGCCGCCACATCGCGATTCCGCTGATCGTCTGCTCAGCGTGACCCCGCCCAAGCTGAGCGATCGACGCCCCGAGTTGGCGCCGCTGGACGGCGTGCTGGCTACCGCACTGGCCAGACGACCCGCCGACCGGTTCGGTTCATGTCGAGAGTTGGCGGATGCGCTCATCTCGCGGACCGGCGGATGGATCGGTCAATACAGTCCGGAGGCCGTGCTGGGCGTTGTCGATTATCCCGACGATGACACCGAAGCCGCGCCGGGTGCGGGCGCGGCAACCGAATGGGCCAACCGCGCGCGGCCCGCAACCCTTCTCGGCCTCGGCCGGGCGCGGCGGGCGAAAGGCCCGTCATCTATTGCTGAAGCCGACGCGCGGGCGAGGCGCAGATGGCCGTGGATTCTGCTGGGCGGGGCGAGCGGTGCCGCGGCGGTTCTGCTGGGCGCTGTTCTCGTCGTCACCATCGGCGCCGAACGCAACGATCAGCGCCGCACCGCTCAAGCCGCCGGCCCGTCACCGAGCAGCCCGCCTGCCGCCGCACCCAGCCATACTCCCCGCACGCCCGCACCGGGCCAGGAACTGGACGGGTCCTACCAGGTCGACGTCAACCGTGAGCAGCAGACGTACAACGGCAACCCGGACCCGCAACCGCCCAACGTGACCACTTGGTGGGCGTTTCACTCGCGGTGCACGCCGACGGGATGTGTTGCCGCCGGGATCATGCTGGACAACACCAACCACCTCGTAGCGAGCGCCCAGGGTGGCGACCGCCCCTTGGTGCTGGATTTTGGCGACGGCGCCTGGCAGTCCCGGCCCGAAACAGTCCTGTTCCCCTGTCTCGGGCCGACCGGCGCAACCGCGAAACAGACCACCACGCAGGTGTTGTCGCTGCAGCTGCAGGGTAACGGGCCGCTGCACGGTGTCATGACCGTCAACGTCGAAAGCGACGAGTGCGGTCAAAAAGGAGCACAGATCGTCATTCCGGCGACGGCTGGACGCACCGGTGGCGTGCCGCCGGACGTCACTGTGCCCGAACCTCCGGCGCGTTGATCGACTGTTACCGGTGGGCGAGCCCGCGTGCTGGCGCAGATAGATTGTAAGTGCTCACTATCTGAGCTATGCTGGCCGGAATCGACGAACGGGAGAACCGCGGTGGCCTACGACGTGATCATTCGGGACGGATTGTTTTTCGACGGCACCGGCAGCGTTCCGCAGGTTCGGACGGTGGGCATCCGGGACGGCCGAGTGTGCGATGTGTCAGCCGGGCCTTTGGACGAAACCGGCTGCGGGGAGGTGATCGATGCGGCGGGCAAGTGGATCGTGCCCGGATTTATCGACGTGCACACCCACTACGACGCGGAGGTGTTGCTCGACCCCGGACTGCGCGAGTCGGTGCGGCACGGTGTCACCACGGTGTTGCTGGGGAATTGTTCGCTGTCGACGGTCTACGCTGACGCCGCCGACGCCGCCGACCTGTTCAGCAGGGTCGAGGCGGTGCCGCGGCAGTTCGTTCTGGACGCGCTGGAAGCCAAGAAAACATGGTCGTCGGCCGCGCAGTACGTGCGCGCACTCGACGAACTGCCGCTCGGCCCCAACGTGGGCTCGCTGATCGGTCATTCCGATCTGCGGACCGCGGTGCTGGGGTTGGGGCGCGCCACCGAGGACGACGTGTCGCCCACCGACGCCGAACTGGACCGGATGGCGGCGTTGCTCGAGGAAAGCCTGGACGCCGGCCTGCTCGGGCTGTCGGGCATGGACGCCGCCATCGACAAGCTTGACGGTGAGCGCTACCGCTCTCGCGCGCTGCCCTCGACCTTTGCGACGTGGCGCGAGCGGCGCAGATTGATTTCTGTACTGCGCAGGCGTGGCCGGATTCTGCAGAGCGCTCCCGACGTCGCCAATCCGTTGTCCGGCTTGCTGTTCTTCCTTTCCAGCAGCCGAATGTTGGGGCGCCGCAGAGGTGTTCGGATGAGTCTGCTGGTGTCGGCGGACGCCAAGTCAATGCCGGGTGCAGCGCGCGTATTCGGCCCCGTCACCCGGTTGCTCAACGCCGTCCTGGGCGCACAGGTCAGGTTCCAGCATCTGCCCGTCCCTTTCGAACTGTATTCCGACGGAATCGATCTGCCGGTGTTCGAAGAGTTCGGCGCCGGCACGGCAGCGCTGCACCTACGCGATCAACTGCAGCGCAACACATTACTGGCCGACACCGGCTACCGCCGCAGGTTCCGCCGAGAGTTCGATCGCCGCAAGCTCGGACCAACGTTGTGGCACCGCGACTTCCACGATGCGGTCATTGTCGAATGCCCGGACGAGTCGTTGGTCGGCAAGACCTTCGGGGAGATAGCCGACGAACGGCACCTGCACCCGCTGGACGCATTCCTTGATGTTCTCGTCGAGAACGGCGAGCGCAACGTCCGCTGGACCACCGTGGTGGCCAACCATCGCCCCAAGCAGCTCGACAAGCTCGCGGCCGAGCCCAGCATCCACCTGGGCTTTTCCGATGCCGGTGCGCACCTGCGCAACATGGCTTTCTACAACTATCCACTGCGGCTGCTCAAGCGGGTGCTAGAGGCCGGCCGGGCCGGCCAGCCGTTCCTGACCGTCGAGCGTGCGGTGTACCGCCTGACCGCCGAGGTGGCCGACTGGTTCGGCATCGACGCGGGCACCTTGCGGGCCGGGGACCGTGCGGACTTCGTGGTGATCGACCCGGCCGGTCTCGATGAATCAGTGGACGGCTACCACGAAGCGGAGGTGCCGTTCTACGGCGGGCTGCGGCGGATGGTCAACCGCAACGATGCTGCCGTCGTCGCGACCGGGGTGGGCGGCGAGATCGTCTACCGCAGCGGCACTTTCCGCGACGGGTACGGCGAGACGGTGAAGTCGGGCCGGTTCCTGCGGGCAGCCGGTCACGCCAAGGCGCTCCGCGCCGGAGCGCGGCTCTGACGTGGCCCGAACCCAACAGCAACGTCGGGAAGAGACCGTGGCCCGGTTGCTGGATGCCAGCATCGCCACCATCGCCGAAATCGGCTACGGGCGGGCTTCGGCCGCTGTGATCACGAACCGCGCCCAAGTGTCCGGGGGTGCGTTGTTTCGGCACTTTCCCACGATGGGTGACTTCATGGCGGCCACCGCGTACGAGGTGCTGCGCCGTCAGTTGGACCTGTTCGCCAAGCAGGTCGCCGAGATACCGGCCGACCGGCCGGCGTTGGCGGCGGTGCTGACAATTCTACGAGACATCACCGCCACGTCGACCAATGCCGTGCTCTACGAGCTGATGGTGGCGGCCCGCACCGACGAAAAGCTAAGAGCCACTTTGCAACACGTGCTCGAGCAGTATCGGGCGAAGATCATCGACGCGGCGCGGGCATTGCCGGGAGCTGATGAGTTTCCCCGGGAGATTTTCCCGGTCATGGTAGCGGTGCTGACCAACACCTTTGACGGCGCCGCGCTGGTGCGAGCAGTGCTTCCGCAACCCGACATCGAGGAGCAGCGAATACCGCTGCTGATGGCTCTGCTGGGCGGATTGCAGTCTGAAGGCGCGCCCGGCACCTGAAGCGCCGAATCTGCGGGCGGGTCAGTCGTCGCGAAGCTTGCTCAGCGCGTCATTCAACGTGCGGTAGAGCGGAAGGACTTCGTCGAGACCCATCAGCGTCAGCGGCCGGTGAGTGGCCGGGCCGTCGGCAACCACGGCAAAGCTGCGCGAGTGATCAGCACTGCTGTGCGATGACATCAGGACGCTCATGCCTGCCGAGGCGAGGAAGTCGACTTTGGACAGGTCGATGATCATGCCGGCTGGGTCTTTGGCGAGCGCGGCCTCGATCGCTTCGGTCAACCACGGAGCGCTGAGCATGTCTACGCTTCCACCCACCGATACCACAACGAGACGATCGACCCACGACTCGTCGACCTTGAAGTCGCCGTCGCGTAGCTGTGGCTGAGAAAGCGGTGAAGCTTCGTCGTATTCGGCCATCGTTGACCCTCTGTCTTCTGCTCTTCATTGCGCGCAGCTATCCGGTCGTACTGCAGACCGGCATGTTTCAGTGGGGGCTGGATGCTCAACCCGGGTGGGCGGCGCCGACGGGCGTCATCACGAATCCGTGCACGCCATATTCGGCAATTCAAAACAGGATGCCACGGCGTTGGCAGCCCAACTCAGCGGGTAGGCGACCACAGCTCCAGGATCCTTCGCACGCAAATATTACAGGGTGCCGATGGCGGCTGGCGGGCTGAGCGCAAAGCCCCAGTCGAACAGGCTGGCCGCCTGGTCCCAGTAGGTCGGTCCGCCCGCGTGGACCAGCCCGTACATCATCGCAATCACCAGGCGCCGACCGTCGCGCGCGGCGGCACCGACGAAGGTCTTGCGTGCGGCGTCGGTGTAGCCGGTCTTGCCGCCGATCGCTCCGGGGTACCGCTGCAGCAGTTCGTCCTGGTTGACGATCTGATGGTCGGCGCCATCGCCGGGGAACGTCGCCGACGGCTCGGCAGTGATCTGCGCGAATGCCGGAGCGGCCATCGCTGCGCGGAAGATGACGGCCAAGTCGTGTGCAGTGGATGCACCGGAGCCGCCGGGCCCGTCCAAACCCGACGGTGTCACCGCATGGGTGCTCATCGCGCCCAGCGCCGCGGCCTTCGCGTTCATTGCGGCCACGGCCGCCTGCTGACCGCCGAGCATGTGTGCCAGCGTATTGGCGGCGTCGTTACCCGACACCAGCAGCACGCCCTCGAGGAGTTGACGTGCGGTGTAGCTGCGGCCCGCTTTGACGCCGGCACAGCTGCACTCGACCGCGGCGTCGGCGGCGTCGGCAACGACCGTGGTATCCAGACTCACCTGATCCAGGGCCGCTAGCGCCAACAGCACCTTGATCGTGCTGGCCGGGGGATGGGGCACGCTCTGGTCGCGGCCGGCCAGCACCTGACCACTGTCGAGATCGGCGACGATCCAAGTCTGTGCCGGCCCCTCGGGGACGGGCACCGAGCCGGCCGGCTGCACGTCGGTGTCGGCCGCTGCGATGCCGGCGCTGAGTGCGACAGCGCAGGCGAGGGCAGTGAGGTACGCCATGAAGGTTGCCGGTGCGGCGACGAGATTCCGCATGGCCGCTGACAATAGCCCAGCAGGATGCGGGTCACAGCCAAAGTGTTGAATCGACGCATGTTGAATCTCGGTGAAATCTCGGACCGGTTGGAGATCCAGCAGCTATTGACGGATTACTCCACTGCCATCGACCAACGCCGATTCGACGACCTCGATAAGGTCTTCACCCGCGATGCTTACATCGACTACCGAGCCATGGGCGGCATCGACGGCGAGTTCGCTCAGGTCAAGGCGTGGCTGGCTGAGGTGCTGCCCAATTTCACCAATTACGCCCACATGCTCGGGCTGCCGGCGATCCAGCTGGCCGGCGACTCGGCGACCGCACGCACATTCTGCTTCAACCCGATGGTGTTCGGCGGCGCTGAGCACACCACGAAGCCCACCACGATGCTGTTGGGGCTGTGGTACGAGGACGAGTTCGTCCGCACCCCCGACGGCTGGCGGATGAGTCGGCGGGCTGAGAGGAAATGCTTCGACCGGCAACCGTGACGCCCACCCGCCCGCCGAACGTCACGTTGGAGTGGCGTTCGGTGTTCGCGGCCACGCCGGCGTGACGCTCGGCGAGGAGCCGGTCCGGGTCCGCGGATTTCCACTGAACAGCGGCGTTGTGGCACAATCGGCGGCTGTCCGCCCCGCGACCAACTCCGTCAGAGTGCTCGCGCGGCCGGTCACACACGCGAGGTAAAACCGGGTCCGGACGCCCTGTCCGGGCCGCTGAATTGCAGCGTGACACTTACAGGAGAAGTCGCTCACTCATGGCCGTGAAAATAAAGCTCACCCGGCTCGGCAAAATCCGCAACCCCCAATACCGCATCGCTGTCGCCGACGCGCGAACCCGCCGCGACGGCCGGTCCATCGAGGTCATCGGCCGCTATCACCCCAAGGAAGATCCGAGTCTGATCGAGATCGACTCCGAACGGGCCCAGTATTGGCTGTCGGTGGGAGCTCAGCCGACTGAACCGGTTCTGAAGCTGCTCAAGATCACTGGTGACTGGCAGAAGTTCAAGGGGCTGCCCGGCGCCGAGGGCAAATTGAAGGTCGCCCAGCCCAAGCCCAGCAAGCTCGAGCTGTTCAACGCCGCACTTGCGGCCGCCGACGGTGCGCCTGCCGCCGAGGCGACGACACCGAAGAAGAAAGCTCCGGCGAAGAAAGCGGCGGCCAAGAAGGCCGACACCGGGGAAGCCGCCGAGCCGGGACAGACCGCCGGCGAGCAGCCTGAACCCACGGCCGAGAGCTGACCGGCGCCATGAGTACTGCCGTCGTCGACGCTGTCGAGCATCTGGTTCGCGGTATCGTGGACAACCCTGACGAGGTGCGGGTCGACCTGGTGACCAATCGGCGCGGGCGCACCGTTGAGGTGCACGTTCATCCGGAAGATCTCGGCAAGGTGATCGGTCGCGGGGGGCGCACCGCAACGGCGTTGCGCACCCTGGTCGCCGGCATCGGTGGTCGGGGGATCCGCGTCGACGTGGTGGACACCGACCAGTAGCGGAATCATGGCCATGGGGCTTCCGTGGATTTGACAGTCGGGCGCGTGGTCAAGGCGCACGGCGTCACCGGAGAGGTCGTCGTCGAGGTTCGCACCGACGATCCAGGCAGCCGGTTCACGCCTGGAGTCACGTTGCGGGCCACGCGTTCTCGTGAATCCGGGCCGGACCGAAACTATGTCGTCGAGGCGGTTCGCGATCACGGCAACCGGCTGCTGGTGCGGTTGGCCGGGATCACCGACCGGGATGCCGCCGACGGGTTGCGGGGCAGCCTGCTCGTCATCGACTCCGACGACTTGCCGCCGATCGACGACCCCGACGAGTACTACGACCACCAGTTGGAAGGCCTGCGGGTGCACACCACCGCTGGCCAGCACATCGGCGTCGTCGCCGAAGTGCTGCACACCGCGGCCGGGGAGCTGCTGGCGGTCAAGACCGATGACGGCCGAGAGGAACTGCTGGTGCCGTTCGTCAGTGCCATCGTGACCGCGGTGTCGTTGACGGACGGCGCCGTCGAAATCGACCCGCCGGACGGGTTGCTCGACCTCGAGCAGCTGTAGCGCATCGCCATGAGAATCGACGTGGTCACCATCTTTCCGGGCTATCTGGACCCGCTGCGGCAATCGTTGCCGGGCAAGGCGATACAGTCGGGCCTGGTCGACCTGCAGGTGCATGATCTGCGGCGCTGGACTCACGACGTGCACCGGTCAGTCGACGATGCGCCGTACGGCGGCGGACCCGGAATGGTGATGCGGGCGCCGGTGTGGGGTGCAGCACTCGACGAAATCTGTTCCGATAAACCGCTTTTGGTGGTACCCACCCCTGCGGGTGCGTTGTTCGATCAGGCCGATGCGCAGCGCTGGAGCACCGAGCCGCACCTGGTGTTCGCTTGCGGCCGTTATGAAGGCATCGACCAACGGGTCATCGATGATGCCGGCCGGCGGATGCGGGTGGAAGAGGTTTCGATCGGCGACTACGTGTTGCCGGGCGGTGAATCGGCGGCGCTGGTGATGATCGAGGCGGTGCTTCGACTGCTGCCCGGTGTTCTGGGCAATCCGGACTCGCTACACGACGATTCGCATTCCTTCGAACAGGCCGGGTTGTTGGAAGGCCCCAGCTTCACCCGGCCGCCGAGCTGGCGCGGCCTCGACGTACCCGAGGTGTTGTTGTCCGGCGACCACGCGCGAATAGCGGCCTGGCGTGAGCAGGCCTCCCGCCGGCGCACCCGCGAACGCCGCCCCGATCTCCGCGCGGACTGAGTCACGCGGTGCCCAGCGACGTCGGCGCAGGTAACTAGATCCGGCCGCCGGGAAACAGCGTCTTGACGGCCTTGGTGATGGTCGCCCGCGCGGTCGCGTCGTCTGAGGGTTGCAACGACTCGACGACCATGATGTAGCGCCGGTCGGCGCCGATCACTCCGGTCGACAGATGCATCCAGTCCTCGCCGATACAGCACATCCAGCCCTGTTTGACCGCGACGGGCTCAGCGTGGAGGCCTTCCGGGATACCGAAACGCTGCGGATAGCCGTCGATTCCATTCGGAGTGGACTGAGCAAGGTTGTTGATGATCGTCGTGGCCCGCTCCGGCGGGAGGCCGCCGGACCCGTCCAGCAGCATCCGGTAGTAGCGGATCAGGTCGGCGGGGGTGCTGATCGTGTTCCACCACCGTCCATCGCTGGGCGGTGCTGTGTCGGTCAACCCGTACCGACCCGCGACTTCAGTGATGATCGCGTCGCCACCCAGTTGGTTCCAGAATTGCTCGGCGGCGCCGTCGTCGGAGGAGCGCAGCATGACGTCCAGCGCCGTGCGGTCGTCTGCCGACAGGGTGGCCCCGCCCTGCGCCTCGCGCAGTAATAATTCGTCGGCGATGAAAAGCTTGGCCACCGACGCGATGCCGGGGATCTGCTGGTTGCCGTTGGAGACCAGTTGATCAGTGACACGGTCGAGAACCGCAACCGCAAGGGTGGCGCCGTCGGCGGCGGCCTCGTCGGTGACCTGCTGGATGCGGGATTGCAGCTCACCGAACCCAAACGGCGTCGGATCGGGCGGAAGGATCGCCTCGGCCAACCGGTTGACCACCGCAGAGTGCGTAGACACCGGCTTCGCGCTGGACGCGCCGTAGACCTTCGCCTCGCAGGCCGCCACCACCGTCGTCACCACCGCTACGGTGACGACGAGCAGCATCGGCGGCCGCGCTCGCATGCCCCTCCTCTGGCTGCTGTCGGAATACGATTCGGGGTCTGCCGCACTGCCATCCGCCCGCCGCATCAGGGTAGTGCGGCCAGCGGATCCGTGTAGCCGGGACCCTGCACATGCAAGTCATATGAAACCATTCGCCGGCCGCATCAGCAGCAGTGCAGCGCGGTGATTTCCTGTGATTTCGCTGCGTGGGCGGCGTCTGGCACAATTGAGCAGTTGTCTCCAGCATCTCTCGGCGGGCCGGCTTGCGCCCGCAATGCTGCGGGATGCACCAGATGTCCGAATCAATCGGCTGGGTGACCGCTCCGCGCCTTCGGCGTAAGTCGTTGCCCCCAGCCGCGACCGCGAGGAAGTGTCTTCTCAAGATGAACACGTTGGACTTCGTCGACAAGGCGTCGCTGCGCGACGACATCCCGACCTTCAGCCCCGGCGATACCGTCAACGTGCACGTCAAGGTGATCGAGGGCGCCAAGGAGCGCATCCAGGTCTTCAAGGGCGTGGTGATCCGCCGACAGGGCGGAGGTATCCGCGAGACATTCACGGTGCGCAAAGAGAGTTACGGCGTCGGCGTCGAACGCACCTTTCCGGTGCATTCGCCCAACATCGACCACCTCGAGGTGGTGACCCGCGGCGACGTCCGCCGCGCGAAGCTGTACTACCTGCGCGAGCTGCGCGGCAAGAAAGCCAAGATCAAAGAGAAGCGCTGAGCCGCGCTCCGGCCCGCATCGTCTTCAAGTGGCTGGCTACGCTTGGCTCGTGACTGACACCGCGGACTCGTCGCCTGAACCCAAACCCGACGATGGTCCATCGGAGCCCAACCTCGTCACCCGCGAACCGGTCAATCCCGATCGGGCCGTCGCCGAGGCTGAGCCGTCCGCGGCTGAGCCGCCCGCGGATAGGCATGGCGCGCTTCGCGAAACGGTGATCCTCGCGGCGATCGCGGTGCTGCTCTACTACGTCATGCTGACGTTCGTAGCGCGTCCTTACCTGATCCCGTCGGAATCGATGGAGCCCACGCTGCACGGATGCTCGGGGTGTGTCGGCGACCGCATCCTGGTCGACAAGATCACGTACCGTTTCACATCGCCGCAGCCCGGCGACGTGATCGTCTTCAAGGGACCGCCGCCCTGGGATATCGGGTACAAATCGATTCGCTCGCACAACGCCGCGGTGCGCACCTTGCAGAACGCGCTCTCGTTCGTCGGCTTCGTGCCACCCGACGAAAACGATTTGGTCAAACGGGTGATTGCGGTGGGCGGCCAGACGGTGCAGTGTCGGGCCGCCACCGGCTTGACCGTCGACGGCAAGCGGTTGACCGAGCCGTATCTGAATCCGTCGACGATGATGGCCGACCCGGCGGTCTATCCCTGCCTGGGCGCCGAATTCGGTCCGGTCGCCGTTCCGCAGGGCCGACTTTGGGCGATGGGCGACAACCGCACTCATTCGGCGGACTCCCGCGCCCACTGCACCAGCATCCCGGACGACGCGCTCAAGGGCCTGCTGTGCACCGGCGACCCGACTTCGGGCACAGTGCCGGTCGGCAACGTCATCGGCAAAGCAAGGCTCATCGTCTGGCCGCCGTCGCGCTGGCGCGGTGTCGGGTCGGTGAATCCGCAACAAGGTCATTAGCCGTGGTCGCGACGTGGCCACCGCGGACGGTGATCCGCAAATCTTCGGGATTGCGCACGCTGGAGTCGGCGCTGTATCGCAGCGGTCTCGGCCCGGTCGCCGGGGTGGACGAGGTCGGCCGGGGCGCCTGTGCGGGGCCGCTGGTGGTCGCGGCCTGCGTGCTCGGGCCGGGCCGGTTTTCCAGCCTGGCGACACTTGACGACTCCAAGAAGCTCACCGAGAAGGCGCGCGAGAAGCTGTTTCCGCTGATCCGCCGGCACGCGCTGGCTTACCACGTGGTGTTCATCCCGCCGGTCGAAGTGGACCGGCGCGGGGTGCATGTGGCCAACATCGAGGGCATGCGCCGAGCGGTGGCAGGCCTGTCAGTGCGTCCCGGCTATGTGCTCAGCGACGGCTTCCGGGTCCCGGGTCTGCCGATGCCGTCGTTGCCGGTCATCGGCGGCGACGCGGCAGCGGCCTGTATCGCCGCGGCCAGCGTGCTTGCCAAGGTCAGCCGGGACCGGATGATGGTAGCGATGGACGCCGACCAACCCGGCTACGGCTTCGCCGAGCACAAGGGCTACAGCACACCGGCGCATTCCGCGGCGCTCCGTGACCTCGGCCCGTCCCCGCAGCACCGCTACTCGTTCATCAACGTCCGGCGGGTGGCAACCGACTCGGGCACGCGGGTTGTGGCCGAGTGTCAACCGTCCACACCGGATCAGCGTGGTGAACAGGGGTGGGGAAAGATGGGTGCCGGGTCGATCAGCGAGGAGGACGGCTGAGCAGATGAGTGCCGAAGATCTCGAGAAGTACGAAACCGAGATGGAGCTCTCGCTGTACCGCGAATACAAGGACATCGTGGGCCAGTTCAGCTACGTCGTGGAGACGGAGCGCCGGTTCTATCTGGCCAACAGCGTGGAGATGGTGCCGCGCAACGCCGATGGCGAGGTGTACTTCGAATTGCGGCTGGCGGACGCGTGGGTGTGGGACATGTACCGCCCCGCCCGATTCGTCAAGCAAGTGCGCGTGATCACGTTCAAAGACGTCAACATCGAAGAGGTCGAGAAGCCCGAGCTGCGGCTGCCCGAGTAGACGTCAGACGCCGACGGCGCGCTCCAGGTCTTTGAGCGCCGTGTCCAGGTGTCCCAGCATGCGTTGCATGTGCGGCACATTGCCCCGGGCCGCGACCAGACCGAAGTCGAGGTTGTCGGCGTTGTTGGCGACCGTGATGTTGATCGCCTGCCCGTCCAGGGCGATCGACAACGGGTAGTTGCCGACCAGCTGTGTACCGCGCCAATACAGCTGTTCCTGAGCACCCGGCACATTGGAGATCACGATGTTGAACGGCGGCGGAGCGGTGCGGATGAAACCGGGAATCATCCCCAGGAACAGGCCGCCCACGACTGTGACCGACAGCGCGAGCTGCTGCACCTGAGGCAGCTCGACGAACACTTTCTTGTTGTCGCTGATCGATTCGGTGACCGCCTGAAGGCGTTTGGCGGGATCGTCGATGTGCGTGCCCAGATTGCACAGAAGTGCGCCTACCGCGTTGCCGCCGTCGCCTTCCGTGCGCATGCTGACTGGGACCATCGCGATCAGTGGGGTGTCCGGAAGCGCGTTCTGGTCGAGCAGGTAGGCGCGCAGGGCACCGGCCGACATCGCCAGGACGACGTCGTTAACGGTGATGCCGGCGGCATTCTTCACGGCCTTGATCCGGTCCAGCGAATAGGACTGCGCCGCGACCCGTCGGGCGCCGCCGATGCGGACATTGAACATCGTCTTGGGCGCCCGGAACGGCAACGTCAGCTGCTGTTCGAGCAGCGCCGCACGGGCCAGCGTCAACGTCGACGGTCCGAGCGAGGCTGCAGCTCCGACGGTGCCGGTCAGTCGCTGCAGCGCGGACGGGCTGTCACCACGGCTGCTCTTGTGCTGACGGGGCTTGAGCGCCCACGGTGCCCGAACCTCGTCGTCATCGGGGTCGGTGGTGAACGCCCGCTGGAGCATTTTCATCGCGGACACCCCGTCGAGCAGCGAGTGATGAAATTTCATGTAAATCGCATAGCGCCCGTCGTTGAGGCCTTCGATGAGATGCGCTTCCCATAGCGGGCGGTGGCGGTCGAGCAGGGTGCCGTGCAGCCGGGAAGTCAGCTCGAGCAGGTCACGCACCCGACCGGGACTGGGCACGGCGGATCTCCGGAAGTGGTAGTCGAGTTCGACCTCTTTGTCCAACGACCAGGCAAAATTGGTGAGCGGACCGAAAAAAGCGGGATGCTGGCGAAACAGGGGTTGGACATCGGTTTCGGCCAGCATTGCTTCGTAGGATTCCCGCACGAAGTCAGGCCCGGCATCCTCGGGCGGCTGGTAGAGCTGCAGGGCACCGACATGCATCGGGTGCTCGCGGGATTCGCCGACGAGGAACATCGAGTCGGTCGGTGGCATCAGCTTCATGATTCTTCTCCCCGCCCCCAAAGGGCCTGGTGGGCTAAACCAACACTGGCAGTGGTTTTAACCACATTCGGCGCTCATCACACCACATCGGCTCACTTAATAGTTTCGCGTTCGCGTTCCCCGGGAAGATTGGGCGGATGGGACTCACCGTTGCGGTCACCGGACCGACCGGAGAAATCGGCATCGCGGCTGTCACGGCGCTCGAGCACGACCCCGCAGTGGACAACATCCTCGGGATGGCGCGGCGTCCGTTCGACTCGACGTCGCACGGTTGGACGAAGACGACCTACCGGCAAGGCGACATCCTCGATCGGGAGGCGGTCGACGCCCTGGTCGCCGACGCGGATGTGGTGGTGCACCTGGCGTTTATCATCATGGGTTCCCGGCAAGAAAGTGCCCGCATCAATCTGCAGGGCACCCGCAACGTCTTCGAGGCGACGGTGGCCGCGCAGCGGCCGAGGCGTCTGGTGTACACCTCATCGGTCGCGGCCTACGGCTATCACGCCGACAACCCGGTACCGCTCACCGAGGATGTGCCGCCGCGCGGATCAGCTGAGCACTACTACTCGGAGCAAAAGGCCGCTTGCGAAGCGACTCTGGCGGAGGTCACCGAGGGGTCGTCGCTGGAGGTGTTCATCCTGCGCCCGTGCATCGTCGCGGGGCCGAAGGCGCCGGCGCTCGCCGACGCGATGCCGTGGAACCAGTTGCCTGCGCCGATTCGGGCGGTGACCAACGCGATCCCGGTGCTCAAGCCGGTGGTACCCGACCCGGGTGTCCCGCTGCAGCTGGTGCACCACGACGACGTGGCGTCGGCGGTCGCCCTGGCGGCCACCGCCCCGGCGCCGCCCGGGGCTTACAACCTTGCCGGCGACGGGTTGATCACCATCTCAGATGT
>NZ_JBARMY010000209.1:0-4843 GCF_049802695.1 Mycobacterium sp.
TCGGCACGGGTGCGGTCAAAGTCACGCCGGCACACGACCCCAACGACTTCGAGATCGGCGTGCGTCACCAGTTGCCGATGCCTTCGATCATGGACACCAGGGGCCGGATCGCCGACACCGGAACCGAGTTCGACGGCCTGGACCGGTTCGCCGCCCGCGTCAAGGTGCGCGAAGCGCTCGCTGCCCAAGGTCGCGTCGTCGCGGAGAAACGTCCCTACCTGCACAGCGTCGGACACTCGGAGCGCAGCGGCGAGCCGATCGAGCCACGGCTGTCATTGCAGTGGTGGGTGCGGGTGGAGTCACTGGCTAAGGCGGCCGGTGACGCGGTTCGAAACGGCGACACCGTGATTCACCCGGCAAGCCTGGAACCGCGCTGGTTCGCCTGGGTCGACGACATGCACGACTGGTGCATTTCCCGGCAGCTGTGGTGGGGGCACCGCATCCCGATCTGGTACGGACCCGACGGTCAGCAGGTGTGCGTCGGTCCGGACGACACGCCGCCCGAAGGTTGGCAGCAGGACCCCGACGTGCTGGACACTTGGTTCTCGTCGGCGTTGTGGCCGTTCTCCACCCTGGGCTGGCCCGAGCGCACACCGGAGTTGGACAAGTTCTACCCGACAAGCGTTCTGGTGACCGGCTACGACATCTTGTTCTTCTGGGTGGCACGGATGATGATGTTCGGCACCTTCGTCGGCGGCGACGAGGCCATCACGCTGGACGGTCGCCGCGGCCCGCAGGTGCCGTTCACCGACGTCTTCCTGCACGGCCTGATTCGTGATGAGTCCGGCCGCAAGATGAGCAAGTCCAAGGGCAACGTCGTCGATCCGCTGGACTGGCTGGAGGTTTACGGAGCCGACGCGTTGCGGTTCACCTTGGCCCGCGGCGCCAGTCCCGGCGGTGATCTGGCTGTTGGTGAGGATCACGTGCGGGCGTCGCGCAACTTCGGGACAAAGCTGTTCAACGCCACCCGGTTTGCGCTGCTCAATGGTGCTGCACCGGCAGCGTTGCCGACAGACGCCGAGCTGACCGATGCCGACCGGTGGATCTTGGGCCGGCTCGAACAGGTTCGCGCCGAGGTAGATTCGGCTTTCGACAGTTACGAGTTCAGCCGGGCTTGTGAAGCGCTGTATCACTTCACTTGGGACGAGTTCTGCGACTGGTATGTCGAATTGGCGAAAACTCAGCTGAGCGAGGGCTCGTCGCACACCACGGCAGTACTGGCCGCGGTCCTCGACACGTTGCTTCGGCTGCTGCATCCAGTCATTCCGTTCATCACCGAAACGCTGTGGCGAGCGCTTACCGGTAGCGAGTCACTGGTGATCGCCGAGTGGCCGCAGTCGTCCGGTATCGCGGTTGATCGTGTTGCCGCGCAGCGTATTACCGACATGCAGAAGTTGGTGACCGAGGTGCGGCGGTTCCGCGGCGATCAAGGGCTTGCTGACCGGCAGAAAGTCCCCGCCCGACTGGTGGGTCTGCAAAGCGCGGACCTGGCGACTCAGGCGGGCGCCGTGCACTCGTTGGCCTGGCTGACCGAGGCCGGACCGGAATTCAGCCCGTCGGCCTCGCTGGAGGTAAGGCTCGGTGGCGACTCGAAGAGCACCGTCGTGGTCGAACTCGACACCTCGGGCGTCATCGACGTCGCCGCTGAACGCCGGCGCCTCGAAAAGGATCTGGCCGCCGCCCAAAAAGAGCTGACCGGTACGACCGCCAAACTCGACGACGAGGCTTTCCTGTCGAAGGCGCCGCCGCCCGTCGTCGACAAGATCCGCGCCCGCCAGCAGTTGGCCCGCGACGAAGTGGACCGGATCACCGGTCGGCTGGCCGCGATGTGACACCGGACGCCGTTCCGACCCCCGACGAGATCGCGTCGCTGCTGCAGGTCGAGCATCTGCTGGATCAGCGTTGGCCGGAGACCCGCATCGAGCCCAGCCTCACCCGGATCAGCGCCTTGATGGACCTGCTGGGCTCCCCGCAACGCACCTACCCGTCGATTCACATCGCGGGCACCAACGGAAAAACCTCGGTGGCACGCATGGTCGACGCGCTGCTGACCGCGCTGCAGCGGCGCACCGGGCGCACAACCAGCCCGCACCTGCAGTCGGTGGTGGAGCGGATCGCGATCGACGGAAAGCCGATCAGCCCGGCTCAGTACGTGGCCACCTACCGCGAGATCGAGCCGTACGTGCAGATGATCGACCAGCAGTCGCAGTCCGCCGGCGGCCCCGCGATGAGCAAATTCGAAGTGCTCACCGCGATGGCGTTCGCCGCGTTCGCCGATGCGCCGGTCGAGGTGGCGGTCATCGAGGTGGGCCTCGGCGGCCGGTGGGACGCGACCAACGTGATCAACGCGCCCGTCGCGGTCATCACCCCGATCAGCGTCGACCACGTCGACTACCTCGGCGAGGACATCGCCGGCATTGCCGGCGAGAAGGCCGGCATTATCACCAAAGCCGACGACGGTGCGCCGGACACTGTGGCTGTCATCGGTCGTCAGGTACCGGAGGCCATGGAGGTGGTGTTGGCGCAGGCCGTGCGCGCCGACGCTGCGGTGGCGCGGGAGGACTCGGAATTCGCCGTGCGAGGTCGTCAGGTCGCCGTCGGCGGCCAGCTGTTGGAACTGCAAGGCCTCGGTGGCGTGTACTCCGACGTGTTCCTGCCGCTGCACGGTGCGCATCAGGCGCACAACGCGGCCATCGCCCTGGCGGCGGTGGAGGCGTTCTTCGGTGCCGGCGCGCAGCGCCAGCTCGACGTCGACGCTGTCCGGGCCGGATTCGCGGTCGTCAGCAGCCCGGGCCGGCTGGAGCGCCTCCGCAGCGCGCCGACAGTGTTCATCGACGCCGCACACAATCCGGGCGGAGCCGGCGCGCTGGCTCAGGCGTTGGCCGACGAGTTCGATTTCCGGTACCTGGTCGGTGTTGTCAGCGTGCTGGCCGACAAGGACGTCGACGGAATCCTGGCCGCCCTGGAGCCGGTGCTGGCGGCGGTGGTGGTCACCCACAACGGATCGCCGCGAGCCATCGATGTGGAGTCGCTGGCGCTGCTGGCTGAGCAGCGTTTCGGTCCGGACCGCGTGCTGACCGCCGAGAACCTGCGCGACGCCATCGAGACCGCCACCGCGCTTGTCGACGATGCCACCGCCGACGGTGAAGCACCGACCGGGACCGGCATTGTGGTCACCGGCTCAGTGGTCACCGCCGGGGCTGCGCGCAGTTTGTTCGGTCGTGATCCGGAGTGACGCAAGTACCCGAACGAGAACCTGGGGACGGGTCGCCGCGCCGGCCGGCCGACCCGTGGAAAGGCTTCCGCGGCGTGATGGCCGGCACGCTGATCCTGGAAGCGATTGTGGTGTTGCTGGCGCTGCCGGTGGTGGGCGCCGTCGGCGGCGGGCTGACGACGCTGTCGCTGGGATACCTGATCGGGCTGGCGGTGTTACTGATGCTGCTCGTCGGGTTGCAAGGCCGGTCGTGGGCCATTCGGGTGAACCTGGCGGTGCAGCTGGTGCCGATCGCCGGTTTCGCGGTGTATCCCGGCATCGGGATTATCGGCGTCATCTTCGCCGTCGTATGGGGGCTGATCGCCTACCTGGGCGCAGAGGTGCGGTGGCGGGAGAAGCGGGGACTGCTCCCTGGCCAACAGCAGCCGCCGGACTGATCGCCGTGCCGGGCGTCGGGATGCCGGTTCGGTACGCTGAGCGCCGTGAGCGAGCTGGAGCGGACCCTTCTTTTGATCAAACCTGACGCTGTCGAACGCCGGCTGATCGGCGAGACCATCAGCCGCATCGAGCGCAAGGGCCTGACAATCGCGGCCCTGGAGCTCAGGATCGTCAGCGAGGACCTGGCCCGCCAGCACTACGCCGAGCACGAGGACAAGCCGTTTTTCGGTTCGCTGGTGGAGTTCATCACCTCAGGGCACGTGGTGGCGGCCATCGTCGAGGGTCCGCGGGCGGTTGCCGCGATCCGGCAGATCGCCGGCGGCACCGACCCGGTGGAGAAAGCCGTGCCGGGAACGATACGCGGCGACTTCGGTCTGGAGACGCAATACAACCTCGTACACGGGTCGGATTCAGTCGAATCGGCCCAGCGTGAGATCGGACTTTGGTTCGCCGATCAGTAGCCGGGCGCACTCGACACGATTCGCTCATGCGGTATGGGATACTGGGCAGCGGGTGAACGTCGCCGTACCGGTGTCCGAAGCCCGAATGAAGGCTCAGGCAAGCGCGACTACCGCAGACAAGTGCGGCGCCGAATGTCCAGCCGTCATTCGAACCCCGGCGCCGAGTGGGTTCCTCGTGAGCCGCTCGGTGCGAGACCACCACAAGTCCGGGAGAAGTGACCCGGGCGCATAGTGCAGCCCTCGCGTGGCCGCGTCGATACGACGCGCCCGGGGGCTTGAGGAGATTACGTGGCAGATGGCGTCCCACCTTCAGACCTCTCGAAAGATCCGACACCGCAGGAGGACCTGCCGGACCGGCTAAGAGTCCACTCGCTGGCACGTTCGTTGGGAACTACCAGCAGGCGAGTCCTCGACGCACTGCGGGAGCTCGACGGGCGCATCCGCAGCGCGCATTCCAGCGTGGACCGGGTGGACGCGATGGCGGTGCGTGACCTGCTGTCCGCGGCCCCGGCCGACTCCGCCGAGCCCGGTGAACCGGAATCCCGGCTGATCCTGGAGACGACGACGGTCGAGCGCGCCGAATACCTGCCGCTGTTCGTCGCGCCGCAGCCGATTCGGCAGGCCCCGGACCGCAGCGACAGCGACGACTCCGACGAAGCGGACGAAGCCGACGAAGCCGAGGACTCCGAGGACTTCGACGACAGTGACGGTGACGACGACCAGGCCGAGC
>NZ_JBARMY010000210.1:0-12964 GCF_049802695.1 Mycobacterium sp.
CCGCGCTCGACACGACCGGTCACCACGGTGCCGCGGCCGGTGATGGTGAAGACGTCCTCGACGGGCATCAGGAACGGCTTCTGCGTGTCACGGATCGGGTCCGGAATCGACTCATCAACCGCATCCATCAGCTCCTCGACGGACGAGACCCACTTCGCGTCGCCCTCGAGCGCCTTGAGCGCGGAGACCCGCACCACCGGGGCGTCCTCGTCGAACTCCTGGGCGGACAGCAGTTCGCGGACCTCCAGCTCGACGAGTTCCAGCAGTTCTTCGTCGTCAACCATGTCGGCCTTGTTCAGCGCAACCAGGATGTAAGGCACGCCGACCTGTCGGGCCAGCAGCACGTGCTCGCGGGTCTGCGGCATAGGACCGTCGGTGGCGGCGACCACCAGGATGGCACCGTCCATCTGAGCGGCGCCGGTGATCATGTTCTTGATGTAGTCGGCGTGGCCAGGGGCGTCGACGTGCGCGTAGTGACGCTTCTCAGTCTGGTACTCCACGTGGGAGATGTTGATCGTGATACCGCGCTGACGCTCTTCGGGCGCGTTGTCGATCTGGTCGAATGCGCGCGACTCATTCAGCTGCGGGTACTTGTCGTGCAGAACCTTGGTGATAGCCGCGGTCAGCGTGGTCTTGCCGTGGTCAACGTGACCGATGGTCCCGATGTTGACGTGCGGCTTCGTCCGCTCGAACTTCGCCTTCGCCACTTCTTTGTCCTCCTGGACTAGTTGGTGCTTGTTTAAGCAGTGTTGGTTTCTGACTTGTGCCGCGGGTGACCGGGAAAGGTTACTGGCCCGTAGCCTTCGCGATGATCTCTTTCGACACGTTCGCCGGCACTTCGGCGTACGAGTCGAACACCATGGAGTAGTTCGCCCGGCCCTGGGTCTTCGACCGCAGGTCTCCGACGTAGCCGAACATCTCCGACAACGGCACGTGCGCCTTGACGACGCGCGTACCGGCCCGCTCTTCCATGGCCTGGATTTGACCACGGCGGGAGTTCAGGTCCCCGATCACTTCGCCCATGTATTCCTCGGGAGTGAGGACCTCGACGGCCATGATCGGTTCCAGGATGACTGGCTGGGCTTGCGCGGCAGCCTTTTTCAACACCTGCGAACCAGCGATCTTGAACGCCATTTCCGACGAGTCGACCTCGTGGAAGGCTCCGTCGAGCAGAGTGACCTTCAAGTTCACCAGCGGATAGCCGGCCAGCACGCCGTACTGCATGGCGTCCTGCGCACCGGCGTCCACCGACGGGATGTACTCGCGCGGGATGCGCCCACCGGTGACCTTGCTCTCGAACTCGTATGTCGCACCGTCTTCACCGGTGAACGGTTCGATGGAGATGAGCACCTTGGCGAACTGACCCGACCCGCCGGTCTGCTTCTTGTGGGTGAACTCGACCTTGTCGACCGTCCGCTTGATGGTCTCCTTGTAGGCCACCTGCGGCTTGCCGACATTGGCCTCGACCCTGAACTCGCGGCGCATGCGATCCACCAGGATGTCCAGGTGCAGCTCGCCCATCCCGCCAATTACGGTCTGGCCGGTCTCGACGTCCTGGTGCACCTTGAAGGTCGGATCTTCTTCGGCAAGCTTCTGAATTGAGAGGCTCAGCTTCTCCTGGTCGCTCTTGGTCTTCGGCTCGATGGCCACTTCGATGACCGGGTCGGGAAAGGTCATCGACTCCAGCACGACCTGGTCGTTGGGGTCGCTCAACGTGTCACCGGTGGTGGTGTCCTTCAGCCCGATCACCGCGTAGATGTGGCCCGCCGAAGCGGTTTCCACCGGGTTCTCCTTGTTGGAGTGCATCTGGAACAGCTTTCCGAGCCGCTCCTTCTTGCCCTTGGTGGCATTGATGACCTGTGATCCGGAGTCGACCTTGCCCGAATACACCCGAACGTAAGTGAGCTTGCCGAAGAACGGGTGCGTGGCGACCTTGAACGCCAGCGCGGAGAACGGCTCGTCGGTCGACGGCTTGCGCGTGACCTCCACGTCCTCCTTGCCGGGGGCATGACCCACGGCAGGCGGCACGTCAAGCGGTGAGGGCAGGTAGTCGATCACGGCGTCGAGCATCGGCTGCACGCCTTTGTTCTTGAACGCGCTTCCGCACAGCACCAGGTAGGCCTCGGAGCTGATGGTGAGCTTGCGCAGCGCACCCTTGATCTCTTCGACCGACAGCTCCTCGCCCCCGAAGTACTTCTCCAACAGCGCCTCGTCGGTCTCGGCGACCGCCTCGAGCAGCTTGGTGCGGTATTCGTCGGCCTTTTCCCGAAGTTCCTCGGGGATGTCGATGGTCTCGTAGGTCTCGCCAAGCTTCGTCTCGCCCCGCCACACCTTGGCCTTCATCTCCACCAGGTCGACGACGCCCTCGAAGTCACCCTCAGAGCCGACGGGCAGCTGGATCGGGATGACGTTGGCGCCGAGCCGCTCCTCCATCGTGCGCACCGAGAAGTAGAAGTCGGCGCCGATCTTGTCCATCTTGTTGACGAAACAGATGCGCGGGACGTCGTACTTGTCAGCCTGCCGCCAAACCTGCTCGGACTGCGGCTCGACACCCTCCTTGCCGTCGAAGACGGCGACGGCGCCATCGAGTACGCGCAGCGAGCGCTCCACCTCGACGGTGAAATCCACGTGTCCGGGGGTGTCGATGATGTTGATCTGGTTGCCGTTCCAGAAGCAGGTGGTAGCTGCGGAGGTGATGGTGATCCCCCGCTCCTGCTCCTGCTCCATCCAGTCCATGGTGGCGGCACCGTCGTGCACCTCACCGATCTTGTAGCTGATGCCGGTGTAATAGAGGATGCGCTCGGTCGTCGTCGTTTTGCCGGCATCGATGTGCGCCATGATGCCGATGTTGCGGACCTTCGTCAGGTCGGTCAGCACGTCCTTCTGTGCCACAGAAGTCTTCCCACTCTTTCGGTTGCTTAGTTAGCTGTCTTCTGGCCTCGGGCGCCTACCGCTGATTTGCCGCTCAGCGGCTCCGGACACAGCGCCCGTTCTACCAGCGATAGTGCGCGAAGGCGCGGTTCGCCTCGGCCATCTTGTGGGTGTCCTCGCGTCGTTTGACGGCGGCCCCGAGGCCGTTGCTGGCATCCAGAATTTCGTTTGCCAGACGCTCGGTCATGGTCTTTTCCCGGCGTTGCCGCGAGAAGCTCACCAGCCAGCGCAACGCCAGCGTGGTCGACCGGTCCGGACGCACCTCGACGGGCACCTGGTAAGTGGCACCACCCACACGGCGGCTGCGCACCTCAAGGGCCGGCTTGACGTTGTCCAGAGCCCGCTTGAGCGTGATCACCGGATCGGTCCCGGTTTTGTCGCGAGCTTGTTCGAGCGCTGCATATACAATGCGCTCGGCCAGCGATTTCTTCCCTTGCATCAAAACTTTGTTCACCAGCTGGGTCACCAGCTGCGAACCGTAGACCGGATCGTTGACCAGCGGACGCTTGGGCGCGGGCCCCTTGCGCGGCATCAGCCCTTCTCCTTCTTGGCGCCGTAACGGCTGCGCGCCTGCTTGCGGTTCTTGACACCCTGGGTGTCCAGCGATCCGCGGATGATCTTGTAGCGCACACCGGGCAGGTCCTTCACCCGGCCACCACGCACCAACACCATCGAGTGCTCCTGCAGGTTGTGACCTTCGCCGGGGATGTAGGCGGTGACCTCGACCTGACTGGTCAGCTTGACGCGCGCGACCTTCCGAAGCGCCGAGTTCGGCTTCTTCGGAGTCGTGGTGTACACGCGGGTGCACACGCCACGGCGCTGCGGGCTGCCCTTGAGGGCCGCGGTCTTGACCTTGCCGATCTTGTCGCGGCGACCCTTGCGGACCAGCTGCTGAATGGTTGGCATCTACCGGCTTCCTGTGTCGCTGTCATACGTCTGTACTGCAGTTATGCCCAGGCGCAGTACCCCGCATCCGGGTGTGTCGCATGCGTTCGCCGCGGACTCATCCGTTGCGTGATAGACATGCGAATTGGCCCGGCGAACGCGCCTCAGGTCACCGTAGGCGCCTCGAGCCGCCAGGCACGAACCTTCACAATACCCGCCGCTGGTCGCGCGGGTCAAAGCGGCGCAGACCCCGCCGCTATTCAGGCTCGGCCTGTTGACTGGCGTCGAGCTTGCCCTATTCACCGGTGGGCTGCACGGCGGGCGTGCTGCGGAGCTGCAGCCCTGCCGCCAGTCGCAGCACCATGTCGGAGAACACCGCGTCGGTGTCGACGTCGTCCATAACCCCGGTCATCTCCAGCAGGACGAACCCGTGCAGCGCCGACCAGAACTCCAGCGCCGCATAAAACGCCTCTTCGCCGTCGAGACCGTAGGACGACAATACTGAGATCACCGGTGCCGCCGCCCCCTTCGTCGCCGCGGTGTACTCCGGATCGTCGCCGCCCAGCGGCATCCGGGTGAAGGCTGAATACCGGCCAGGGTGGTGATGGGCGTAGCTGCGATAGGCGCCTGCCATGACCAGCACTGCGTCGTCTCGGGCACGGCCTTCCCCGGCGCGGCCGAGCATGGTGATGATGTCGTCCACGACGCGCATCCGGACGGTGCGGCGCAGGTCTTCCAAGCTGTCTACGTGGTTGTACAGCGACGGCCCTTTGGTGCCGAGGTGCGATGCGAGCGCGTTGATCGTCAGTGCGTCCCAGCCCTCGCGGTCCAGAAACGTCAGGGCGGCGTTGACGACGATGTCGCGGCTCAGCTTCGCCGGCCGGGCCCCGGCGCGTCCGCCGGCACGCGAGCGGCCGCCCGGGGATTCCGGCTGAGCTGCCATGGCGATCGCCCTTCGGTTGCGATGACCGGGTGGGTCAACACCGCTGTGTACATGGGGGTCAGCGAAGAACTTTAGTTGAACCTCGCTGCGCTAACGTGCCAGCTGTCTGGCGGGCGTCGACAAATGGCCGAACTCTGCCATCGCGTCGGCAAAGTTACGTAGGCTTTCTGATGCGCGCCCCGGCCTGAGCCGACCTGCTGCCGGCAATCCGATCACCAACGAATCGAGGAAGCATGCGCCCGCACATCACCGACGCCCGCAGCTGGGCGGCCGGGGCGATTGTCCTGGCTGTTGCACTGACGCCTGCAACATTCGGAGTGGCCGGCTGCAGCAAGAAGAACAACACCGGCACCCCTGGCAGCACGTCGGCGGCCAGTTCGACGGCGACAAGCAGCGCGAATCCGGCAACCTCGACCCCGGAAAGCTCGACTGCCCAGATTCAGATCGGCAACACCCTCAACTACGGGTCCTTCGGGACGACGGCCGACCTCGACTGCGCCGACGGCAAAGGGCTGAACGTGGGCGGTTCGAACAACACGCTGACCGTCAAGGGCACCTGCTCGAGTGTGAGCATCGGTGGGGCGGACAACAAGATCACGTTCGACAAGATCGACAAGCTGCTTACCGTGGTGGGGCTGAACAACTCCATCACCTACAAAGACGGTGACCCGAAGGTCCAGAACCTCGGCCAGAGCAACACGATCAACAAGGGCTGACGGCGTCACACCGCCCCACCGTGGCGCCCGGCGCCGGCCGCGAACCGTCCGGCACCTTCGTTTGCTTCAGCGGCGACCCGGGCGATACTGGCGAATTCGAAGTCGAGGGCTTCGGTCTCCGGCCTCCCCCACTGGTGCAGCATCGACGACCGGTCCGATCGCATGCACTGCTGGGGCAGCGCGGCCAGCTGCGCCGCCAGCTCTTCGGCGTGCCGGCGGGCCTGGCCTTTGGGCACGACGCGGTTGGCCAACCCGATCGCCAGCGCTTCCTCGGCCGCCACGGCGCGACCGGTGAGGATCATGTCCATCGCGCGACTGTGGCCGATCAACCGTGGTAATCGGACGGTGCCGCCGTCGATGAGCGGCACTCCCCAGCGCCGGCAGAAAACCCCGAACACCGCATCCTCCTCGGCGATCCGCAGGTCACACCAGAGGGCCAGTTCCAGACCGCCGGCAACGGCGTAACCGCTGACCGCGGCGATCACCGGTTTGCTCAGCACCATCCGGGTCGGCCCCATCGGGCCGGGACCGGTCCGGTGCACGGCGTTGGCGTCCGGGGTACCGAACGCTTTCAAATCGGCTCCCGCGCAGAACGTACCGTTGTCGCCGCAGAGCACCGCGACGGACGCGCGGTCGTCGCCGTCGAAGTGTTGGAACGCCTCGTACAGGGCGGCGGCGGTGGGCCGGTTGACCGCGTTGCGTGCTTCCGGCCGGTTGATGATGACGGTGGTCACCGCGCCATCGCGTTCGACCCGAACGGGATCGCTCATCTCGCCTCCGCTAGTTGGATCTGGTCACGCCGCCTGGTCAGCTCGGTGACGAAGTCGGTGTATGCGGCACGCAGCCGGGTGCCCGGCCAATCGGCCGGCAGCAGCTCGGCGGGCAGCATCGGATCGGTGAGCAGGTGGCGCACCGTCGCCGCGGCGACCACGAATCGGCCGGGCATGTCAGCGGCGGCCGCCATCTGGTCGAGCAACTGCTGCCCGGTCAGCATCCAACGCGGCAAGTCCCACAGCAGTCCGGCCAACTCAGTCGGCGCCTTATCACCGGCCCGCAGTATCCGGACCCGGTCACGAACCTCGGGGTCCAGATCGGCGTCAAGATTGTCCGGCCGCATCCACACGCCTTCGCGTAGTTCACCGAAGCGCTTCTGCTGCAATGTGTTCCGCAGTGCGGCGCGGGTGCGCGCGTCGGTGCCCACGCTGGTCACGATCAGCGTGGTCCACTGTTCGTGCCAGGCGTGTACCCGCGGGTGCATGGCGTCGTCCTGGCGGCGCTGACGGGCCAGCAGCCGGTCAGACAGCCGGTAGCCGTCGGCGGATCGCACCAGGTCACCGGTGCTGACCATGCGGGTCAGTGCGACCCGCAACGTCGGCTCCTTGATACCGAAATCCGCTGTGAGTCGGATCAACTCGGCTACGTTGGCGCGGGCGGGATGGGCACCGAGCAACACGCTGAGCACCACCGACCGAGCAGTCATGCGCTTCAGCGTTCTGGGCATCGGCTGATCCGGCTACACCTGTGAGGCCTGGCGGCCGTAGTCGCCGAACGGCTCGTCGCGGTGGCGCACCGCATCACGGAAGCCGTGCTCGACCGCGTCGGCGACGAACGCGTGTCCCTCGGGTGTGTGGCGGGCGATGCCGTCGAACACGGTGCTGACCATCCTGCTGGTGGCCACTCCCTGCTGCAGCAGCGCGGAGTTGAGCGCCAGCTTCACCATGACCAGTTGGTTGACCGGCACCGCGGCGATCCGCTCGACGAGACGCTCGGTACGCTCGTCGAGCTCCCCGGCTTCCGGCGCCTCGACCGCGAGGCCCCATTCAGCGGCCTGCGCGCCGGTGATGCAATCACCGGTCAGCAATAGCCGTTTGGCGCGCTGGTCACCCAGCCGGTGCGCCCACAGCCCGGCGGCCGGTACCCCCCACACCCGGGTCGGCGGGTAGCCGATCTTGGCGTCTGCGGCGGCGATCACCTGGTCGGCGTGTAGCGCGATGTCGGTGCCGCCGGCCACGCAGTAGCCGTGAATCTTGACGACCGTCGGCTTGTCGGCGTGCATCAGGCTGGCGAAGCCCCGCACGAAGCGGCTCATCATCTGGTAATCGATAACGGGATCCCACGGCTGGTTCGGCAGATGGTTGACCGCCTGAGTTTTACCGTCCAACGCAGTGCCCCGGTAGGCGCCGGTCCCGCCGGCTGACGAAGTGCGGTCCGCGTAGGCGGAGAGGTCGAAGCCGGCGCAGAAACCCTCGCCGCGTCCTGCCACCAGGATCACGTGGACGTCAGGGTCCAGATCGGCACGCTCGACCAACGCCGACAGCTCCAGCGGGGTGTCGGCGACGATGGCATTGCCTTTGTCGGGCCGGTTGAAGGTGATTCGGGCAATCCGGCCGGTGACCTCGTAGGTCATCGTCTTGAGATTGTCGAAATCGACCGGCCTGATCGCGTGGGTCATTGCGCCGCTCCTCCTCATCGCTTCGCTCTGCATTGTCGCCGGCGCGCGTCATGAGCCGGTCAGCCCTTGACCAGGGCCCGCTCGAGGATCGGGGCGACATCCAGGCCGGTGGGCATGGTGCCGAACGCGCCGCCCCACTGCCTGTCGAGCCGAGTCGCCAGGAACGCCTCGGCGACCGCGGGATGGCCGTGCCGCACCAGCAGCGAGGCCTGCAGCGCCAGGCAGATGTGCTCGGCGACGGTGCGCGCCCGGTACTGGATGGTGTCAAGATCGCTGAAGTCGCCGAGCTGCGGCCGCAGCCGCTCGACATGAGCGTCGAGCCGCCGATCCTGACCGGCGGTCTTGGCCAGCTCGTCGAACAGCACCTCGATGCACTCCGGCCGAGTTGCCATGGCGCGCAATGTATCCAGCGCGCTGACGTTGCCGGAGCCTTCCCAGATGCCCATCAGCGGCGCTTCACGGTACAACCGCGGCATGCCGGAGTCCTCGATGTAACCATTGCCACCCAGACACTCCATCGCCTCGGCCGCATGGGGGGTCGCGCGTTTGCACACCCAGTACTTGGTCGCCGCCAGGCCGATGCGGCGGAGCAGCGACTCGGTCTCGTCGCCACGCACCGCGCTGTCCGTGGCGCCGGCCATCCGCATCGCGACAACGGTGGCGGCCTCGGCCTCCACGGCCAAGTCGGCGAGCACGTTGCGCATCAACGGTTGATCAATCAGATAGGCGCCGAACGCCTTGCGGTACTGCGCGTGGTGCATAGCGTGGGTGACGCCGGTGCGCATGCTGGTCGCACTGCCCAGCGCGCAGTCGAGCCGGGTCAAATTGACCATCTCGATGATGGTCGGCACGCCGCGGCCCTCCTCGCCCACCAGCCATGCTGTGGCGCCGTCGTATTCGACTTCGCTGGAGGCGTTGGCGTGGTTGCCGAGTTTGTCCTTGAGCCGCTGGAGGAACATGCGGTTGCGGGTCCCGTCGGGCAGTATCCGGGGCAGCAGAAAACACGACAGCCCGCCGGGCGCCTGCGCGAGCACCAGAAAGATGTCACACATCGGCGCCGAGGTGAACCACTTGTGGCCGGTGAGGCGATAAGTGCCGTCGGCGTTGCGGGCGGCTTCGGTGGTGCCGGCGCGGACGTCGGAGCCGCCCTGTTTCTCCGTCATCGACATGCCGGCGGTGATGCCGATCTTGGTCGCCGGCGCCTTCAGCTCCGGGTCGTAGTGACGACTCGTCAGCAGCGGCTCGTAGACGGCGGCAAGTTCGGGATTGCAGCGCAGCGCCGGGACGGCGGCATAGGTCATCGAGATGGGGCACAGATGCCCGGGCTCGGCGGTCCACACCGACGTCTTCGCCGCGCGGACGACATGCGAACCCGGGCGGTCGTCGGCCCACGGCGCGGCATGCAGACCGTGTTCGATCGCGGCGCACATCAACTCGTGATAGGCCGGGTCAAACTCGATTTCGTCGACGCGGTGGCCGTACCGGTCGTGGGTGCGCAGAGTCGGCCGGTTACGGTCGGCCAGCTCACCCCAGCGTTGGGTCTGCCTGGATCCGGAGACGGCGCCGAGCTCGGTGACTTCGTCGAGGCCCCACTGGCCGCCCTCGCGGATCAGCGCCTCGATCAGCACCGGCGACGACGCGGGGTTGTGGTTCTCCAGCGGCGGAACCTGGTTGGTGACGACATGAGTGTCTGGCATGCCAATGATGTTACATTTTTTCGACAACCGCACAAGTACTGTAACGCTAGCGGTTGATGTGGTCGCGCAGAAAGGCGATGTCGCCCTTCCGGCCTGCGTCGGCCGTCTCGCAGATGACCGGTGCGTCGGCTGCCCTGACCACCGCCACCAGCAACTCCGGATCGATCTTGCCCTTGCCCAGATTCGCGTGGCGGTCCGCGCCCGATCCCGCGGCGTCGCGGGAGTCGTTGCAGTGCAACAGGTCGATGCGGCCGGTGATGCGTTTGATGCGGTCGACCGAATCGATCAGCGCCTCCCCCGCCGCCCAGGCGTGGCAGGTGTCGAGGCAGAAGCCGATGCCGGTATCGCCGATGTCCTCCCACAGGCGCGCGATCGTGTCGAAGTAACGAGCCATGGCGTGATCGCCGCCGGCGGTGTTCTCCAGATACACCGGGACATCGGTCTCCAACCGCTCCATCGCCTTGCGCCAGCGTTCACACCCGGCGTCAATGTCGTCGTCGTCGGCGTGGCCGCCGTGCACGATCACTGCGGTGGCGCCGATCTCGGCGGCCGCGTCACAGGTGTCCTGGAGGATCTTGCGCGACGGGATGCGCACGCGATTGTTCGCCGAGGCGACGTTGATCAGGTACGGCGCGTGCACATACAGCGGCACGGCCGAACTCCGCAGCATCGCGGCGTCGTCGCGCGGTTTGGGCTTCTTCCAGCTTTGCGGGTTGCCGAGGAAGAACTGCACGACGTCGGCCCCGTCGGCCTGCGCCGCGGCGAGGGGGTCCTCTGTTCGCACATGTGAACCGATCAGCACGGCGGCCAGTCTAGTGGCCGGTGCTGACGCCGCCCGCCCCTGCTGCGAGCAGAAAAAAGCCCCGGGCGAACCCGGGGCTTTCTCTTGTGCACCGATCGGTAGCGGGGAACTACCGGTGGTTTTACCGATAATCCGAGTAGCCGTAGTCGTCCAGCGGAACCGCGGCTCCGGTGGCCTGACCGAAGTCCGGGCTGTAGTACTGATCCTCGTAGGACGGGATCGTATACGCCGCGGCCCGGGCCTCCTCGGTGGGCTGCACCTGAATGTTGCGATAACGGTTGATACCGGTACCGGCCGGGATCAGCTTACCGATGATCACGTTCTCCTTCAGACCGTTGAGCCTGTCGCTGCGGCAATTGATCGCCGCATCAGTCAGCACCCGTGTGGTCTCCTGGAACGACGCCGCCGAGAGCCACGAGTCGGTAGCGAGCGACGCCTTGGTGATACCCATCAGCACTGGACGGCCGGCGGCGGGTTCGCCGCCCTCGGCCACCACCCGGCGGTTCTCCGCCTCGAACTCCGCACGGTCGATCAGCGAGCCGGGCAGGAACTCCGTCGAGCCCGAGTCGATGATGGTGACGCGACGCAGCATCTGCCGCACGATCACCTCGATGTGCTTGTCGTGGATGGACACACCCTGCGCCCGGTAGACCTCCTGGACCTCCTTGACGAGGTGGATCTGCACCTCGCGGGGGCCCTGCACCCGCAGCACCTCGTGCGGGTCGGCGGAGCCTTCCATCAGCTGCTGGCCGACCTCGACATGGTCGCCATCGGTGAGCAGGCGCTCGGTGCCGTCCTCGTGTTTGAACACCCGCAGCCGCTGCCGCTTAGACAGCTTGTCGTAGACGACTTCCTCGCCACCGTCGTCCGGGACGATGGTGATCTTGAAGAAGCGCTCGTCATCCTCCAGCCGCACCCGACCGGTGACATCGGCGATGGGCGCCTTGCCGCGGGGCACGCGGGCCTCGAACAGCTCCTGCACCCGGGGCAGACCGCCGGTGATGTCCTCACCGACACCACCCTGGTGGAACGTCCGCATAGTCAGCTGGGTACCCGGCTCACCGATGGACTGCGCGGCCACGATGCCGACGGCCTCACCAATGTCGACCAGCTTGCCGGTGGCCATCGAGCGCCCGTAGCAGGTCGCACACACGCCGGTGCCGGTGGTGCAGGTCAGCACCGAGCGGACCTTGATCTGCGTGATGCCCGCCGCAAGCAGGGCGTCGATCGACGGGTCACCCAGGTCATGACCGCGCGCCACGACGACGTTGCCGTCGCCGTCGACCGCGTCGGTGCCCAGCGTCCGCGCGTAGGCGGACGTTTCGATGAACGGGTCGCGGATCAGCGTGCCGTCGGGCTGACGCTCGGCCAACTCGACGACGATGCCGCGCTCGGTCTGGCAGTCGTGCTCACGCACGATCACGTCCTGGCTCACGTCCACCAGACGACGGGTCAGGTAGCCGGAGTCAGCGGTCCGCAGAGCGGTGTCCGCCAGACCTTTTCGCGCGCCGTGGGTGTTGATGAAGTACTCCAGCACCGTCAGGCCCTCGCGGAACGACGACTTGACCGGACGCGGGATGAACTCACCCTTCGGGTTGGTCACCAGACCCTTCATGCCGGCCAGCGTGCGGGTCTGGGTGAAGTTACCCGTGGCGCCCGAGTCGACGATCGTGATGATCGGGTTGTCGACCGGGTAGTGCTCCCGCAGCGCCTGACCCACCTCGTCGGTGGCTTCCTTCCAGATCTCCACCAGCGCCTCATTGCGCTCGTCATGGTTCAGCGCACCGCGCTGGAACTGCTTCTCCACCTTGTCGGCGCGGGCTTCATAGGCGTCGAGGATCTCCTGCTTACGCGGCGGAACCAGCACGTCGGCCATGGACACCGTGACGCCGCTTCGGGTCGCCCAGTAAAACCCAGCGTCCTTCAACTTGTCGACCGTCTGCGCCACCACGATCATCGGGTAACGCTCGGCCAGGTCGTTGATGATCGCGGCCTGCACCTTCTTGTGCATCTGCTTGTTCACGAACGCGTAGCCCAGCGGCAGCAACTCGTTGAACAACACCCGGCCCAGCGTGGTCTCGGCCATCCAGGCCTCGCCCGGCTGCCAGCCGTTGGCGCCGAACAGCTTGGCCTCGAGCTCGGCGGGCGGACGCAGCTGCGTCAACCGCACCTTGATCTTGGCCCGCACCGACAGCACGCCACGGTCGGAGGCCATGATCGCCTCGGCCGGCGAGGAGTACACACCGGTCTCCGGCCGGTCGTTGGCGCTGGGCCGGTATTCACCGGTGTCGCCGTCGACCTCGGTGGTCAGGAAGTACAGCCCGGTCACCATGTCCAGTCGCGGCATGGCCAGCGGACGGCCCGACGCCGGCGACAGGATGTTGTTCGACGACAGCATCAGAATCCGTGCCTCGGCCTGCGCCTCGGCACTCAGCGGCAGGTGCACCGCCATCTGGTCACCGTCGAAATCGGCGTTGAACGCCTCACACACCAACGGGTGCAGCTGAATCGCCTTGCCTTCCACCAGCATCGGCTCGA
>NZ_JBARMY010000211.1:0-2846 GCF_049802695.1 Mycobacterium sp.
TTCATCAACCACAAGGCCAGCGGGAAGATCGGCATCAAGCAGAGGTACTCGATCTGCTCCACGAACTTGCGGAACAACGGGCTGTAAATGGTGTTGGGCACCACCGCGGCAGCGGTCAGACCCGCCGCGGGCAACAGAACCAGGATCGCCGCTCCGACGGCAACCGCGATCGGCGAGTGCAGCTCCAGCACGTACCGCCCGACCACCGCCGCGACGATCAGCACCGCCGTCACCGCCAGCGTGATCGCCTGCCAACGGTCGATGTAAGAGCGGCCGCGCAGCATCAGGAAGCCAGCGGTGAATCCAGCCAGCAGCAGCGGCAGCCACCGCTGCCCGGTGTGCGGGTCGGACAGCCCGGTGGTGCACACAACCACCAGCACGCCCAAGCCCACCAGTAAGCCAGTCAGGAATGACCGCGCTCGTTCGGCGCGCAGCACGACCTCACGCACCGACGACGGTCCTTCCAGGGTGGGCGAGCCGCCACCGGACACCGCGACCGTGGTCGGCAGATCGGGCCGGGCCTCGAACACCCAGCGACTGGTGGCGGACGGGAACACGGGCAGCCGGATGCCCGACAGCCAGCGGGACAGCGCCGGAGCGCCGTGGTAGGCCAGCACGGCAACCAACAGCACCGTGCTCAGCAAGGTCACCACGCCGGTCCCCAGCAGCATCCGCGCCAGGTAGGCCAGCGTCGCGACAATGCTGACGGTCACCAAGGCGGTGTACATGCCCAGCCGACGTCCGGTGAAGCGCAGCAGAATCAGGGCGAAGACGCCGAGGACCCCGAAGCCCAGCACCCCGCTGGGCGCACCGACTGGCCCGGGCGGAACCGACGCCGCCATCACGGCCAGCGGCGCCAGACCGCTCAACAGGATGAGGTCGCCGACTCGCCGTTCCGGCACAGAGTCGGCTCGCAGCAGGATGAGCGTCGCGACCGCGAACACCAGCACCGTGATGACCGCGGATAGGGCGGCGGACAGCCAGGAGTCACTGTGGAAGCGCCACCAGCCCAGCGCAGCGCTGGCCAGCAGCACTCCGGTTGCCACCATCGTGGCACCGACCTGCACCGCGGTTACTGGGTCGATCGGTGCGAAGCGCTTGCCGAGGTTGGTCGCCACCGCCGTCGATATGTGCTCGATGACCTGTGAGCGGTGCTCGGTGTCTTCGAGGAACCTCAGCCACAGCCGGTCGCCGTCGTAGACGTCCTGCTCGGTCAGCGACTGCGTGGCCCGCAGCGGAGTGCCGTCGACCAGGCACAGCGCCCACCGGCCTCGCCCGTGCGCCTCGAGGACGGCCAGACCGAGCTCACGCAACCGGCTGTTGACGACTTTGAGCAGCGGGTCGATCATCACCGACACCGGAGCGGCAGCGTCCAGCAGGACGCCGATCTGCACGCCTTCGCCGGCGATGATGCTGACTACGGCCGCCCGAGAGGTTGATACGGCTTCGGACCCAGGCTGCGGCACCTCGACTACCGCGGTCACTGTGTCACCACCTCAACGGTGCCGGTTCCGATGAATTCGGTGTCCATGTGCCTCGCCTCGCAATTGTGAATTGTGCTGTCGGGGGAAATCTCGGGCCTTATTCTAGGGCAATATCGGCCGCTCGCATCTCGAGCGAGAGTTTTGTTAAAAGCTTTGTTGCGTCGGCATTTCGCCACGAAGCGTTAAACTCTTCGATGCGTTTTCCACTCGCCGTAGGGCAGTGTGTCTAATACCGTCTTCACCCCTACTTGGACCAGCTGCGGTGTGGCCGGACAGATGGCCAGCCAGGTCTCCCCCGAACCCGCTGTACGAGCCTGCTGGTACATCGCGATGCGGCCGCCGGAGCCGTCCTTCAGCGACAGCACCGACGCGCTCGGACCTTTCGCGTCGTCGCGATACTGCCGCGCGTAAACGGCCGCTTCAGCTTGCGGCTCGGCCAATGCCTGCCCCAGCGCGGCGACGGTGGCCGCGCTGATGCCCAGTCGCCGCAGGTCGCCGCCGGAGAAGACGTTGAAGCCGGCGTTCTGCCACGCTTTGGTGGCTTCCAGCATCTCGTCCAGCGGCACGTTGACCGCGTTGATCTGGGCCGGGTCCGCGTGGTGGATCGACTCCAGTCCGTCGAAGGCCAGTGCCGCGATCGAGGCGGAATCGGTGACCGCCACATCGTCGACCGTGATCTCGTTGCCGACTCGGACGGCCGAGACCCAGTGGGTGCCTCGCCGTGCCAGCACCACCCGGAACTCGTTCTCCGGAATGTCGCGCGACCCCACCTGCTGCGGCTCTTCTTCCTCGTCGGGAACGCCGTAGCGCAGCTTTCCCCGCGACAGCAGCGCTATGACCTCGAGGTCAGGCGCCGCGAGCACCCGCATGCGAGCGGCGATGTGCTCGTTGACGTCTTCTTCGACCACGATGCCCTGTTCGCGCATCACCGCCATGCCGGGATGCTGATAAAGCCAGTCGCTCGAATCAGTCGCTACGAATGGCCGGCACCGCAGTTCCGGTGCCACGTGGCGGATATCCAGCAACGCCTGCAGCATCCAGAAGCCTTCGACGTTGACCGTGACGTCAGTGCGGGTTTGTTGATCCATCACCAATTCTCATAACAGTTCGGGTGAAGCACATACCGCAGGACGCGGTAGCACACCAATTAGTTTAGGTGTGCTACCGCGCCTGGGGTAGGGATCAGGCCCAGCTGCTGCCGACGGCGCTGTCGGTGCTGGCCATGTTGGAGCCGGCCGACTGCACTTTTTGGCCGTGGGAGTTGGCCTGCTCGTAGATGACCTGGAAGTTGCGGCCCAACTGGGTGATGAACTCCTGGCAGGCCACCGAACCCGAGCCGCCCCAGAAGTCACCGGCAGCCAG
>NZ_JBARMY010000212.1:0-21127 GCF_049802695.1 Mycobacterium sp.
GATAAAGGCGGATCGGCCAACGTGGGGCTGTGGGTGCGCACCGACGAGCAGTGGCGCTGGCTGGCCAACACGCTGACGGTGGATCTGCTCAAGAAGCTGCTACCGGAAACCGCCGACCTGCCCGTCACCCGCCACCTTTTGCCCAACTTGCGCGCGGTCAATTTCGTCATCGACGACATCCTCGGGCAAGGCGTCGCCTACCAGGCGCGCTTCGACCCGCAGGCCAAGGGGCTCGGCGAATGGCTGCGCAGCCGGCATCTCGACATTCCCGGAGGATTGCTGTGAGCATCTGGACCACGCCGGAGCGCGACCAGCTCCGCAAAACGGTGCGCTCGTTCACGGAACGGGAGATCCTTCCGCACGTCGACGAGTGGGAGCGCGCCGGTGAGCTGCCCCGCGACCTGCATCGCCGCGCCGGGGACGCCGGGCTGCTCGGCGCCGGGTTCCCCGAGCAGGTTGGCGGCGGTGGCGGTGACGGCGCCGACGCGGTGGTGATCTGCGAGGAACTGCACGAAGCCGGCGCACCCGGGGGTGTGTACGCGTCGCTGTTCACCTGCGGGATCGCGGTGCCGCACATGATCGCCTCCGGCGATGCCAGGCTGATCGAAACCTTTGTGCGCCCGACACTGCGCGGCGACCTGATCGGCGCGCTGGCGATCACCGAACCCGGCGGCGGCTCTGACGTCGGGCACCTGCGGACCACCGCTGTGCGTGACGGCGACGACTTCGTGGTCAACGGCACGAAAACCTACATCACCTCCGGAGTTCGGGCTGACTACGTGGTGACAGCGGTGCGCACCGGCGGCTCGGGCGCGGCGGGCGTGTCGCTGCTGGTGGTGGACCGGGCTACTCCTGGTTTCCAAGTCACCCGCAAGCTGGACAAGATGGGTTGGCGGTCCTCGGACACCGCGGAGCTGTCCTACACCGACGCGCGCGTGCCGGCGGCCAACCTGGTCGGCGCCGAGAACACCGGGTTCGCCCAGATCGCGCAGGCATTCGTCCCCGAACGCATCGGCCTTGCTGTACAGGCTTATTCGAGCGCGCAGCGATGTCTGGACCTCACCGTCCAGTGGTGCCGCGACCGGGAGACGTTCGGCCGTCCGCTGATCTCCCGGCAGACCGTGCAGAACACGCTCGCCGAGATGGCCCGTCGCATCGACGTGGCACGGGTGTACGCCCGCCATGTGGTGGACCGCCAGCTTGCCGGTGACACCAACCTGATCGCGCCGGTGTGTTTCGCGAAAAACACCGCAGTGGAAGCCGGCGAGTGGGCGGCCAGCCAGGCTGTTCAGCTGTTCGGCGGGATGGGTTACATGGCGGAATCCGAAGTCGAACGTCAGTACCGCGACATGCGCATCCTGGGTATCGGCGGAGGGACGACGGAAATCTTGACCGCGCTGAGCGCCAAACTGCTGGGATACCAACAATGACCGCCGCGGTGCGACGATTTACTGGGAGCGATGAGGTGGGGGCACCTCCCGCCTCGCGGGGGAAGAGCGGCGCATGACCAAGCTGCATTCCACCCTCGACCCGAATGCTCCCGGCTACACCGAGGCGGCATCGGCGCTGTCTGGGAAGCTGGCCGAGCTCGATGACGAGCTGGCCAAGGCGCTCGGCGGTGGCGGTCCCAAATACGTCGAACGCCACCACGCCCGCGGCAAGCTGACCGCTCGCGAGCGCATCGAGCTGCTGGTCGACGCCGACTCGCCGTTTTTGGAATTATGCCCGCTGGCGGCGTGGGGCAGTGATTTTCAGGTCGGTGCCAGCGTGGTGATGGGCATCGGCGCGGTGGCCGGGGTGGAGTGCATGATCGTCGCCAACGACCCAACGGTCAAGGGCGGCACCAGCAATCCGTGGACACTGCGGAAGATCTTGCGGGGCAACCAGATCGCATTCGAGAACCGGCTGCCGGTGATCTCCCTCGTCGAATCGGGCGGGGCGGACTTGCCCACCCAGAAGGAAGTCTTCATCCCCGGCGGCCAGATGTTCCGGGACCTGACGCGGCTGTCAGCAGCCGGGATTCCCACCATTGCACTGGTTTTCGGCAACTCCACGGCCGGCGGCGCTTACGTGCCCGGGATGTCCGATCACGTCGTGATGATCAAGGAACGCTCGAAAGTGTTCCTGGCCGGCCCGCCGCTGGTCAAGATGGCCACCGGCGAGGAGTCCGACGACGAGTCGCTCGGCGGCGCCGAAATGCACGCCCGGGTCTCGGGTTTGGCTGACTACTTCGCCGCCGACGAACTCGATGCCCTGCGCATCGGACGCCGGGTCGTCACCCGGCTGAACTGGGTGAAACAGGGCCCGACGCCTACAACGGTCACCGAGCCGCTGCTCGACGCCGAAGAGCTGATCGGCATCGTGCCCGCTGACCTGCGCATCCCATTCGATCCGCGGGAAGTGATCGCCCGCATCGCGGACGGCTCGGAATTCGACGAGTTCAAAGCTCTCTACGGCTCCTCCCTGGTGACCGGTTGGGCACGGTTGCACGGCTACCCGGTAGGCATTCTGGCCAACGCCCGCGGCGTGTTGTTCAGTGCGGAATCCCAGAAGGCCACCCAGTTCATCCAGCTGGCCAACCGTTCCAACACGCCACTGCTATTCCTGCACAACACCACCGGCTACATGGTGGGCAAGGACTACGAGGAAGGCGGGATGATCAAGCACGGCTCGATGATGATCAACGCCGTCTCCAACTCGACGGTGCCACACATCTCTTTGTTGATCGGCGCGTCCTACGGTGCCGGACATTACGGAATGTGCGGCCGGGCCTACGATCCGCGCTTCCTGTTCGCCTGGCCCAGCGCGAAGGCCGCGGTGATGGGCGGCGCTCAGCTGGCCGGTGTCATCTCCATCGTCAGCCGCGCGGCGGCGCAGGCCCGCGGCCAAACCGTCGACGAAGACGCCGACGCGGCACTGCGGGCCGCCATTGAAGCGCAGATCGAAGCCGAGTCACTGCCGATGTTCCTGTCCGGGCGGCTTTACGACGACGGCGTCATCGATCCGCGTGACACCCGCACCGTCCTGGGCATGTGCTTGTCGGCCATCGCCAACGGCCCGATCGAGGGCACGTCGAACTTCGGCGTCTTCCGGATGTGAGGCAGATGGGGATCACACGAGTTCTGGTGGCCAACCGCGGCGAGATCGCCCGACGGGTGTTCGCCTCCTGCCGGCGTGCGGGTCTGGGCACTGTCGCTGTCTACACCGATCCGGACGCCGACGCGCCGCATGTCGCCGAGGCCGACTTCAATGTGCGGCTACCGGCCACCAACAGCTATCTGTCCGTCGACGCGATCATCGCCGCCGCTCGCGCCGCCGGGGCCGACGCCATCCATCCGGGTTACGGGTTCCTCTCGGAGAACCCGGAATTCGCGGGCGCCGTGCAAGATGCCGGCCTGACCTGGATCGGGCCGCCGGTCGCGGCGGTCCGCGCTATGGGCTCGAAGATCGAATCGAAGAAGATGATGGCCGCCGCCGGGGTACCGGTGCTCGACGAACTCCACCCGGACACCGTCACGAAAGAACAGCTGCCGGTTCTGGTCAAGGCGTCTTCCGGCGGCGGTGGCCGCGGCATGCGCGTGGTCACCGAATTAAATTCCCTGGCACGCGAAGTCGCCGCGGCTCAGCGCGAAGCGCAGTCCGCGTTCGGCGACCCGACGGTCTTCTGCGAGCGCTACCTGCTCACCGGGCACCATGTCGAGGTCCAGGTGCTCGCCGACACCCACGGGACGGTATGGGCGGTGGGTGAACGCGAGTGCTCGATCCAGCGCCGGCACCAGAAGATCATCGAAGAGGCACCATCACCGCTGGTCGAGCGCACTCCGGGAATGCGCGCCAAGCTGTTCGACGCCGCCCGTCTGGCCGCCGGCGCGATCGGCTACACCGGCGCGGGGACCGTCGAGTTCCTCGCCGACGATCAAGGTGAGTTCTACTTCCTCGAGATGAACACCCGCCTGCAGGTAGAACACCCCGTCACCGAGGAGACCACCGGCCTCGATCTGGTGGAATTGCAGTTGGCGGTCGCCCAAGGCGCCCGACTCGATGCGGACCCGCCCCCTGCACAGGGTCATTCAATCGAAGCCCGGCTCTACGCCGAGGATCCGGCGCGCGGCTGGCAGCCGCAGGCCGGTGCGGTACACCGCATCGAGGTGCCGGGTGTCGTGGCCGAGTTCACCACGCTGGGCCGGCGCACCGGAATCCGGCTGGACTCCGGGATCGCCGACGGATCAATGGTGTCGATTCACTACGACCCGATGTTGGCCAAGGTCATCTGCTACGCGCCGGCACGCCGGACGGCCGCGCTGGTGCTCGCCGACGCGTTGTCGCGCAGTCGCCTGCACGGTGTGCGCACCAATCGCGACCTGCTGGTCAATGTGTTGCGGCATCCGGCTTTTCTGGACGGCGCCACCGACACCGCTTTCTTCGACACCCACGGCCTGGCTGAGCTGTCCACGCCGCTGTCCGATCCCGCTTCGGTACGGCTGTCGGCTGTCGCGGCGGCAGTCGCCGACGCCGCCCATAACCGTTCGGCGGCAAGGGTCCTCGGTTCGATTCCCAGTGGCTGGCGCAATCTGGCGTCGGGTTATCAGGTCAAGACATATGTCGACGATGAGGGCGACGAACACCGGATCGAGTACCGCTTCACCCGAAGCGGTCTGGTGCTGCCGGCCGACGAGTCGGTGCACCTGGTCTCCTATACCGCCGACCATGTCGACCTCGCCGACGACAGTGGGGTGGCGCGCCGCTTCACCACCGCGCGTTACGGTCCCGATCTGCACGACGTCTACGTCGACTCACCCCACGGGCCCGTGCATTTCCTCGCATTGCCCCGCTTCCCGGAACCGGGTTCGGCGGTCGAGCAGGGCTCGCTGCTGGCACCGATGCCCGGAAACGTCATCCGGGTCGGCGCGCAGGTCGGTGACACCGTCAGCGCCGGTCAGCCGCTGGTCTGGCTGGAAGCGATGAAAATGGAACACACGATCACCGCGCCCGCCGACGGTGTGCTGGCCGAACTCGACGTCGCCCCCGGCCAGCAGGTCGAAGTTGGCGCCATGCTGGCACGCGTGGAAGCCGGCTCCGCATCATTGGAGATTCAGGCAGAAGGAGAACAAGAACCGTGACCGACAACAGCTTCATCGAGAACGAAGACCGCAAGGCGCTGCGCAAGGCGGTCACCGCGCTGGTCGCCAACTACGGCCAGGAGTACTACCTGGAGAAGGCCCGCGCGCACCAGCACACCGACGAATTGTGGTACGAGGCAGGTAAACTCGGATTTCTCGGAGTGAATCTGCCCGAGGAGTACGGCGGCGGCGGCGCCGGGATGTACGAGCTGTCGCTGATCATGGAGGAGATGTCCGCCGCGGGTTGCGGCCTGCTGATGATGGTGGTGTCGCCGGCCATCAACGGCACCATTATCAGCAAGTTCGGCACCGACGACCAGAAGCAACGCTGGCTTCCCGGCCTCGCCGACGGCTCGACCACGATGGCGTTTGCAATCACCGAGCCGGACGCCGGATCCAACTCGCACAAGATCACCACCACCGCCCGCCGCGACGGCAGCGACTGGGTGCTGTCCGGCCAGAAGGTCTACATCTCCGGTGTCGATCAGGCGCAGGCAGTCCTGGTGGTCGGCCGCACCGAAGAAGCCAAGACCGGCAAGCTGCGCCCGGCACTGTTCGTAGTGCCCACCGACAGCCCCGGCTTCAGCTACACCCCCATCGAGATGGAGCTGATCAGTCCCGAACGCCAATTCCAAGTCTTCATCGATGACGTGCGACTGCCCGCCGATGCGCTGGTCGGGTCGGAGGACGCCGCGATCGCCCAGCTGTTCGCCGGGCTCAACCCGGAACGCATCATGGGTGCGGCCAGTGCCGTCGGCATGGGACGCTTCGCGATCAACAAAGCCACCGATTACGTGAAGACCCGCAAAGTCTGGTCCACCCCGATCGGCGCCCACCAGGGCCTCTCGCACCCGTTGGCGCAGAACCACATCGAGGTCGAGCTGGCCAAACTGATGATGCAGAAAGCTGCCACACTGTACGACTCCGGTGACGACATGGGTGCCGCCGAAGCGGCCAACATGGCCAAGTACGCCGCCGGTGAGGCGGCGGCCAAGGCGGTCGACCAGGCAGTGCAGTCGCTCGGCGGCAACGGGCTGACCAAGGAGTACGGCATCGCCGCGGCGCTGACCGCGTCCCGGTTGTCGCGCATCGCGCCGGTGAGCCGGGAGATGGTGCTGAACTTCGTCGCACAGACGTCGCTGGGCCTGCCCCGGTCCTACTGATGGGCGCGCTCGTCGAATACGCGGGTCCCGCGGCCTCGGGTCCGCCAGTCGCCCGGCTGACGCTGAACTCGCCGCATAACCGCAATGCGTTGTCCAAGGCACTCGTCGAGCAGCTGCACGAAGGGCTGCGGGGTGCGGCCACCGACGAGACCGTGCGCGCGGTGGTGTTGGGCCATACCGGCGGCACGTTCTGTGCCGGCGCCGACCTGAGCGAGGCTTCCGGCGGTGACCCGTTCGTCGAGGCGGCCGACCGGGCTCGGGAGTTGACCGCGCTGCTGCGCGCCATCGTCGAGTCACCACTGCCGGTCATCGCGGCCGTCGACGGTCACGTCCGCGCCGGCGGAATGGGCCTGGTGGCCGCATGCGACATCGCGGTCGCCGGCCCGCACAGCACCTTCGCGCTGACCGAGGCGCGCATCGGTGTAGCGCCCGCGATCATCTCGCTGACTCTGCTGCCGAAGATCTCGGCTCGCCCCGCGGCCCGCTACTACCTGACCGGCGAGAAGTTCGATGCCGCCGAAGCAGCCACGATCGGATTGATCAGTCTGGCTGCCGACGACGTCCACGCCGCGGTCGCCGCGCTGGCCGCGGACTTGGGTCGCGCGTCGCCACAGGGCCTGGCCGCGTCGAAAGCGCTGACTACCGCCGCCGTGCTGGCGGGTTTCGACCGGGATGCCGAACGGCTCAGCGTGGAGTCGGCGCGACTGTTCGTCTCCGAGGACGCCCGCGAAGGCATGCTCGCTTTCCTGCAGAAGCGGCCCCCACGATGGGTGCCCGACGGGTCAGCCGGGTAACGACGCAGCGCCAGTTTCGACGATCTGCTTGCGACCGATTTCGTTCGCCGTAGGCTCGTAGTTGAGATGAGCGATTCAGCGCAGAAAGACGCGCAAGCGGAGTTTCCGCGCGCTGCCGATACCGACCGCATTCAGGTCGCGCAGCTGCTGACTGACGCGGCAGCCCGGGGTCGACTCCAGATGAGCGACTACGAGGACCGGCTGACCAAAGCGTATGCCGCCACGACCTACGAAGAGTTGGACCTGCTTCGGGCGGACCTGCTGGGTTCGACGGTGAACACCCGCCGCGGCGGCGCGTGCAAGCCGGCGCCGTCGACGCTGCTGCTGGCCATCATGGGGGCGTTCGAACGGCGCGGCCGCTGGAATGTGCCCAAGAAATTGACGACGTTCGCGCTGTGGGGCGGCGGGGTCATCGATCTGCGCTACGCCGACTTCACCTCGACCGAGGTTGACATCCGCGCCTACTCGATCATGGGCGGGCAGACCATCCTGCTGCCGCCGGAAGTCAACGTCGACATCCACGGCCGCGGCGTGATGGGCGGCTTTGACCACGACGTCGACAGCGAAGGCACGCCGGGTGCACCCAAGGTGACGGTGCGCGGCTTCTCGCTGTGGGGCGGCGTCGGCATCAAGCGGAAGAACCGCAAAACACAGGATTGAACGGTTAGCGTCGGCGCCGGCGAGACCGCAGGTAGTCGCCGACCACCGCCGCGCCCAAGCCGTCCAGATCGGGAACCACCACGCGACCCTCGACCCGACGCGCGACCTGGTCAATGAACCGCGCCAGGCCAGGATCACTGCCCAGCCGGAAGATGGTCACCTGAGCACCCAGCCGGGACATGTCGTCGAAAGCCCGCACGGTGTGGGCGATGGTCCGCGGATGCGGCGGGTAGTCAAAAAAGACAGTAGAACCCGCGCCTCCCCCGTCGACGTCTTCCAGGTGCGCGGTCGGCTCGCCGTCGGTGACCACCAGCACGACGGGCTGCGCGTTGGTATGCCGTCGTAGATGCCGGCCGGCCAGCGCCAGTGCGTGGTGCAGGTTCGTGCCCTGCTCGTAGACCCCTTCCAGACCGGTCAGTTCCGCCGCAGTCATCGTGCGCGCGTAGCGGCCGAACGCAATGATCTGCAGCGCATCGGAACGGAACCGGGTGCTGACCAGGTGGTTGAGCGCCAGCGCGGTTCGCTTCATCGGCAGCCAGCGGTTCTCCATCACCATCGAGAACGAGGTGTCCACCAGCAACGCGACCGCAGCCTGGGTGCGCATCTCGGTCTCGGAGATCTCGACGTCGTCGACGGTGATGTCGATGGCAGCGCCACGGCCGGCGGTGTGCCTCGTTGCGGCCTGCCGCAGCACCGCGTTGGTCAGGGTGCGGGTGACATTCCACGGCTCGGTGTCACCGAACTGCCACCGCCGGGTGGCCCCGGTCAGTTCGCCGGCCGCACCGGCCCGCCGTTGCTCGCGTTCTCCGTGCCGTCCGGAAAGCTGCTGCGCGACGTCGCGCAACGCGGTCTGACCGAGCCGGCGCATCGCCTTGGGCGAAAGCCGCCACTGACCGTCGGAGTTGCGGTCCAAGAAGCCTTGATTGACCAGCGCGCGCTCCAGTTCGGCGAGCGTTCGGGCGTCGACCGCTGCCTCGTCGCCGAGCTGGCGCGCCAGCGCGTCGAGGTCGACATCGTCCATGGTGGCGCCCGGGTAACTCTGCGACAGCTGCTCGGCCAGCTGTTCGAGCTCGCCGATGTCGGCAAGCGCCTGCGCGCCCTGCCCCATACCCAACGGGTTGTCGCCGGAGAACTGCGCCGAGCCGTCCCAGTCCTCGCCCGGCCGAGCCGCCTGCAGATGCCCGTCCAGCCGGTCCAACGCCTGCATCAGCGCGGGCGAACCGAAGGCCTGCTGCGCCAGCGCATCCAGCTCCGCGCGCTGCTCGGCGCTCAAGCTGTTGCGGAACCGTTGCGCCGCGGCAGCCCGCTGGGCCAGCGAATCCAGCAGCTCCTCGACGTTGCGCGGGTTCTCCGGGAAGAACTGGCCGTGCTTGTCCATGAAGTCTTGAAAGTCCTGCTTGGTGTCCTCGCCGCGGGCATGCTTGTCCAGCAGGCTGTTGAGGTCATCGAGCATCTCGGTGACGCGCTGGCGGTCTTCGTCGGTCGCGCCTTCCAGCGCCTGCTTCATGCCGGCGAAACGCTGATCGAGCATCTCGCGGCCCAACAGATCCTTGATTTGCTCGTACTTCTGGCGCGCTTCGCTGCTGCGCCAGTCGTAGTCGGACAGCTCCTGCACCGCCTTGGCCGGTGACGGCGAAAGCGAATCCAACTGGAGCTCACCGAAGCGCGCGTCGTCGTCCAGGGCGCGGGCCAGTTGCTTACGCTCGGCCAGCACCGCCTCGTCCAGGAGCTTCTTGATCTCCTGCAAAGTGCCGTCCAAGTTGTTATCGCGCAACAATTCCCGGCGGCGACGGTTGACCTCGCCGGCCAGCCGGTCGGCGCCGGAGATGTCCTTGGTGCCGCGCCGGAGCAGCTCCGACAGCGCGCGACGGGGCGAGGAGCCCGCCATGACGTCTTGCCCGATCTGTTCGAGCGCCTCAGCCAGATCGACCGGCGGAGCCAGCGGATCAGGCCCGCCCGTGTACGCCGAGTACCGCGAGGAGTGCCTGCTAGCCATAGACGGTTTCGCCTTCTCCCGACACTTTGTCGATGCGTTTTGCCAGGTACAGCGCTTCCAACGCCAATTCCAGCGCGGCGGCCCGCTCGCCCTCCGATTCGGCGCCCAACCGGGCGGCGATCTGGTCGACCACCGGCAAGCCGGGCAGCGCCGCCAGCACGTCTTTCGCCGACACCCGTTCGCCGGTGGTCACCGCGGAACCGTTCTCCACCGCGGCGACCAGTGGACCGACGTCGATGCCGCCGAGGGCCCTAGACGCGGTGTCGGCGGTGGCGCGGCGCAACAAGTGCTGCAGCACGGCCTGCTCGCGGCCCTCCTCGCCGGACTCGAACTCCAACTTGCCGCGCAGCACCTCGGTCACCGTGCCGAGATCCACCACCCGCGCCACCGGCTCCGTCTCGCCCAGCATTGCGCTGCGATGGCGCGCCGCCGCTGCGACTGTTTCGGCCGCTGCGATCGCAAACCGAGCCGACACCCCCGACCGCTGATCGACGGACCGGGATTCCCGCAGATACCGCGCGAAGCGGGCGATCACCTGCGTCAGGTATTCCGGCACCTGGGCGCTCAGGTGCGCCTCCTGCATGATGACGCCCACCTCGGCCTGCAACTCCAGCGGGTAGTGGGTGCGGATCTCGGCGCCGAACCGGTCCTTCAGCGGGGTGATGATGCGACCGCGGTTGGTGTAGTCCTCCGGGTTGGCGCTGGCGACCACCAGCACGTCCAGCGGCAGCCGCAGCGTGTACCCGCGGACTTGGATGTCGCGCTCCTCCATGACGTTGAGCATCGACACCTGGATGCGCTCGGCCAGGTCCGGCAGCTCATTGACCGCGACGATGCCGCGGTGGGCACGCGGGATCAGACCGTAGGCGATGGTTTCCGGATCGCCCAGGCGGCGGCCTTCGGCCACCTTGATCGGGTCGATGTCGCCAACCAAATCGGCGACGCTGGTGTCGGGGGTGGCCAGCTTCTCGGTGTAGCGCTCGCTGCGGTGCTTCCACTCGATTGGCAGGTCGTCGCCTGAAGTGGCGGCCTTGCGAATCGACTCAGGCGTGATCGGCGAGTACGGGTGCTCACCGAGTTCGGCCCCGGCGATCACCGGTGTCCACTCGTCGAGCAGACCGGTGAGCGCGCGCAGCAACCTGGTCTTGCCCTGCCCGCGTTCCCCGAGCAGAACGAAGTCGTGACCGGCGATCAGCGCCCGCTCCAGCTGCGGCAGCACGGTGTCGTCGAACCCGAAAATCCCCGGCCAGATGTCGTCGCCTTCGGCCAGCGCCGTCAGTAGGTTCTCCCGGATTTCCTGCTTGACGCCCCGCTCGCGGTGCCCGGCGGCACGCAGTTCACCGACGGTTCGGGGCAGATTGTTAGGTGAGGTCACCACTCCACGCTACGACGGTCTGAGCACCAGCGTCGTGTCTGCCGGTTCGCAGCGTCAGTGGGCGAAGTGGCGAGCACCCGTCAGGTAAAGCGTGACGCCGGCGCGTTCGGCCGCCGCGGTGACCTCCTGATCCCGCACCGAGCCACCGGGATGCACGACCGCCGTCACCCCGGCGCCGCTCAGCGTCTCCAAGCCGTCCGGGAACGGAAAGAACGCATCGGATGCCGCGACCGCCCCACGCGCCCGGTCACCGGCGCGCTCGACGGCCAGCCGCGCCGCGTCGACCCGGTTGACCTGTCCCATACCGACGCCAACGGTGGCGCCGTCGGCGGCGATCACGATGGCGTTCGACTTGACCGCACGGCAGGTTCGCCACGCGAACACCAGGTCGGCCAATACGTCGGGACCGGCCGGCGCTCCGGTTGCCAGCGTCCAGTTGTTCGGATCGTCTCCGGGCGCGTCCAGGCGGTCCCGTTGCTGCATGAGCAACCCACCGCTGACTTGGCGTAGCTCGGCAGCGCCGCCGGTCGGCTCACCGACCAACAGCACCCGGATGTTCTTCTTTCGCGCCAAGGCGTCGACCGCCCCTGGCGCGTAGGCGGGGGCGACGATCACCTCGGTGAAAATGGTGCTGACGTACTCCGCCATCTCCAGGCTCACCTCGGTGTTGGACGCGATCACTCCGCCGAACGCGCTAAGCGGATCGCAATCGTGTGCCTTGCGGTGCGCGTCGGCCACCGACACCGACGAGACGGCAATGCCACACGGATTGGCGTGTTTGACGATCGCCACGCAGATCGCTTCCTGGTCGAAGGCTGCCCGCCAGGCCGCATCGGAGTCGGTGAAGTTGTTGTAGGACATCTCTTTTCCGTGCAGCTGCTCGGCCTGCGCCAGGCCCGGCCAGCCGGCTGGATCGCTGTACAGCGCAGCTTGCTGGTGCGGATTCTCGCCGTAGCGCAGCAGCGCTGAGCGCCGCCAGGTCGCCGCGAACCACTGCGGGAAGGCCAATGCCGGCTGCTCGGGCGCCAGTGTCGAACCCATCCAGCCGGCGACCGCGATGTCGTATTCTGCGGTGTGCCGAAAGGCCAATGTGGCCAGGCGTTTACGCTCCGCGATGGTGAAGCCGCCGCTTTCGACCGCGGCCAGCACACCGTCATACCCGGACGGCTCGACCACCACCGCCACGCTGGCGTGGTTCTTCGCAGCCGCCCGCACCATCGACGGGCCGCCGATGTCGATCTGCTCGATGCACTCCTCGATGCCGGCGCCGGATTCCACCGTCTCGCTGAAGGGATACAGGTTGGCCACGACGAGTTCGAACGCGGCGATTCCGAGTTCCTCGAGCGCCGCGCTGTGCCCGGGCTTGCGCAGGTCGGCCAGCAGACCGGCGTGCACCCCGGGGTGCAGTGTCTTGACCCGCCCGTCGAGCACCTCCGGGAACCCGGTGACCTGCTCGACCGGTGTCACCGGAATACCGCTGTCAGCAATGACTTTCGCGGTCGACCCGGTCGAGACGACCTCAACGCCGGCCGCATGCAGACCGCGGACCAGATCGACCAGCCCGGTCTTGTCGTAGACGCTGACCAGCGCCCGGCGGATCGGCCTTTTTGAGCCGTGCCAGTCGCCTCCGTTGTCCAGGCTCATCCTATGGTTGCCTTTCGTCCGTTCCAGCTCACGCCTCCGGTGACCACCGCCGCCACCACATCCACCAGGAGTTGGCGTTCCACGATTTTGATGCGCTCGTGCAGCGTTTCCTCGTCGTCACCGTCGAGGACGGGAACGGCCTGCTGCGCCAGTATCGGGCCGGTATCGGTGCCGTCGTCCACCAGGTGCACCGTGCAGCCTGTCACCTTAACTCCATGGGCCAGCGCCTCTGCCACGCCGTGCGCACCGGGAAAGGCGGGCAGCAGAGCCGGATGGGTGTTGAGGACACGCCCGCAGAAGGCAGAAAGGAACTGCGGGCCAAGAATTTTCATGAAACCGGCCGACACGACCAGGTCGGGCGAGTGCGCTGCGGCCGCCTGGGTCAGCGCAGCGTCCCAGGCGTCCCGGCCGGGGTAGTCCGGCAATCGGACGGTGAAGGTGGGCAACGACGCCGCGCGGGCGATGTCAACGGCCGGGCAGTCGCGGTCCACTCCGACGGCCACCACCCGTGCCGGATAGTCGTCGACGGCGGCACTCAGCAGCGATTTCAGCAGTGAGCCGGTGCCCGAAGCGAGCACCAGCAGCCGTGCAGGAGCGCTCGGTGGCACGTGGAGGGGTTCCTGCACACGCAGAGCTTAGTCCGGCTCAGTCGTGGGGTTGTTCGACGGTAGATGGGGCTGACGGCGTTTGCTCCAGGCTGGCGGTGATGTCGACATCGTCGTCCGCGTCATCCTGCCTCTCGGGTTCCGCGGGATGGTTCAGTACGGCTTGGCCGTCGTGAAAGTCGGCGTCCGGACTCGGTGCCGGCTCAGGAAGCTTGGGCGGCCTGGGCGGCTTGGGGCGGCGCCGGACTCCGCCGGTCATCACCACCGTGACCGCGCCCACGACGGCGAACCAGAAGAACACCGCGAATCCGAAGGTGCTCTGATCGACCCCGACATCGCCGAAGTTGCCCAGCTGACCGCCGCCGGCGTAGCCAAGCAGCACCATCGCCAGCGCCGCACACCCCGAGGCAACCAGCAGCTTGGCCATCGCCGGCAGAAACGGCAACGGTCTGCGAGCACATTGCTGTCCGACCGCCACACCCGACGAAGCTCCGACGATGAGCAGCGCGACCCACACGGGACCCAGCGGCGGCGACGGGGCCGCGGCGAGCACCGGCAGCGCCGGCAGGTCGCCACCGAACACGGTGAACGAGCTGAACGAGGCGACGCCCAGATGAGCGCTGGAGCCCACTGCAATCGCCGCCGTGCCGACAATCACGTTCGGCGCGTAGAGCACCGACAGCAGGGTGAGACTGAACTGGCCGAAGATTGAATCAGTGATGGCGTAAAGCTGATGCATCGTCGCCCAGTGCACGACCAGCGACCCGGCTGTCACCGCAGCGGACAACCCGAACAGCGCCACCCCCCCGGCCTTTGCCGCTCGCAGCGCGCCGCCCAGCCAGTCGGGCAGCATCGCCGTGGCCGCCACCCGCTGACCCACCCGTGAGCCCGCGCCCACCGCCGCCCCGATGGCGTGCACGGCCAGCACACTGCTGAACGCCCGCAACGCGCTCGGAGTCTGCAGTTCGGTGAGCACTGATGCCGCGTCGTGGATGACAGCCAGCGCAACGGCGGCGAAGAGCAACGGACCGCCGAGTGCCGATGCCACCACCCAGCGGACGACGAACCAGGATGCAGTCGCAGGCGTGGCCCGCGCCGTCGTGCGCGCTGTCCCCCACACCATCAGCAGGACTGGCAGCAGCGGCAGCACACCGAGCTCACGTCCGCCGATGGCGATGGGCACCCCATGCACACCAAGCCACAAGCTGGCGATGGCCCCCAGGGCACCGGTCAGGTCACTGTTGGCGATGACCAGCTGCAGCAGCGTCACCGCCGCGATGATCACCAAGGCGACCGAAGCGGGACCGAATGCGACCCTGAGCAGGTCGCGTGCCTGGCGTGGCCCCGCTGCTCGATGGTCTTCCACCGGTGTCACTGCGCGCGCATGGCCCCGACTAGGCGGGAGAGCGCCCGGCTAGGACGGCGTCGGACCGGAGGGCGAAGACGGCGACTGGGGCTGCTGACCCCCCTGGGAGTGTTGCCCCTGACCGGAACTCGTGTGCTCGCCGGCGTTTCCGGTGCTGGTGCCCTGGGTCTCCTGGCCGGACCCGTGCGACTGCGGGGTGCCGAAGCTGGGAAAGCCGGTGGGTGGGGTGGACGTGCCCTGCTCACTCTGCCCGCTCTGCGGAGAGCCCTGATGTTGACCTGAGTGCGAGCCCTGCTGAGATCCGTGTTGCTGGCCGGCAGTGCTGAATCCGCCGGTCGAAGGCCCCTGCGGGTAACCGCCGCCACCGTAGGACGGCCCGTAGCCCGACTGCTGGGGCGACTGCTGCGGGCCGCCGTGTTGACCGTAGGGCGACTGGCTCTGCTGACCGTAGTAACCGCCGCCGTATTGCCCGTACTGGTTGTACTGGTTGTACCGGTCGTATTTGGGCCGCGGCGCCGGAGGCGTGATCACCCCGGCATGGAGCAGCAGCCCGCCGACGGCGGCGAGGGCCTGCAACACCGCCGCGGCCAAGATGGCCCACAGCGCCCAGCCGGCCGAGAAGTTGGCGGGCTTGGCGACGACACCCAAGATCAGCTGCAGCGCGCCGAACACTGAGATCACCGCCACGATCGCGGTGTACCTCCTCCTCCTGGGCAGCAATCCCACTGCAGCCAGCAATGCCGCCAGCAGAGCCGCCGCCCCGATCCTTCCGCCGTGGACCGCGACGGATTCACCGCCACCGGACGGACCGACGTCGGCGTTGACATCGAAGACCGGGCCGAAGCTGAAGAAGTAGGCCGCCAAGCCCAGCGCCACCACCGCGATGGTCAGGTACTGCTGCAGCTTGCTCTGGTGATCGTCGGACTTGGCGAACGAGGGCCCCGACGATCCGGACGAACCAGAAGTTCCATAGGACACTGTGGGCTGCGCGGGTTGATATCCCGAACTGCCGGACGAGTAGGTCATTGCTTCTCCTATTGCTTCCGGTGCCTTTTGACGCCGCGACGCTCGATGGACCGCTGCTGAACACCGTCACTTCGGCAGTCCCGGCGCCGCGACGCGATTCGCCCATCCACGCTAGCGCACCTGCCGACCGGTGCTGTGCGGCGCACGGCGTGTCATCGTGCCCGCTTGCCCACCTCAGGTGTAACACGTTCTAATCCGTGGCATGGATTACGGGCTTGTGTTGTTCACCAGCGACCGTGGCATCACCCCGGCATCAGCAGCCAAGCTTGCCGACGACCACGGCTTTCACACCTTTTATGTACCCGAGCACACCCACATCCCGGTCAAGCGTCAGGCCGCGCATCCGACGACCGGTGACGAATCACTGCCCGACGACCGCTACATGCGCACCCTCGACCCGTGGGTGAGTCTGGGCGCGGCGTGCGCGGTGACATCCCGCGTTCGGTTGTCCACCGCGGTGGCACTTCCGGTCGAACACGACCCCATCACGTTGGCCAAATCCATTGCCACGTTGGACTACCTGTCCGGTGGCCGGGTGAGTCTCGGCGTTGGGTTTGGCTGGAACACCGACGAACTCGCCGACCACGGGGTGCCCGCCGCGCGGCGCCGCACGATGTTGCGCGAATACCTCGAGGCGATGCGGGCCCTGTGGACTCAAGAGGAAGCGTCCTACGAAGGCGAATTCGTGAACTTCGGCTCCAGTTGGGCCTGGCCTAAACCGGTGCAGGCGCACATCCCGATGCTGGTCGGCGCCGCGGGGACGGAGAAGAACTTCAAATGGATCGCGCGCAGTGCCGACGGCTGGATCACCACCCCGCGTGACTTCGACATCGACGAGCCGGTCAAGTTGCTGCACAAAACCTGGGCCTCCGCCGGCCGCGAGGGGGCGCCGCAGATCGTGGCGCTGGACTTCAAACCGGTACCCGAAAAGCTGGCGCACTGGGCTGACATCGGCGTCACCGAGGTGCTGTTCGGGTTGCCCGACCGCTCTGCAGACGAGATCGCCGGATACGTCGAACGGTTGGCCGGCAAGTTGGCCGCCGCGGTCTAGCTGCCGTCAGCTCAGCTCAACGAGCAGCGGTTGCCGTAGTCGAAGGAGCACACGGTGACCGCCTCTTGCAGCGGTTCGCCCTCGGTGAGCAGGGCAATCAAGTCGTCGTCTTCGGTAGTGGCCAGAAAACGGCTGTGGTCGGCGTCGAGTCGGCCGATGATGATCCCGGTCAGCTGCCCGTTGTCGCGACGCACCGTGTAGGTCTCCACGGTGCCGCGGCCCTCGGCGTCTTCGGTCACCGCCTCGAGGGGTCGCGCGTCGGTCTGGGCCTGCAGTTGCGCACTACGATCAGCCTGCCACGGCGTGGGTGTGGTGGTGTATAAGCCGACCGAATACTTGCTCAGGATGCCGCCGTTGGCGCCAACGAGACCGTACTGCCCCGGTGAAGTGCGCGTCGCCGCGACCGTCTCGGCGACGGCGTGCATGGAGTAGTTGTTGCCGGCGCCGCCGAAAAACGGCAGACCGCCGGTCAGCGTCAGCCCGCGCGGGTCATCCGGTGCGATGCCCAGCCCGTCACAGATGTTGAACACCGGCACAGCAAAGCAGCTGTACAGGTCGAAGGTGGCGACGTCGTCGATGCCGATGCCGGCGAGCGCCAGCGCCTCGCGTACGGCCAGTACCGCCGACGGAGCGTGACCGAGATCAGGCCGGCCCAGCAGGCGTTGTTCGGCCAGGTCGGCGTGACCGGCCAGGTACACCCAGTTCTCCTCGGGCACACCGAAGCGCTGCGCCGCGCCCACCGACATCAGCAGTGCCGCAGCACCCTGATTCACCTGATCGCGGGCCACCAGCAACCGCGGGTAGGGGTCAGAGATCATCCGGTTGCTGTCGGTGACCGTGATGAGTTCTTCGACGGAGCGTTCCACTGGTGCGGCCGCGAACGGATTGCCGGCCGCCACCTTCGTGAACGGCGCGAACAGCTCGCCCATCCGCCGCAGGTAGTCGGCCGGACCGAGCCCGGTGCCGGCGCGGCGCGCGTTCTCCAGCAGCGCGTACTGCGTCGGCGCGTCGACCAGGCCGTGGATGACGGTGTAGCGAGAGATCAGCCCTTCGATGCCGTGACCGCGATCCTCGAGCTGGCCGTCGATGTGCTCGGAGAAATCCGGTTTGTTCTCGGAGTTGGCGAAATAGCGGTTGGTCGACGTCGCATCCGAGCCGAAAACCAGCGCCACCTCCGAGCGGCCGGCGGCGATCTCGCCGGCCAGTTCGTTGATCAGCTTCTGCGGGCCCTGCCCGCCGACCACCTCCAAGATGGCGCGGACCGGGTCGGCGTCGATCCGATTGGCCACCGACCGGGGGTAGTTATTCGACTTGCCCAGCACCGCCTCCGCCGGCCCGGAGATCTCGAACTGCCGTACCCCGGCCACGGTGTCAATCGACGCGGCCACCTTCGCGACGTCGGCGCGGCAGTCTTCGAGGGCAGCCCGTGCGCCCGCGGCGGCCAGTTCTACGGCCGACATCGCGCGGTAGTACGGGTCGTCGATCTGCTCCGCGGCCTGCCCGACTCCGACGACGACGGGAGTGCGCGGATCGACGTTCATTGGCGCCGCTACCGGCTCTGCAGGATCTTCCGGGCGAGCGCAGCCGTCTCCGACGGCGTCTTACCGACTTTGACGCCGGCGGCTTCCAGCGCCTCCTTCTTGGCGGCCGCGGTCCCCGACGAGCCGGACACGATCGCGCCGGCATGGCCCATCGTCTTGCCCTCCGGAGCGGTGAATCCCGCGACGTAGCCCACGACTGGCTTGGACACGTTGGCCTTGATGTAGTCAGCCGCGCGCTCCTCGGCGTCACCGCCGATTTCGCCGATCATCACAATGAGTTTGGTGTCGGGATCTTTCTCGAATGCCTCGATGGCGTCGATGTGGGTGGTGCCGATCACCGGGTCACCGCCTATCCCGATGGAGGTGGAGAAGCCGAAGTCGCGCAGTTCGTACATCATCTGGTAGGTCAGCGTGCCGGACTTCGACACCAGGCCGATCGGGCCGGGCCCGGTGATGTTGGCCGGGGTGATGCCGACCAGCGACTGACCGGGCGTGATGATGCCGGGACAGTTCGGACCGATGATGCGGGTCTTCCCGCCTTTGTCGATGTTGTAGGCCCAGGCATATGCGCTGTCCTGCACCGGAATGCCCTCGGTGATCACCACCAACAGTTCGATTCCCGCGTCGATTGCCTCGATGACGGCGTCTTTGGCGAACTTCGGCGGTACGAAGATGATCGACACGTCGGCGCCGGTCTTCTCGATCGCTTCGACGACGGTGCTGAACACCGGCAACTCGACGTCGTTGCCCTCGGCGTCCGTGTGCGCCACCACTGAGCCTGCTTTGCGGGCGTTGACCCCGCCGAGTATCTGGGTGCCGGCCTTGAGCATCCGTGCGGTGTGCGCGGTGGCCTCACTACCCGTGATGCCCTGAACGATGACCTTCGAGTCCTTGGTCAAAAAGATCGCCATTGGTCCCTCTCAATCCTTGTGTCGACCCGCTGCACCCGGCGCTTGCGATCGCCACGGTCAGGCGCTCGCCAGTGCGGCGGCCTTGTCAGCGGCCTCGTCCATCGTCGGGACCAAAGTCACCAGTGGGTGGTTGGCTTCGGTGAGGATGCGTCTGCCCTCTTCGACGTTGTTGCCGTCCAAGCGGACCACGAGCGGCTTGTTGGCCTCCTCGCCCAAGATCTTCAGCGCCTTGACTATTCCGGTCGCCACTGCGTCACAGGCGGTGATGCCGCCGAATACGTTGACGAACACGCTTTTGACCTGCTCATCGCCCAGCACGACGTCCAGACCCGCAGCCATCACCTCAGCCGAGGCGCCGCCGCCGATGTCGAGGAAGTTGGCCGGCTTCACACCGCCGTGGTTCTCCCCGGCGTAGGCGACAACGTCGAGCGTCGACATCACCAGCCCGGCGCCGTTGCCGATAATGCCGACCTCGCCGTTGAGCTTGACGTAGTTGAGGTCATGCTCCTTGGCTTTGAGCTCCAGCGGATCGGTCGCATCGCGGTCCTCGAAGTCGACATGACCGGGCTGGCGAAAGTCGGCGTTGGCGTCCAGCGTGACCTTGCCGTCCAGCGCCAGAATCTGGTCGTCGGGGGTGCGCACCAACGGGTTGACCTCGACCAACGTGGCGTCTTCGGCGACGAACAGCTCCCACAGCTTGGCGATGGTGACCGCTGCGGCGTCGAGCACCTCCGCCGGCAGGTGACCCTGCTCGGCGATCGAGCGTGCCAGCGCCAGGTCGACACCTTCGACGGGGTCGACGGGAACCTTGGCCAGCCGTTCGGGCTTGGTGGCCGCCACCTCTTCGATCTCCACGCCGCCCTCGACCGAGCACATCGCGAGGTAGGTGCGGTGAGCACGATCCAGCAAGAAGGAGATGTAGTACTCCTCGGCGATATCGCTGGCCTCGGCGACCAACAGCTTCTTGACGATGTGGCCCTTGATGTTCAGGCCGAGGATGTTGCTGGCGTGCGTGTAGGCGTCGTCGGGCGTCGCCGCGTACTTGACACCGCCTGCCTTACCGCGCCCACCGGTCTTGACTTGGGCTTTGACCATGACGGGACGGCCGATTTCCTCGGCGATCGCTCTGGCCTCGTCGGCGTTGTCGGTCACCCTGCCCGGCGTGGTTGGCACGCCCCGACGGACGAACAGTTCTTTAGCCTGATACTCGAAAAGATCCATGACCACTCTGTCTTTGAAAACTTTTAGTCGGCAGTTGTCGCGGGCCGGATTAACAACCGTGCCTGCGGGGAACTGTATCGACACGGCTGAGCGATTCTGAACGCCGCATCCTTGATGTGGCATAGGTCACCGCGCGGGTCGAGTGATTAAGGTCACAATCCCCGCGCGGATTAGTGGCTTGTGTTGCCACTGCTGGGGGAAACTGGTTAACGTCTCAGGGTCCGAGATAACGCTTAGGTTACGACCCGAGGACTTTTCCGGTTGACCCAGCATCGCTACGCCCGGCCTCCCGTAGTGGGAGCCTCTCTCGAATCCCGTGACCGCAGGCCCGAACTCAGCCGCAATGAGGTCACCGACATCATTCCGTTTAATGAGTTCGGCTACCTGGACGACCTGGAGTTCAGCGACAACACCACGTTCGACAAAGAAGCGCAGGTGCTGAGGGCTCCAGAGCTTGACGACCTCAACGACACCGACGACGTCGCCCCGCAGTGGTTAGCCGCACCCAGCGCGTCTCGCACCGAGGCATCCGAAACACCGGCCACCTCATCGATCAACCGCTCCTACTCCCGTCCGGTCGCCGATGTCCCGTGGCAGCGGGGCGGCCAGCACCGCAAGCCGCTGACCGGGGCGACCAGGGGCCGGGTGCTGATC
>NZ_JBARMY010000213.1:0-8269 GCF_049802695.1 Mycobacterium sp.
GGCCGGAGCGACCAGGCTGTGGCTCAGGCTCGGTCGCTGTGCGATGTGCGGACGGATGGCGACCGCCATGGAAAGGACCAGCGCCACCACCCCGACGACGAAGATCGTCATCACGCTCATCGCCGTCAGGAACGGCTGACGGGGTGCGCGCTCGACCGGTTCAGCCGCGAAGTTCGGGAACATGCCGGTGGTGAACTCGTCCTCGTCGAACTCGCGGTAGGGCGCATAGTCGCCAGCGGCTGCTGTGTAGGCGCCGGACGGCGCGGGCAGGGCGCTGTAGGCGAGGTCCTGTCCGCCGGCCCCTGCCGCGACGGACGCTTCGGGGATGTTGAATAAACGGGGGTCCAGGGCGTACGGGTCGAGAATCTCACCGGTGCCGGGGTCGAGCGCGTAGGCCAGCGCGGCGGTCGACGACACGAACAGCGGCGCATTCGCCGACGCCAGTGCCGCTCCGCGGGCCAGCGCCAGCTCCGGCTCTTCGGGAGTGATGATCGACAGCGAGGTCGCCGCGTCCAGGGCCGGCTTGATCATCGGGACGTCCACACCGGATCCGACGACGAAGACACCCCCGGGATGTACGTCCAGCGTCTCGGCGTCCGCGACCATACCGGCGAGCGCCGCCACCGCTTCGTCGTCGTCGTCGGGCAGCATCAGTCGGTGCACGTCGGCGATCGAGCCGTCCGCGGTGTTGACCACCGCCAGCGTCGCGGTGTCGGGTTCGACGAACAGCAGCGCGGTGTGGGCATAGCCGCTGGCGTTGCCGACGGCGTGCGCCAGTGCGGCGGCGGCCAGAAAGGCGGAGACCAGCATGACGTTCTCGATGCTGCGGTCGGCCAACGCGTCTCTTAGCGCGGCGCCCTCGTCTTGATCACTCCAGGTAACTCCCGCGGAGAGCACCTCGCAGCCCGCTTCGGCCGCGCCTTCGCGAGTGCCCATGATGGCGGCGATCACCTGCTCGGGTCCGCTGAGCGGCGCCGAGCCGGTGTCGTCGGCGAGGTCGAATTTATCCTTGTCGACGGTGGCGCCGTCGGCGTTCTCACCCTCGACCAGCACCATCCGAACCGCCGCTGGTGCCATCGACACCCCGAGTACGGTTTCCACTGCTGCCCCTCCGGAAGTCGTCAACTACTCGACTGGAACTGCCTATTTCAGGCCACGTTCCCAGCCCGCCGGCCATCGGTCTTCATCACCGCAGCAACGCAACGCGGCGACATCCAGATCTCACCCTGACTTGATGAAGTTCTGGTAGGAACGCGACGGCGTGGGGCCTCGCTGGCCCTGATACTTCGACCCTACCCGCGTGCTTCCATAAGGATGCTCCGCCGGACTGGTCAATCTCAAGATACAGAGTTGACCGATCTTCATGCCGGGCCACAAGGTAATTGGCAGGTTCGCGACGTTCGACAGCTCCAAGGTGATGTGACCGCTGAAACCGGGGTCGATGAAGCCGGCGGTCGAGTGCGTCAGCAGCCCCAGCCGTCCCAGCGACGACTTGCCCTCCAGTCGCCCGGCGAGGTCATCGGGCAAGGTGCACAACTCCAGCGTCGAGCCGAGCACGAACTCGCCTGGGTGCAGCACGAACGGCTCTCCGTCGAGCGGCTGCACCAGGCTGGTCAACTCGTCCTGCTGCTGCGCGGGATCGATGTGGGTGTAGCGGGTGTTGTTGAAGACCCGGAACAAGCTGTCAAGGCGCACATCGACGCTGGACGGCTGCACCAGGATGTCGTCGAAGGGGTCGATGCCCAGCCTTCCGGCGGCGATTTCCGCCCTGAGATCACGATCGGACAGCAGCATCCGACGAGCGTATCCGCTGGCGGCACGCTCGCAGCATCTGATAAGCGGGGTGAGTGCTGAGCCACCGGATGTTAGCCTTCCGAGGCAACAGCGCCGATGTAGTTCAATGGCAGAACATCAGCTTCCCAAGCTGAATACGCGGGTTCGATTCCCGTCATCGGCTCCAATTTGACCAGCTCGTCTGCGACGGCCTACGGCGGGGCGCGGCTGTACGCCAAACCCACGGTCACTGCTGAGCAGCTGACCGTAGTGTGGCCTGGTGGCTTCCGCGTGTTTGCAACACCGCTAGCCAGCTCGGTGTGGGTCGACCCCCAAAGACGGCTCACAGCAATTCGGGCAATGGCAACTGTTCGGTGTGGGCCAGTCCCTCGTCGGGGCGGCGATCACCGTAGCCAGCACCTAGCCGTGTCGGCCCCAACCGCGCCGGCACACCGGGCCGCCCTGATCTGCCACCATCCGAAAAAGCACGCCGAGTGGACGTACTGGCCCAGCATCGAGCAGGCCCGCCAAGCCGAGGCCGAGTTGACACCGTGCGGGCCGGCCTGCATCGACGTGCGAAAGCGCGGTGGTCGTCGAACTCGAACCGCCGCGCCCACGCGGCCGACCCCTGGCGAGGTTTCTACCGTGACCGAGCCACGGCCCGGCTTACCCGCGACCATAAAGTCCCGAACGGGTAGTGTTCCCGGCCATGTGGGGCTCTTTGCTGGGGCTGGCGCTTCTGGTAACGCTCCATCCGGTACGCCTCGGCGTCATTCTTCTCATGATCTCCCGGCCGCGGCCAATGCAAAACCTGTTCGCCTACTGGGCGGGCTGCGCGATTGCGGGCTTTTACACCTTGCTGGTTCCGCTGGTGGTACTGCACGTCACACCAATCTTCGACTCCTTTGCGATGAAGTTTGCCCACCCGACTGCGAACTCGACCATCCGCCACATTGAGATCGGCATGGGCGCGCTCGCGCTAGTAATCGCCGCGGCCTTGGCAGTGCGCTTCGCGACGCGTCAATTGGCCCGCCCGAAGGTCCGCCACGGGGCGCACCAGGCGGCATCGGGCGGCGGCACGTCGACGCAGGTGCCGGACGCAAACACACCGGCTGCAATCTCGCGGCTGCTGGGCACCACCCCGGATGCGGCGACGGAGGGCGGATCGGTAATCCGGCGGCTGCTCAGGCGCGTCCGCAGCGCATGGGAAAACGGTTCGGTGTGGGTAGCCTTCGTGATCGGCGTCGCAATAATGGGGCCAGGCCTCGACGGGGCTGTCTTCGTACTCGCTATCATCGTGGCCTCGGGAGCCTCGTTCGGCGTGCAGATCACTGCCGCAACCACATTCGTGATCGCGATGCTTACGGTCGAGGAGATCATTCTCGTCAGCAATCTGGCCAGGCCGGCTAAAACCCAACAGTTCCTGCGACGGCTGCACGACTGGGCGCTGGCTCACCGACGGAAGCTCATGGTAGCCATCCTCGCAGTGGTTGGTGTCTCGCTGATGGCCCAGGGCATGGGCGGAGCCTGAGCCGGTGGCGGCCTGAAGTGGCGCGATGGTCACCTCTTGTCGGCCATGTCGTCTGGACTCCTCCGCCGATCATCCGCACCAGTCGGTGACGAGGGCGCGGCACTTCTCGCTTGTTTACCGCTGACGCTGCATGACGGTGAGCGCATTGTCGGAGGCGACGCGAATTGAGATGGGATGGCCAGGCGAGGGCGGAATACCCGGCGGTAGTCGTTCACGGCGTACGTCCCGCTCGTCCACGAGCTTATAGTGACCGCCCCCCGGCCGCAGGCATCGAAGCTCTCAGGCGCCCTCGGTTGTCACGACGTTGTCAGCTGCTCCAGAAATCAATCGGACGAAGCTGGACTTACCGGACTTGCATGTGTGTCTTCGCTGGTCATCGCCCTACCCTGTCACAGCGCGGACTTCATTAAACCTGCACAAACACGCTGAATCGACTTCCCAAGCTGAATAGGCGGGTCGATTCCCGTCATCGGCTCCACGAGTTACGAGTACGCCGGCTGACGTGAGATTGCCGGCGCGTATACGCCCGTCGACTGTTGCCGAACTCAACCTTGGTCGCGGTCCGAGGATCCGGTGCTCGGCAAGTCGGTACCGCACACCCGGCTCTGGATCCACTTGATCGATGGACGTCGTTCGGTGCGCTAGGTATCCCGGCCGCAATCGATGTCCATGATTTGGTGACTGCTATTCAGATACGTTGTCAGGCCGGGCGGTGCGTAAGCGGTTCTCTCCTCATGTTGCGCCACTGCGGTCGAAGCAGCGTACTCGTGGATTTCATCGGTGACCCCCAGCTGCCGAACGTACGGCGGAATGAGTCGGTAGAAGCCTTTACGCGACTCGTGCGGCGGAGCCAATGGATCCGGGTCGACACCCGTGTAAGCCGGCACGTTGTCGTCGCTTGACGGCCCAGCGCAGGTCACGGGCGAAGCGGGGAACGCGTTGGAGTTGAAGGCCAAGCCGCACTTATGGGCACGATTTGCCATCCAAAGAAGCGTGATATCGCTCAATTCATGCTGCAGATAGCCGCCGCCGATGTCGCAATGCACTCCGGTGAACCAAACCTGTTCGACTCGCTGAGCTTTCGGCACGTCGGTCCACAAGGTGGGCCGGAACGGGCCCCGCTGTTCGTCGATGGCCAGTGCCTGGAACGCCGCATCTACAAACGTGCTCAGATTTGTGTCGTGGAATTGCCATCGCCGGTTGATCAGGTTGGCCACTGGCCATCCAGTCACTGGTATGCCAAGGGCGCCCACTGTGTCCCACACGCCGATGAAGCGGATCCGCGGTTCGTGCGAATACGAGCGGCGAAACAGTGTCGCCTGGATACCTCGAGGATGTGTGGCACTGCTCCTATCCCGGTAGAGCGCGAACGCCTCGTCGATTAGGTCCGCGTGCTCGCGCCGAAGGATGCCACAGTTGCGGACGAGGCCTGCGGTGCTGCGTGCGGTGAACGCGCCGCGACTGAAGCCGAAGAAGTAGAGCTCGTCGCCCGGCTCGAATTCCCGTACGAGGAAGCGGTAGGTATCACGAACGGCTCGTGACAGGCCGAAGCCGAAGACACCTCCGCTGATCCGCTGCCACTTGGTAGTGCCGACTCCCAGATGGTAGAAGATGCGTTGCTCTCGGCCGCTATCGTCTTTGGGGGCAACTGCCAGCGCAATCTTCGTGACGTTCGTCGGTGTCAGCTCACCACCGCTTCGCTGGTCTGGACTGTTCCACGTGCCGTCGCAGCAGACCACTAATCGCTTGGACATGGCTTTCGAGTTTCCTCCCCGAAGCCTTGCTCGGGCAATCGGATTCCATGCATGTCCGGACGCCCACCGCCTCGGTCTACGCTCGAAGAAGCATGAGGAGGTACGCGATGCTCGCAGCGTTCGGATTCGAAAACTTGGGTGTAGTCGTCGGGGACATGTATTTCATCGACCCGGTCCCGCTCGCCGGTCAGGAAACCCCGGAACGAGGAGTCAGACTCGAACTCCGCCTCATCGACCGGGCCGAACCCCAGGGGTCGATCTACGCCGGCGTCCCGATCGCGTTCAACCGCCCGGTGTGGCGGGTGGACCTGTTCGGATCCACCGAGAGCCCGCCCGGGACGCTGGACCGGGCCCATCACCATCCGGGTTTCGACGGTTGGGAACCCGGACGCCGGCACTTCGTCGCCGAGCTGTCAGCCGACCCGCTGTCCTGGCTGGCCGATCAGCTGGCCGATCCGGCCGCCGTGCTGGCCCGGGCCGGCGTCGGTGCGGACGAGGTCACCCAAGCGGATATGACCGGACTGGCCGCGGCAGCCCCGGAGATCGTCGCCGCAGTCAAACGACTGCTCGACGGGGTGCGGGACGGACAATTGGCTCCGGCCCCCGCCGAGCCGGTTGCTGCCGCCCGCACCGGCTGGCTCTGACTGCGCGCATCACCCGCATCCGAGAGACCCGCGTCGCCCTGTCACCGCTTCGACGGGGCGACCGCCGACGCCATCACGGCCGGCGCACGGTCCCACACCCGGTGCAAGCCGACAGCGGCGATCAACGCGGTGGTGAACGCTTTGTTCAACTCAGTCGACAGCAGCACGCCAGCACCGTCATGCGGAATCCCGGCCAGCTCGAGCACGCCGGCTCCGCTGCCCCAGGCGCCGATCGGTTTGCAATGCCGGTAGGCCTCCTGCAGCACCAGCACCAACTTGATGTCGTTGATCGTTTTGATGCCGTCGGCGACGACGAGCGCGTCGTACTCGATCGAGCGCGCGGTAAGCAGGGTGCGTTCGACGATCTCGCTGCGCCGGCCGGATTTGAGCACACCGCCGACGGGCGCGGTGAGCAGCGGGACGGCCCCGGCGGCGGTCACCGCCTTGATCAGCTTGCCGACATCACCGAGGTCGGCGTTGACGTCGGCGATGATGCCGATCTTGCGACCGTCGATGGGCCCCGGCTCGCTGTACACCTGCGACAATGTCGGTGACAGCGCAACGTCTTTGGGCGGCTTGCCTTTCGGCGCGGGCAGTCCCAGGCCGGCGGCGACCTGCTCGCACAGATCGGTGTCGACGTTGGCCAGCACCTGCAGCTGCCGTTCTTTGATGGTCTGCTCGTAGCACTTGCCGAGCTCGAAGGTGAACGCCTCGACGATGTGTGCCTTCTCGACGTCAGAAAGACTGCGGTAGAACATCGCGGGCTGGGTGAAGTGGTCCTCGAACGACGCCGGATTCGCCCGCTCGGCCGGACCGTTGATCAGCCGGGGCGTTTGCACGTAGCCGCCCTCGTCGGCGCCGGCGACCTCGGGTTCGCCGTCGTCGATGCTGTTGGGGCGATAGGGCGCCTGGCCGGTGTGAATGGCGGTCTGATGCATGCCGTCGCGCAGCATGTCGTTGACCGGGCAGTGCGGACGGTTGATCGGCAGTTGGGTGAAGTTCGGGCCACCCAGCCTGGTCAGTTGGGTGTCGAGGTAGGAAAACAGCCGGGCCTGCATCAGCGGGTCGTTGGTCGGCTCAATACCGGGAACCAGGTTGCCGGTGTGGAAGGCGACCTGCTCGGTCTCGGCGAAGAAATTGGTCGGATTGCGGTTCAGCGTCAGCTTGCCGATCGGCTCGACCGGGACCAGTTCCTCAGGGACGATCTTGGTGGGGTCGAGCAGGTCGATGCCCTGAAACGTTTCGGTGCCGTCGTCGGGCATCACCTGGATACCGAATTCGTATTCGAAGAACGCGCCGGCTTCGATGGCGTCGGCCATGTCTCGGCGGTGGAAGTCAGGATCGACACCGGCGGTGATCTGGGCTTCCTCCCACACCTGTGAATGCACTCCCGCGACGGGCTTCCAGTGGAACTTCACCAGGGACGTCTTGCCGCGCTTGTTGGACAGCCGGAACGTGTGCACGCCGAAGCCCTCCATGGTGCGGTAGGAGCGCGGTATGCCGCGGTCGCTCATGTTCCAGAACACGTGGTGCGTCGCCTCGGTGTGCAAGGAGACGAAGTCCCAGAACGTGTCGTGGGCGGATTGAGCCTGTGGGATCTCACGGTCGGGATGCGGCTTGCCCGCGTGGATGACGTCGGGGAATTTGATGCCGTCCTGGATGAAGAAGACCGGGATGTTGTTGCCGACGAGGTCGAAGTTGCCTTGATCGGTGTAGAACTTGACCGCGAAACCACGGGTGTCGCGGACGGTGTCGGCGGACCCGCGGGACCCCAGGACGGTGGAGAACCGGCAGAAGACATCGGTCTTCGTGCCTTTGCGGCCGAGGAAACCCGCCTTGGTGTAGGACGCGGCGGTGCCGTAGGACTCGAACACGCCGTGTGCTGCGGCCCCTCGCGCGTGCACGACCCGCTCGGGGATGCGCTCGTGGTCGAAGTGGGTGATCTTCTCCCTGAGGTGGAAATCTTCCAGCAGGGACGGGCCGCGGCTCCCCGCCTTCAGTGAGTGGTCGGTGTCGGGCAACCGCAGGCCTTGCGCGGTGGTGAGATACGACCCTTGTTGAGCTCGCGGATCCACGCCGCTGTCGTGGGCCTTACCGTTGGTGACGGCGCCGGTCGGGCTGACTGCGGTGGGCGCGTTCTGGTCGGGCTTGCGTGCTGGGGGCATGAAAGGAACTCCTGGATGCCGTGCTGGCGCTCGCCGGTCTGGCGTGTGATGCAGCTCTCATCAAACCCATACCCGCCGCGCCGGTTTTTAACCGGCGCCCCTGACGGCAGAGCTTCGCCGTCAGGTTTCGGCCAGCATGCCCGTGGCGGCCGGGTCCTGTTCCGCCGCCCGCAGCTCCGCGATTCAGGTGCCCGCGATCCCGCATCTACCAGTGCCCCACCTCCCCGGCATCCCAGGTTTGTAGGGAAGCGATTCCGGCGTCAGGGCGCCGGCTGCGCAGGGCCTGGCTCCGGCGCGTCAACCGGAGGCGGCGGTGCCACAGGATCGGCAGATGGTGCGGGCGCCGCCGGGGCATCAGGTGTACACACGCGCTTGACGATCCACACCGACTGCCATACAGCC
>NZ_JBARMY010000214.1:0-2270 GCF_049802695.1 Mycobacterium sp.
CTGGTCGCCGGCTACGTCGCCGCGGCGATCGGCAGCGCGCGCAGCTACCAAACCCAGCAGCGCCGAGCCGAGGAACTCGCCGAACTGGACCGGGCGAAGACGACGTTCTTTTCCAACATCAGCCACGAGTTCCGCACGCCGCTGACGCTGATGCAGGGACCGGTGGCCGAGCTGCTCGGCCGGCCGTCCGGTATCGACGAGCGGGCGCGACAAGAGCTGGAGACGGTTCACCGCAACGGATTACGCCTCGCCAAACTGGTCAACACGCTGCTGGATTTCTCCCAGATCGAAGCCGGCCGGATAACCGCCCGCTACGAACCTGTCGACCTCGCGGCGGTCACCGGCGAACTGACCAGCGTCTTCCGCTCGGCTGTGGAACGGGCCGGCCTGGTGTACGCCGTGGACTGCCCGTCGCTGGATGAACCGGTGTACCTGGACCGCGATATGTGGGAGAAGGTGGTGCTCAACCTGCTCTCCAACGCGCTGAAGTTCACCTTCGACGGGTCGATCACCGTCCGGGTGCGGCCCTCCACGAGCGGTGCGGAGGTCACGATCGCCGACACCGGCATCGGTGTGCCCAGCACCGAGATGCCCCGGCTGTTCGAGCGGTTCCACCGCATTGCTGCGATCCGTGCGCGGTCATATGAAGGCAGCGGAATCGGGTTGGCTCTGGTGAAAGAACTCGTCGGCCTGCACGGCGGCAGCATCACCGCCGACAGCACCGAGGGCGCGGGCACCGCTTTCACCATCTTTCTGCCGTTCGGCGCCGCGCATCTGCCTGCCGAGGCTGTCGCCACCGGCGGCACCATCCGGGTCACCCCGAAAGTCGACCCCTACGTGCAAGAGGCGCTGCAGTGGCTCCCCGGCGGCTCCGGCGCTGAACCCACCCGGGCCGTTGCATCGGCGCTGCCCGCCGACGCCGCTCACCGCCAGTCCGATCTGCCGGCGCACGTGCTGGTCGCCGACGACAACGCCGACATGCGCGAATACCTCTCTCGTATCCTGGGCGCCGCGGGCTACCAAGTCGACGCCGTGGCCGACGGGCAAGCGGCGCTGGAGGCCGTTCGCGCCGACGGCTATGACCTGGTGATCAGCGACGTGATGATGCCCCGACTGGACGGACTGGCGCTGATCGCGGCGCTGCGGAGGGATCCACGCATCGCCGCCGTACCGGTGCTGCTGCTCTCCGCCCGAGCCGGCCAGGAGGCCTCCATCGAAGGTCTGGAAGCCGGCGCTGACGATTATCTCGTGAAACCGTTCGCCGCCGCCGAGCTGTTGGCCCGGGTTCGCGCCAACATCGAGTTGGCCCGGTTGCGCAGCCACCACGCCCGTTGGCGCACCGCCCTCGTCGACTCGCTGCAGGAGGCGTTCTTCGTTTGCGACGAGCACGGCACGGTCATCGAGATCAACGCCGCGTTCGCCGACATCCTCGGCTACGGACCAGAAGGGCTGCCGTACGAAGCCGAACACCCCTGGTGGCCGGACGCCGACGCCGAACCCGAAGCCCACCACCAGGTCGAGGAGTCGTTCGCCGGACTGATCGGCGCGACGCGCGGCACCTACACCGTTCCGGTCACCCACCGAGACGGACACCGCCTCTGGGTGACCTTCAACTTCAACCACGCCGACGACCCCGAAAGCGGCCGCCGCGTGATGGTCGGTACCCTGCGCGACGTCACCGCCGAGCACTACCACGTGCAACGTCAGACCGCGCTGGCCGAGCTGCACCAGCAACTCGCCCACGCCGACACCGTCGACGATGCCCTCCGCGCAACAGCCGACGAGCTGCGCCGACTGTGGCGGGCGCGCCGCATCCTGGCCGCCACCTTCACCACCGACAACATGAGTCCCAGCTCCGCATCCGGCGTACCGGACCTGCTGTCAGCCGGCGAGCCCGGACAGTGGGACGAACTGCCACCGCGCACCCGGGAGCTGATCAACTCGCTGCGCGACGGCGACCTGCTCGCGGCGTACGCCCAGGACCTGGGCACGGCGGGCATCGCGCTGCAGCATCCGCTGGGCGTGCTGGTCCTCTTCATCGAACTGTCCGAACAACGGCTGTTCACCCCGGAAGACCAGACGTTGCTGACGGTGCTGGCCGGTCGGCTCGGCCAGGGCCTGCAACGGGTGCACCGGCTCGACCAGCAGCGCGAGACCGCCCTCGCTCTGCAACACGCCATCCTCGGTCCCGCGCAACTGCCGACCGGCTTCGCCGTCCGCTACCAACCCGCCAGCCGGCCGCTGCAGGTCGGCGGCGACTGGTACGACGT
>NZ_JBARMY010000215.1:0-3823 GCF_049802695.1 Mycobacterium sp.
GCCGACGGCAGCGCGCCGGGCGCGGTCAGGCCCGGGCTTGTCAGGCCAGGAGCGGTCAGGCCGGGCGAAGCGAGCCCCGGCGAGATAGTGGAGCTCCCGGTCAGGCTGGGGATGGGCGGCAGGTTGACCCCGAACTGCGACAGACCCTGAGACAGGGCGGACAGCAGCTCATTGGGCAGATCCTCCATCACGGCCGCCCGCACGAATTCCCGGTGCTCGGGCGCGGGCTTGATGTCGGACGTCAGCCCGGACACGGCTACATAAGCGAATGGACTCGTGACGGCCAGAGCGGCGATCGCGCTCATGGCTGTCGAGAGCCTGCGTCGACGTCGGTTCGGCACGGAAGTCTCCTCAATCTGGACTGCGGATGTGGTTGTCGCCACCTCGGTGGCCTTACAAAATCGATGGTACTGATGTTGTTAGCGGTACTCGTGTGGCGATATCGAATCGTGAGGCAATCGCGACAAAGGCCTGTAACGATCGGTCTGAACTCCACAGCGCTGCCAAGCGGGTTACGGCGGCCGGGTCGGATACCCTAGGCAACCGATGACTTCTCGCTTCGACCTCTTCGTCGTCGGCTCCGGATTCTTCGGCCTGACGGTTGCCGAGCGCGTCGCTACCCAACTCGGCAAGCGGGTGCTCGTCGTCGAGAAGCGCCCGCACCTCGGCGGCAACGCCTACTCCGAAATCGAGCCGCAGACCGGAATCGAGCTGCACAAATACGGGGCCCACCTGTTCCACACCTCGAACAAGAGGGTGTGGGACTACGTGCGGCAGTTCACCGAGTTCACCGGGTACCAGCACCGCGTGTTCGCGCTGCACGACGGGCAGGCCTACCAATTCCCGATGGGCCTGGGCCTGGTCTCGCAGTTCTTCGGCCGCTACTTCAGCCCGGACGAGGCGCGCCGGCTGATCGCCGAGCAGGCCGCCGAGATCGACACCGCCCACGCCGAGAACCTCGAAGAGAAGGCCATCTCACTGATCGGTCGGCCGCTCTACGAGGCGTTCGTCAAGGGTTACACCGCCAAGCAATGGCAGACCGACCCCAAAGAACTACCGGCCGCCAACATCACCCGTCTGCCGGTGCGCTACACCTTCGACAACCGATACTTCAACGACACTTACGAGGGGCTGCCGGTCGACGGCTACACCGCCTGGTGTGAGAACATGGCCGCCGACGAGCGCATCGAAGTCCGGCTGAACACCGACTGGTTCGACGTGCGCGACGACCTGCGTGGAGAGTCCCGGTCAGCTCCTGTCGTTTACACCGGCCCCCTGGACCGCTACTTCGACTACGTCGACGGCCGGTTAGGCTGGCGCACACTCGATTTCGAGGTCGAAGTGTTGACCGACTGCGGTGATTTCCAAGGCACCCCAGTGATGAACTACAACGACCTCGACGTGCCCTACACCCGGATACACGAATTTCGCCACTTCCACCCTGAGCGGGACTACCCGGGCGACAAGACCGTGATCATGCGCGAATACTCGCGCTTCGCCGACGACGACGACGAGCCCTACTACCCGATCAACACCGAGGCAGACCGTGCCTTGCTGGCCGCTTACCGCTCGAGGGCCAAAGCAGAAACCGCGTCGTCGCGGGTGCTGTTCGGCGGGCGGCTGGGCACCTACCAATACCTGGACATGCACATGGCCATCGCGAGCGCACTGAACATGTATGACAACACCCTCGCGCCGCATCTGCGAGACGGGGCGGCGCTAGACGAAGGTATCCGCGCATGACTCAATCCGCTGTCAGCCTGTTGGCCCGTGTCATCCTGCCGCGGCCGGGTGAACCGCTCGACGTGCGCAAGCTCTACGTGGAGGAGTCGACGACCAACGCCCGGCGTGCGCACGCGCCGACCCGCACCACGCTGCAGATCGCCGCCGAGTCCGAGGTGTCGTTCGCCAGTTACTTCAACGCTTTTCCGGCCAGCTACTGGCGGCGCTGGAGCACATTGACCTCGGTGGTGCTGCATGCCGAGCTGACCGGCGCCGGCCGCGTCGACGTCTACCGGACCAAAGCCACCGGCGCCCGGATCTATATCGACGGCCGCGGCTTCAACGGCAGCACCGACGAGCCCGCGGTGGTGGAGTTCGAGGTGGGGCTGCAGCCGTTCGAGGACGGTGGCTGGATCTGGTTCGACGTCACCACTGACAGCGACGTCACGCTGCGTAGCGCGGGGTGGTACTCCGCCGTGCCGGCGCCGGGCGTCGCGAATGTCGCCGTCGGCATCCCGACGTTCAACCGCCCCGCGGACTGCGTCAACGCGCTGCGCGCGCTGACCACAGAAGCGCTGGTCGACAACGTCGTAGGTGCGGTCATCGTGCCGGATCAGGGCACAGCCAAGGTGCGCGACCATCCCGACTTCGCCGCGGCCGCCGAGCCGCTGGGCAATCGGCTCTCCATCCACGACCAACCCAACCTCGGCGGATCCGGTGGCTACAGCCGGGTGATGTACGAGGCGCTGAAGAACACCGACTGCCAACAGATCTTGTTCATGGACGACGACATCCGCCTCGAGCCCGACACGATCCTGCGGGTGCTGGCGATGAGCCGCTTCGCCAAGACACCGATGCTGGTGGGCGGTCAGATGCTAAACCTGCAGGAGCCGTCGCACCTGCACATCATGGGTGAGGTGGTGGACCAGGAGAACTTCATGTGGACCGCCGCGCCGCATGCCGAATACGACCATGACTTCGCCAAACACCCTTTGAGTGACGACAATGCGCGCAGCAAACTGCTGCATCGGCGCATCGACGTGGACTACAACGGCTGGTGGACCTGCATGATCCCGCGGCACGTCGCCGAGGAGTTGGGCCAGCCGCTGCCGCTCTTTATCAAATGGGATGACGCCGACTACGGGCTGCGCGCCGCGGAGAACGGCTACCCGACGGTGACGTTGCCGGGTGCGGCGATCTGGCACATGGCCTGGAGCGACAAAGACGACGCCATCGACTGGCAGGCCTATTTTCACCTGCGCAACCGGCTGGTGGTGGCCGCCATGCACTGGGACAACGACGACGTCTCCGGACTGATCGGCAGCCACCTCAAGGCCACCCTCAAACACCTTGCCTGCCTCGAGTATTCGACCGTGGCGATTCAGAACAAGGCCATCGACGACTTCCTGGCCGGTCCAGAGCACATCTTTTCCATCCTGGCCACGGCGCTGCCCGACGTGCACCGCCTGCGCAAGCAGTATCCGGACGCGGTAGTTCTCTCGGCGGCCAGCGAGCTGCCGTCACCGTCGCAGCTGCACCGGGCGATGAAGCCGCCGGTCAACCCGTTGGCCATCGGTTACCGGCTCGCACGCGGTGTCATCCACAACGCAAAGAAGACTGACCCGACACACCATCAACGCCCGCAGTGCAATGTGCCGACCCAGGATGCCCGGTGGTTCCTGCTGTGCACGCTCGACGGCGCCACCGTCACCACGGCCGACGGCCGCGGCGTTGTCTACCGGCAGCGGGATCGGGCCAAGATGATCTCGCTGCTGTGGCAGTCACTGCGCCGCCAACGCGAACTGGCGCGCCGGTTCGACGAACTGCGCACCACCTACCGCGACGCGCTGCCGGTGCTGTCCAGCAAGCAGAAGTGGGAGACGGTGCTGCTGCCCGGAAACGACGTGCAGGGCGATGGCTGACTTCAAGCCCGAATCTGTGTCCGAAAGGCCCGGCGGCGAGGTGGCAGCGCTGGTGGCCCTGCAGTCCGCACTGGCCGGCCGCCCCGGCGTGCTGGCGACGGCGCGGGGCCTGTCGCATTTCGGCGAGCACAGTATCGGCTGGCTCGTGGTATCGCTGCTCGGCGCGGTCGTGCAGCCAC
>NZ_JBARMY010000216.1:0-7692 GCF_049802695.1 Mycobacterium sp.
GCGAGCGCTCGCACGCGTAGGTGAGCAGTGCCCGCAGCCGGTGATTCCGATAACGCTCGATCTGCTCGCGCGACCATTCCAATCGACCGACATGGTCCTCCAGCGCTGCTTGCACCACAGCGAGATGGGCGGTACGCAAACGCTCGTAGTCCGACCGGGACATCAGTCTTTCACCACCGGAACCGAATAAACCCTCGCTCTACAGCTGCTTACGACAGTGGTCTTCCTAGAACCACGAGATCAACGTAGTGGTGAAGCCCACTGGATGCTGCAACTTCCCGAGTTCGGACGCGCGAACATGAATCACCTTTGCCACTTACCGGCCCATGAACTGGTGCGCTTGACGTCGGACGGAACGGTGTCATGCCGGGAGGTCATGGAAGCCCATCGCGCACGCATTGAGTAGGTCAACCCCAAACCTTTTACCAGGGGTGTTAGCCCCAGATCGGACTGCGGAAATGAGGTCGGGCAGGCGGGCCGGTCGTACTTAAATGGAGTGGTCTCGACCGCATTCCCGACAACGGTGTTGAACCGGAGTGAAATGTCACGATCCGGACTCCCCGGGCAGTGGGCGGTTGTTCGACTCGCTTAAGTTGTGAGCGTGGCAGCTCGCGCCGTCCTGGTTACCCCGCTGTCGGGGCCGCTGGCCAGATTCGGGAAAGCAGGGGCGAGCGCCCTTGCTCTCTGGGCCGACCGTTCCGGGGTAAGTCTGGAGGTCGTCGACGCTTACCCGTCCGCGGCGTTCGCGATGCGGGCCGCCGAGGCTAGCCGGCCCGACGTGGTGTTCGGGCCCTATGGTTCGGGACCGGCGCTCGCGGCCGCGGCCGCCAGCAAAGGGGTCGTCTGGAACCACGGTGGCGCCACCAGTCGGCTGGCGCGGCCGGCGTATCCGCGTGTCGTCAACGTCGCGTCTCCCGCTTACAGCTATCTGGCCGCGGTGCTCGAAACCCTTGTTGCCGAAGGTCTTGGCGAGGGATCGGCAGTGGTGATAACGCACGTCGACACGGGGTTCGGCCGCGAGGTGGCCAAAGGGGCGGCGGTGGCAGCTCGGCGATTCGGTCTCCTGCTGCGGTCGGTCACTTTTCGACCAGGTCGGGTGCGAGATGTGCTGGCGCAAGTCCCGGCGGGCGATGTGCTGTTATCGGCCGGTTCCTTCGATGATGACGTCGCCATCGCGCAGTGGGACAGCAAACGCTGTTGGCGCGCAGTCGGGTTGGTCGCCGCCGGAGTCGGTGAGCTCCGGCACGCCATCGGTGATCGCGTTGAGCGGCTTTACGGACCGTGCCAGTGGTTCGACGACGGGACAGATGATCCGGGCGACGGACCCGACAGCGAGTGGTTCAGCCATCGTTACCGGGACGCGAACGGTACTGAGCCGCCCTATCCGGCTGCTGCGGCCTTCGCGGCGGGTGTCGTTTGGCAGCGCTGCGTGAAGGAGGCCGGCACTGTTGAATCCTTGCCGGTGCTGACCGCCTCACAACGACTCGACACCACCACCTTGTTCGGTCGGTTTCGAGTCGACCCGGTCACCGGCGTGCAAACCGGCCATCAGATCCGCGTCGTTCAGTGGCGAGGCGGAGAGCGGGTGCTGGTAGATCGGCCGCTTCGCCGGACGTGAGCGTCGGAGTCACATCAGCTCGTGCATGGGTCGGCGCGCCCCGGCGCCACACTAACTAACACCCTCAGCCCACCTCGTCGCGACGTCCGGGGGCGATTTAGGCCTAACCAGTCAGTTGCCCTCTTCGGCGCACAACAGTGAGTGCGTGACGCGGGTGCCCTCGAAACAGAATTCGTGCGCGGGACGCCGCAGAGCTTCGATGGTGGTATCCGCACGCACGATGACTCCGCCCCCGGAGGGGATTCCGAGCCCGGTGGCCGCTCCCTCCAGCAAATGAATCGTGCGCGACAGCCGCGCCCACTCGGCTCCCTCGTCGTGCGTGTCGATGATCACGGGGACGAGCTTGAACACATCGAGCAGCTCGGTCGCGGGGGATTCCGGTGTCTCGACGATTCCATAGCGTCCGAGCTGGACCGCGCCGGCTGAAATGCCCACCAGGACCGCCCCTTGGGCGTACCGGCCCAGTATCAGATCCTTCATGCCGGTTTTCTCGAACGTGTTCCAGCCGAGGCGCACATCGCCACCCGCGAGGACGATCAACTGGGCACGCCCCAGGAAGGCGCGGTCGTCTGGGCCGAATGACGAATCGATCATGCGACGGTCGGTGATTCCAATCGGATCCAAAGCCGCCTCGAAAATCCCGTAGAAGTCCGGACGATCCCCATTGGAGGCACCGATGTAGGCCGCGCTGAGTGGTGTGTCCCGAGCCAATCCATCGATGGCTGCCTCTAGGAGCAGTCGGTCCTGCCGCTTCCAGAACAGCAGCTGACTGTCCGCCAGCAGATAGAGCGGTTGGAGTTGTGGCGCCGTCTCAGTCACCGCAGAGGGGTCAGACGCCAGCCCGCTGGCGTGAGAGCCGCCCGAGTTCGCTGGCCTGCCGCCCCAACAGTCTCGCGCCGTTCTCTTGTTCGACGGTTGTCGGGTCGGTCGCGGTCGGTCCCCATATCTTGACGGTTGTCTCCTCGTAGTAGAGCAAGCTGATGATGTCGTATAGCTGGTCTCCAGCGAGCTCGATGGTCCATTCCCGGTCGGTGTCGGGCACGGCGTCACCCTATCGGCGAAGCGCCTTCCGACACTCCTCGGCGTGTCGGCGTGCCTGGCTCGGCATACCGGAAGCGTACTGGCAACGGGCGGATTCGTTGTCCACAGGGAATACCGAGCGTCTCAGTGAACCGATTGGCCAGGTCGCCGAGGCATTGAATAGGAACTCATAGCCGCTCGTCGCGGGTTCGAGCCCCGCCCACCCCACAAAATGTTGAGTGACGACGGGCGATGCGTGACGGTGTTTCGGCTGATGCTTGACAGTTACTTCGGTAGATACTTGACACTTCCAGCAGGGGGAGTGCGGAAGTCATGACTCGAACGAGTTCGAGGCACCGCAGTCGACGCGAACTTGGAAACACGCACGGTCGCGGCAAACGAGGGGCCGACGTGTGGAAAAGCGGCCCCCGGGTATTCCAGCGGGCATATGACTACAGCACGGACACAACCGGATCAGCGCGAACTCGACGGCGCTCGGGGCGTCGTAGACGCCATCTCCAAGGCGTTCGCAGGCAAGATCGTCGGGCAGCGCGACCTACGGGAGTCGCTGCTGATCGGTCTGCTCGCGGGCGGCCACATCCTGCTCGAAAGCATGCCGGGCCTGGCCAAGACCACCGCTGCCAAGGTGCTCGCCGAGTCGGTTCACGGCCGATTCCAACGCATCCAGTGCACGCCCGACCTGCTGCCCAGCGACATCATCGGCACGCAGATCTATGACTCTGCGACCAACTCGTTCGTCACCCAACTAGGTCCGGTGCACGCCAACTTCCTGCTGCTCGACGAGATCAACCGGTCAAGTGCGAAGACCCAGAGCGCAATGCTTGAGGCGATGGAGGAGCGGCAGACCACGATCGCCGGGCAGGTGCACTCGATTGAAGATCCCTTTCTCGTCGTCGCCACCCAGAACCCCGTCGACCAGGAAGGCACCTATCCGCTGTCCGAGGCGCAGACCGACCGCTTTCTGCTCAAGGAGATCGTGCGCTACCCCTCCCCGCAGGAGGAGGTGGAAGTGATGTCGCGGATCGACGCAGGCATCTACGACAAGGGGCAACCCACCCCGCCGGTGGTCAGCCTCGACGACGTGCTGCGCCTGCAGGACGTGGTGCGCCACATCCACATGGATCGTGCACTGATGCGCTACGCCAGCCAACTGGTCGACGCGACCCGCCACCCCGCCCAGGCGTTGCCCAAGCACATTGCGCGTCTGGTCGAGTACGGAGCCAGCCCACGCGCCACGATCGCGTTCTGCAAGGCGGCGCGGGCGCAGGCGGTGCTTTCCGGCCGTGCACACGTGCTGCCCGAGGACATCGCCAAGCTCGCGCACCGGGTACTCCGGCACCGGCTCATCCTCGGATTCGAAGCGGCCAGCGCCGATATCACCCCCGAGGTCGTGGTCGACGCCGCGCTGCGGGCCGTCCGGGTGCCCTGAGGTGCCAGGCGGTCACCCTTGGGCAAGCACCTCAATCGGGCGAAGGCCCACTTCGGCACCGACACCCGCGGCCTGCTCGAAGGCGGTCGCTACGCGCTGTTACACACGCGCAGTATGGAATTCGACGACCTACGCCCTTATGTTCCCGGCGACGACGTGCGGGACATCGACTGGAAGGCCTCTGCGCGTTCGGGCAGCGTGCTCATCAAACGGTTTGTTTCCGAAAAGCACCACAAGATCCTGCTCGTCGCTGACGCAGGTCGCAACACGTCGGCGCTCGCCGCGAGCGGGGAGTACAAACGCGACGTCGCCGCGCACATCATCGGTGCGGTGGGGTTGATCGGCCTACGGCGATCCGATCAAATCGGCATGGTTTACGGCGACCGCCGCGGCTCGGTGAACGTCCCCCAGCGGCGCGGCGAGTCGCACATCGAGGGACTACTGCACCGCTGGTACCAGCACACCATGACCGACCCCGACGCCAGCGACGTCACGGCCCAACTGGACTACGTCGCAACACATTACCGACACGCCATGCTGATCATCGTGGTCTCCGACGAACCCGACGTCGACGACCGACTCAGCGGAGTGCTCGCCAGACTTAACGGACGCCACGACATCTTGTGGGCGATGGTGTCGGACATGCCTGCGGTGGGTCTTGACAACACCGACGGGTACGACGTCGCCACCGGTCGTTTCGTCCTGAATGGAGCCGACCTCGGCCCGCGGGTCGTCGCCGCTTACCACCGCGCCGAGCAGGCTCGCCGCGACCGCCTCGATGCGTTCCTGACCGGTCACGCGATCCCCCACGCGAATATCGCCGGCAGCAATGACATCCGGCGCGAACTCGTCCGCCTGACCGAGGCGGCCGCCCATGCCGGATGATTTGCTGCGCCATGTATTTGGTCCGCAGCCGTATTCGTCGTGGTGGCTGTGGTGGGCCGTCCTGCTGGTCTTTGCCGTCATAGGTTGGTATGCGGGCATTTTCGTGTGGACGCTGCCATCGCACCGGCTGCGGCACATCCCCGTCGTGCGGCGAGTGCACGCTCGGCTGATCCGCAGCCGGTTCGCCCGCTGCGTACAAGGCATCGCCGACGAGCACCTTGCCGGGCGAATGTCGACTCCGGAGGCATTTTCGGCGATCAGCCGGACGGTACGCAGCTTCTTGCATCAGGCGACCGGTGCGGAGGCCCAGTACCTGCACGTGGGCGCCTTGGCCCACGCGCACCTGACCGCGGCCGCGCCGCTGCTGACCCTGCTCGGTGATGGGCAGTTCAACGCCGAAGCGCGGGTCGACGTCGCAGACGTGAGTACCTCGGCGCAGGAGTTGATCCGCTCGTGGACCTGAAGTGGTGGCCTGTAGCGGCCCTCGGATCGGCCTGCCTGCTCGCAGCCGTGGCGCTGGCGGCGTTGTTACCCATGACCGCCGCCCGCAGACGGCTGCGCCCGCTAGCCAACGTCGCACGGCTGACCCGGTTGCCCGAGTACGCAAAAGTGGCCCGGCTGCGCTCGCTGTCGACGGTCGTAACTCTGGTCGTGCTGACGGTCATATTCGGCGCCGCCACGTGGGCGGCGGCCCGTCCGACCGGGGCCGGCAAGGGTTTTGACGTCGCTCACCCCGAGGACATCATGCTTTGTGTCGGGCAGCCGGTGACCGATGCCGCGACTGCTGAACTGCTCGACTACTTCGCGCGGCAGGCCACCACATCCCCTCAGACCCAACGCCTCGGCCTGACATCCGTCAACCGCCGTCTGGTGCCGCTGACGCGCGACCATCAGTACGCCGCGGCGCGGTTCGGTGAGTATGCCCACGCACGCGCGGCGCAGTCGGCGTCGTTCGCACCACCGGTGCCCTACACGGACTACGCCGCGAGCGTGAACGATGTACTGGCGCTGTGTATCGCAGGGACCCCCTCTGATGAGAAGCACAGCACGCACCGGCGCTCGGTGATCTACCTCGGACCTTCAGATCTTCGTGCTGCCGGGGAGCGGCGTGCCGCACTGTTCACCGACGACGGTGTGCGGGACCTGGCCGAGCGCGCTGGAATGCAACTCAATGTGGTCGACACAGCCCCGTCGCCCGCGAGCGGTTCGCTGGTCGCGCTCACCGGGCAGACCGGCGGCCGGTACCTCGCACCGGGACCGGGACCGGAATCGGTGGCCGCGGCACTCAACGAGATCCGGGCGAACACCCCACCGGCGCGCCTGGCCGACGGCACCGTTGTGACAGCGGACTCCTGGGATGCGCCGGTAATACCGCTGGCAATCGGGTTGGTGTCGGCGGCCGTGCTATCGGTGGGCCTGTTGGTGTTGCGCCGATGACGTTTCAGCCTGTGCTGCCCTGGGCGATCCTCGCCGTCGTCACCGGCGCGCTCGCGGTGGCGCGCCTGGTGGCGCTACGGCTGGTGCTTTTGTCGAACTCGGATTCGTCGGTTCCTCAGCGGGCCGTTGCCCGGCCCGCATCGTCACCGACCAATTCGGATTCGTCGGTTCCTCAGCGGGCCGTTGCCCGGCCCGCATCGTCACCGACGGTGGGGCGCCGACGTGGCCGCGCGGTGCTGCGGTGGAGCGGCGTGACTCTGGCGGTGCTGCTGCTCATCGCTGCGGCCACCCGCCCGGGACTTCGCGAAGACGAAACACGCGGGGGGGCAACGGCAGCGGGTGAGAATCTCAACGTGTTCCTGATCGTCGATCGGTCGGTCGACTCGGGTGTCGAAGACTACGGTGTTCCTGGCACCGGTGAAGCGCGGATCGCGGGGATGCGCGACGACATCGCGGCGCTGATCAAGCAGTACCCGTCGGCGCGGTACGCGCTCGTCTCCTTCGCCTCGCGGGCCGCGCTGGATTGGCCGCTGTCCGAGGACGTGTGGAGCTTGCGCCCGGCCATCGCGGCTCTCAGCTCTTACCAGGGTGGTCCCAATGTGGAATTCGACGTCGACGCCGCCGCGGCGGGCAACGTGTTGCGATACCAGCTGATCCAGGCGGCGCAGCAGTATCCGGGTTCGCGGAACGTAGTCCTGTACTTCGGCTCCGGTGCGCCCGGTTCACACGCGCCGCAAGGCGACTTCGACCTCACCCAGAGATCGGTAGACGGTGGAGCGGTGCTGGGCTACGGCCGCACCGACGCGATCGACGAAGCCGAATTGCGGCAAATCGCAAGCCAGCTCGCCGTACCGTACCTACACCGGGATACCGGTCAGCCCTTCCAGCCGGACCTGCCCGACACGCCGGACGGCACCGCCATCCGGGCGGAGGCCGTCGAACGGATCGAGCTTTACTGGCTGCCTGCACTGCTCGCGGCGGGGTTGCTGCTCACCGAGATCTACCTATCGGTCCGCGAGTACCGACGCGGCCGCATCGCCCGACGGGACTTGACATGGTGACGCTCAGACCGGCACGGCTGCGGCTGCGACGGCGGCTCCTGATCTACTCGGCCCCAATGACCGTCGTCGCGCTGCTGGTCGCCGTCAAGCTGGTATCGGTTGTAGTGGCCGGAAATTCGGCGGTCTCCGCCTTCGCGAGCGGCGACGGGAACGCAGTGCGGGCCGATGCGGCGGTCCTCGGGGTGGCCAACGTGGTGGAACCGGCGAAGGCGCCGTTCGCC
>NZ_JBARMY010000217.1:0-5630 GCF_049802695.1 Mycobacterium sp.
TGGGCGGTCGACCGGTCCGGGTGCCGGCTGCCTCCGCGTCGGCGGCGTCCGCGGCGCTCGCCCGGCTGCCGTACGTTCCGTCGGCACTCGAGTGGCTGCACAGCGTGCGCACATCGGTGGTCATGGACACCACAAAGGCGAAGGCGCAACTGGAATGGCGGCCCATCCACTCGTCGGCGGAGACGTTGGCCGGGCTGGCCGCGGCGCTATGAGCTGATGGTCGGCGTCACACCCCGAGGGAATGCTGATCCTCGCCGCCGAGCACGAGCAGCCCGCGTTGGTCGATGACCCGCCGCGCCACGTCAGCCAGTTTGATGTTGAGATGCTGGGAGTGGCGACGCAGCATGGTGAACGCCTCGTCCTCGGAATATCCGTGCAGCATCATCAACATTCCGAGGGCCTTGCCGATCTCGCGGTTGCTGGCCAGCCCGCGTCGCATGGTGGCGGCGTCTTCGCCGTGGGCAATGGCGTTGATGGTCACGCTGGCGAACGCGGCCAACACGATGGCCTGCCCGGCGGACTCCTTGGTGAAGGCGTTGGCGGTGTCGCTGAACAGGTTGAGCGCACCCGACTTGCGTTGATTGACCAACAGCCGAAAACCCATTACACCGCGCACCGGAGTGTCTTCGATCAAGAGCGCGGCCAACTGCGGCCACTGACAATTCGTGGTGATGTCCGGATCGATCTGAGGAGTCTCCTCCTCGATCGCGTCAACGCACGGGCCATCGCCGGTGGTGCGCTCGTAGTCGTCGACACGCTGGGCGATCCGGTCGGAGGCGGCCACCGTCACATACTTGCCGTCCCGACGAACGAGCAGGCTCGCGTGGTGACAGCCGGAGACGACCAACGTCGCGGCGATGCAGATCGCGGCATAGACCTCGGTGGGATCACACCCTTGGTAGACGATCTCAGCCAGCGCAGCGAACACCGTCGCGGGATCAGCAGACCCGGAGGTCGATACTGAGCCGCCGTTGTTCGCGTCGTTCGCCACGGCATCCCTCGCTTCAGGCGTTTCGGGCTGCGATGGCTCGCGACCCGACGGCCTATCGGCCCACTATCGTCACCAATACGGTTGCCGTCAACGTGCGCCGACTCTGGCGGCGGTTCAGAATGGGAAGCGCTTCTTCTCCACGGTCATCTCCTCGGCGCTCATCAGCCCTGAGTCGGCGAGCTTGGCGAGCAGCGACTGCGCGCGTGCGGCAAGTTCCTGCAGTTCAGCCGCGATTTCGCTGACGGGTGCGCCCTGTGGCCGCTGCGGCGCCGTGGGGTTTTCGCGGCTCCTTGCCCGGATGCGCTGATCCCCGCGCCCTAGGGAAGCGCTGCTGCCGACTGCGCCCCCGGCCGCTCCGGCCAGGCCCATGCCACTGAACAGGTTGCCGGAACTACCAGCAATCAGCTCGGGAGCGGCGTCGGCCCCGGCGAGTGGCAGCGAATAGGCGACATTACGGAATGCCGGCGCCGCCGACGCCCATCCCGATGGCACCGAAAGCTTGCCGATCGTCGTTGAATCGCCTAAGCCGGCGGCCATCGGTGGCGGCGGCGCCGCCGGCGGCGCATCGAAACCGTTTGGGCCGCCCAGGATCCATTGTGGCAGCATCGCGCCTCCCGGCCCGTCGCCGGTGAACGGCCCTTTGCCCTGGGCGTAATCGCGGTCGGCGTTAATCCGCAGACCTCGATACGTCGTTCCTACCGAGGTGAACGAGGCCGTCGCGCTCGTCGTCGACGCGGTGGCACTGGTAGTCGCTATAGGGATGTCGAGAGCCGTCAAGGGAATGACGATCAGTGTCAGGGCCGTCAGCAGCCCGGTCAGATCTGGGGTTGCAGCGGGAGCCGCTGCCGCCGCCGGTGCCGCTGCGAGCCCCTGCAGCGCTTGGGGGACCGCCGACATCAACTGCGGTCCGGTGGACACGACGGTCTGCGAAGATGTCCCGGCGGTTTGCGCAACCGTGGCGGCTTGGCCGGCCGCATTGGTAGTCGGCGGCGGCGGGCTGAACGGCGTCAACGTCGACGCTGCCGCCGACGAACCGGCGTAGCCGTACATTGCGGCGGCATCCTGACCCCACATCTCGGCGTAGTCGGCCTCGGTGGCCGCGATCGCCGGGGTGTTCTGACCCAGAATGTTCGTCGCGACCAGTGTCATCAACAGGCTGCGGTTGGCGGTGACAACCGGCGGCGGCACCGTCATGGCAAACGCCGTCTCATAGGCAGTTGCTGCCGCCCTGGCCTGGGTGGCGGCTTGCTCAGCTTGCGCCGCAGTCGTGTTCATCCACTCCACATAGGGTGCGGCCGCTGCCGCCATAGATGCTGACGCGGGACCCAGCCACGTCCCGCCGGTGAGGCCGGAGATCTCCGACCCATAGGAGGCTGCCGTGGAGTGCAGCTCGCCGGCCAGCCCGTCCCAGGCCGCCGCAGCGGCCAGCATAGGCCCCGACCCGGCGCCCGCATACATTCTGCCGGAGTTGATCTCCGGCGTCAGCATCCCGAAATCCATTGTCGTATACCCTCTATCCGGCTGCGGCCGCGTTGGCGGCTTCAGTGGCCGCGTACGACGCCGCACTCGTTCCCAGCGTCCCGACGAATAGTTGATGGACCGCCTCTGCTTGGGCGCTGATCGCCTGGTACATCTGGGCATGGATGGCGAATTGCGCCGCGGTCAACGCCGATACCTCGTCAGCGGCGGCAGGTAGCACACCGGTGGTCGGTGCCGCGGCCGCCGCATTCTCGGAACCCATTGACGCGCCGATGCTCTGCAAGTTGCCGGCGGCGGCCGTCAGCGCTTCCGGTTGGGTGGTGACAAAAGACATGGATCTTCCTTTCGATAGGTGTAGAGCCTGTGGATGGTTCGAATAGAACGATGGTCGCGTCGGCGGGGCTCTGCATCTTCGTTCGCGAGGAGGGTCGAAGATGCTGCGGCTCAAACACTTCTGATAAGCGGTTTGTCTCGTCGCGGCGGATGCGACGGGCCGAGCCGACATGCCGTGCCCTGAGTAATCAAGTGCAGCAACCGTATTGAAACGGCGGTGGAGCCTCAGGCACTGGCGGCCACGGATAGCACAACTGCAGGTGCTTCTGCGGCGAGTGCAAGGCGGGCACGGTGGCTGAGGCACTGGTGGCTCACCCCCGGCCTTCTACCCCGACTCGCGCACGGGTAGAAGCTATCAGCCAAATCGACGGTTAAAGGCGAGCCTCATCGCCTGAACGCGATGTTAACGGCCGCTGAACGGTTAGCGCAACGCGTTGGATGTAACCATTGGCGAAACGCTGGGCGGTGCGCAATGCGGGAAGGTGGTGCGGCTCCTAATCCCTGCCGTCCTTGTGCATTGAGTTCTAACTGGGGATAACTCGCCGTTCGACCCGGTCTGACCGGCGAGCTACCCATAGCCGTGTCGGCCCGGCCGCGCAAGGTGGCGGCATGACGACGTTGACGCGAGGCGAATTGGGTGCGCTCGGTGAGCAAGTGGCTACCGATCACCTGACCGGGCTGGGCTTGAGAATCCTCAGTCGCAACTGGCGCTGCCGGTACGGCGAACTGGACGTGGTCGCCGCCGACCCAGCCACCAACACAGTCGTATTCGTCGAGGTGAAGACCCGGACCGGGGACGGATTCGGTGGACTCGCCCAGGCGGTCACCGGTCAGAAAGTGCGCCGGCTGCGTCGGCTCGCCGCGATGTGGCTGGCCGCTCAGGACGGCAGTTGGGCCGGTGTGCGGATCGACGTGATCGGGGTGCGCCTGGGCCGGTGCCGCACCCCCGAGATCGTCCATGTGCAGGCAGTCGGCTGATGGCGCTGGGGCGTGCGTTCTCGGTCGCCGTGCGCGGCCTGGACGGCCAGATCGTGGAGATCGAAGCCGACATCACCTCCGGCCTCCCTGGTGTGCATCTGGTCGGTCTGCCCGACGCCGCGTTGCAGGAGTCACGCGACCGCGTCCGCGCGGCGATCACCAACTGCAACAACCGCTGGCCGATGTCACGTCTGACGCTGGCGCTTTCCCCGGCGACACTGCCGAAAGTGGGTTCCGTCTACGACCTGGCCTTGGCTGCTGCAGTGTTGTCCGCGCAGCGGAGAACCCCGTGGCGGCAGCTGGAAAGCGTCGTGCTGTTGGGCGAGTTGGCGCTCGACGGACGGGTCCGGCCGGTGCGCGGTGTGCTGCCGGCTGTGCTGGCGGCCAAGGACGGCGGATGGTCGGCCGTGGTCGTGCCGGTGAAGAACCTGCCCGAAGCCGGCCTGGTCGACGGCATCGCGATCTGGGGTGTGCGCACCCTCACTCAGTTGCAGGGCTGGCTCTGCGGCTCGGCACAACTGGACGAGCCGGACACCGCAGTGACACCCGTCGCCGAGCCGTCGGCGGATCTGGCCGACGTGGTGGGTCAGGCGCAAGCCCGGTTCGCGGTCGAGGTCGCCGCCGCAGGCGCCCACCATCTGATGTTGACCGGGCCGCCTGGCGTCGGCAAAACGATGCTCGCGCAACGCCTTCCCGGGCTACTGCCACCGCTGGCGGACAGCGAAGCGTTGGAGGTGACCGCCATACATTCGGTCGCCGGTTTGCTGTCGGAGTCCACGCCGTTGATCACCATGCCGCCGTTCGTGGCACCCCATCACAGCTCCAGCGTCGCCGCGCTGGTGGGCGGCGGCTCCGGGATGGCGCGGCCGGGTGCGGTGAGCCGGGCGCACCGGGGAGTGCTGTTCCTCGACGAATGCGCCGAGATCGGCGTCAGCGCGCTGGAAGCGTTACGAACGCCGCTGGAGGACGGCGAGATTCGCCTGGCGCGTCGTGATGGGGTGGCACGTTATCCGGCGCGCTTCCAGTTGGTGCTGGCCGCCAACCCGTGCCCGTGCGCACCGGCCGACCCGCGCGACTGCATCTGCAAGCCGATGGCCAAACGCAGATACCTCGGTCGGCTGTCGGGACCGCTGCTCGACCGCGTCGACCTACGGGTGCAGATGCATCCGGTGCGGCTCAGTGCTTTCGCTGCTGCCGAGGCGGAGTCGACGGCTGAGGTGCGCAACAGGGTGGCTCAAGCCCGAGACGCCGCCACACAGCGTTGGCGTCCGCACGGATGCCGGACCAACGCCGAGGTCAGCGGCACGTTGTTGCGGCGGAAGTTTCGGCCGGGCAGCGCGGCGATGGAGCCGCTGCGCACCGCACTCGACCGGGGCCTGCTGAGCATTCGCGGCGTCGACCGCTCGCTGCGGGTCGCGTGGACGCTGTGCGATCTGGCCGGTCGCACGTCGCCGGGTCGCGACGAGGTCACTTCGGCATTGAGCTTCCGGCAGATGGGCCCGGGCCGGTGAACGTCGTCGCGCAGCGAGCGTGGGCCTACCTGTCGAGGGTGGTCGAACCGCCGTGCGCCGAATTGGCCGCGCTGGTGCAGCAGGTTGGGCCGGTGGACGCCGCCGAACTGGTTCGACGTGGCCGGGTCAACGACACGCTGGCGCGTCACACCGGCGCCAGACGTGAAATCGACTGTGCAGCGCGGGACCTCGACCTACTGGCCCGTCGCGGCGGCAGGTTGGTCACGCCCGACGACGACGAGTGGCCGATGCTCGCGTTCACCGGGTTCAGCAGTGTCGCCGCCGCGGGGAAGCCGCAGGGCCGACCGCCGATGGTGTTGTGGGCGCTGGGGCCGGCG
>NZ_JBARMY010000218.1:0-5084 GCF_049802695.1 Mycobacterium sp.
GCCACTGCCCGACGGTGCCCGGCTCCAGCGCGCCCCCGCGCACGTCGAAGCCCTCGTCGACCTCCGGTTCGACCGCGGCCAGCGTCTCGAACAGCCGGTCGCGCAGCACCCGGAACTCGAGATGGTCGAAGAGCCGGTGGATCTCGTCGCGATCCCACGGTTGCATCCGCAGGGTGTCCGGCGTCTGCGCCAGCGGAACGTCGCGCACGAGGTCGGTCAGTTCCCGGTTGCGCACCACGCCGGCCAGGTGTGCGCGCAGCGCGTCACCCACTTTGCCGCGCACCGAATCGACGTTGTCGACCAGCGATTGCAGGGAGCCGTACTCGGCGATCCACTTGGTCGCCGTCTTCTCGCCAACCCCGGGAATGCCGGGCAGGTTGTCGCTTGGGTCCCCGCGCAGCGCCGCAAAGTCCGGGTACTGGCTGGGCGTCAGTCCGTACTTCTCGACGACGGCCTCGGGGGTGAAGCGGGTGAGCTCGCTGACCCCTTTGCGGGGATACAGCACCGTGACGTCGTCGCTGACCAGTTGCAGCGAGTCGCGGTCACCGCTGACCACCAACACGCGGTATCCCTCGTGCTCGGCCTGGGTGGCCAGCGTCGCAATCAAGTCGTCGGCTTCGAAGCCGGGCTTCGCAAGTACTGAAATGCCCAGCGCGACAAGGACTTCCTTGGTAACGTCGATCTGACCGTGAAACTCGTCAGGAGTCGTCGACCGGTTCGCTTTGTACTCCGGGTAGCGCTCGGAGCGAAACGTCTGGCGTGACACATCGAACGCCGCGGCCACATGCGTCGGCGATTCATCCCGCAGCAGGTTGATCAGCATGGCGGTGAATCCGTAGACCGCGTTGGTGGTCAGGCCGCCCCGGGTCTTGAAGTTTTCCGCGGGCAGCGCGTAAAACGCCCGGTAGGCCAGCGAATTGCCGTCCAGCAGCATCAGAGTCGGCTTCTGGTCAGCGGGCTTGCCGGCTTGCGCCGTGGGGCTGGCGGTCCTCGCTGGGCTCACGGGCTCAACTCTAGGCATCGGCTCCGACATGGCGGGCCGCGGCACCGAACTGAAACACGTTTCAGTTTTCCCACTGCAATCGGTACGCTGACCGGGTGCCAGCAGTCAGTCACCGGGAACCGGCCGTCGACGGATGGTTCGCCAGCGATCCCGCCGGCGTCCCGCATTTGATCGGCAGCCATTGTCCCGAATGCGGCACTTACGTCTTTCCGCCCCGCCTGAACAACTGCCCTAACCCGGCCTGCGACGGCGACGCACTCGATCAGGTGCCGCTGTCACGGCGCGGCACCCTGTGGAGCTACACCGAGAACCGCTATGCGCCGCCCCCGCCCTATCCGGCAACTGACCCGTTCACCCCGTTCGCCGTCGCTGCGGTGGAACTGCCCGACGAGGGCCTGATCGTCCTCGGCAAGGTGGAGGACGGCACGCTGGCGGCCGATCTGAAGGTCGGCATGGCGATGGAGCTGACGACCATCCCGCTGTACGTCGACGACGACGGAGTCGAGCGCATCGTCTACGGGTGGAGGCGCGCCGGTGACGATGCAGAGCGAAGCGATGCTGAGGAGCGGCGCCGATGAGCCGCGCCGGTGACGATGCAGAGCGAAGCGATGCTGAGGAGCGGCGCCGATGACCCCGGACCCGGTCTACATCCTGGGCGCCGGCATGCACCCGTGGGGCAAGTGGGGCACCGACTTCACCGAGTACGGGGTGACCGCCGCGCGGGCCGCGCTGAACGAGGCCGGGTTGGACTGGCGGCAGATCCAAATGGTGGCCGGCGCCGATACCATCCGCAACGGCTACCCCGGCTTCGTCGCCGGTGCCACGTTCGCACAGAAGCTGGGCTGGAACGGTGTCCCGGTTAGCTCCAGCTACGCCGCCTGCGCCAGTGGCTCGCAGGCCCTGCAAAGCGCCCGCGCGCAGATCCTGGCCGGTTTCTGCGATGTGGCGCTGGTGATCGGCGCTGACACCACCCCGAAGGGCTTTTTCGCCCCGGTCGGCGGTGAACGCAAAAACGATCCCGACTGGCAGCGGTTCCACCTGATCGGCGCCACCAATCCGGTCTACTTCGCGCTGCTGGCGCGGCGCCGAATGGACCTCTACGGTGCCACCCTCGAAGACTTCGCGCAGGTCAAGGTCAAGAACGCCCGGCATGGCCTGCAGAACCCCAATGCCCGGTTCCGCAAGGAGGTTTCGATCGAGGACGTGCTGGCCAGTCCGGTGGTCGCCGAGCCGCTGCGGCTACTGGACATCTGCGCCACCTCGGACGGCGCAGCGGCACTCATCGTCGCCAGCGCCGCGTTCGCCCGGCAGCACCTGGGGTCCCTAAACGGTGTGCCGTCGGTGCGCGCCGTCAGCACGGTGACGCCCCGCTACCCTCAACACCTGCCCGAATTGCCGGACATTGCAACGGACTCCACCGCCGTGGTGCCCGCGCCGGATCGGGTGTTCAAAGACCAGATCCTCGACGCCGCGTACGCGGAGGCCGGGATCGCGCCCAAGGATCTGAGCCTGGCCGAGGTTTACGACCTGTCGACGGCGCTGGAGCTCGATTGGTACGAGCATCTGGGCCTGTGTGCCCGGGGCGAGGCCGAGGCGCTGCTGCGCAGTGGCGAGACCGCCGTCGGCGGCAGGATCCCGGTCAACCCGTCCGGCGGGCTGGCCTGCTTCGGCGAAGCGATCCCGGCGCAGGCGATCGCCCAGGTGTGTGAGCTCAACTGGCAATTGCGCGGCCAGGCCACCGGCCACCAGGTCGAGGGCGCCACGGTGGGCGTCACAGCCAACCAAGGCTTATTCGGGCACGGCTCGTCGGTGATCGTCGCGCGCTAGCAACCGGCCGGTGCCGCGAGTGTGCGCAGTCGTACGTCTGCGGCGGCGTGTCGTTGTACAGACACTCAGTGTCATGGTGGCTATGCCGCGTTCGTGGTGGTTGGGTCTGGATCACCCGGTGTTTGGCTCTCACAAACACTGCCGCCTTGGGGTTGGCGTTCGTGCGTTGTGCCGACATCGGGTGTGAAGGACCGACCGGCGTGACTTGATAGGAGCGTGGCATCGCCCCGACTGAGATGTGTCCGCCGGCCGGCCCAACCATCACCTCTTCGAGTCGAAGGAGGCAACCACCATGGTTGTTGTTGGAGCCGATGTGCACAAGCGCACCCACACGTTCGTCGCCGTGGACGAGGTCGGGCGCATATTGGGCGAGAAAGTCGTGCCCGCCACGACGGTCGGTCATCACAAGGCACTGCTGTGGGCGCGCGAGCAGTTCGGCGCTGAGCTGCTGTGGGGAATCGAGGACTGTCGGCCGTTGTCGGCTCGGCTTGAGCGTGACCTGCTCGGCGCCGGCCAGAAAGTCGTGCGGGTGGCGCCGAAGTTGATGGCCCAGGCGCGGGCCTCGGCACGCACTCGCGGCAAATCTGATCCCATCGATGCGCTGGCGGTGGCCCGGGCGGTGTTGCGTGAACCTGACCTGCCGGTCGCCTCGCATGACACGGTGTCGCGCGAGTTGAAGCTGTTGGTCGATCGCCGCGAAGACCTTGTCACTCAACGGACCTCGACGATCAACCGGCTGCGCATGCGCATCCACGAACTCGACCCAGCCCACGCTCCGGCGTTGAGCTCGCTGCATCGAGCCAACCCGCGTCGAGTCCTGAGCGACTGGCTGGCCACCCAGCCCGGCCTGCTGGCCGAACTCGCCCGCGACGAGCTGGCCGACATCGAAAGACTCACCCAAGCTATTGACGCTTTGGCTGTCCGCATCGGCGAACGCATTGAGGTGGCCGCTCCCACCCTGCTGACACTGCACGGTTGCGGTGATCTGACGGCAGCCAAACTCGTCGCCGAAACCGCCGGCGTGGCCAGATTCAAAAGCGAACCCGCCTTCGCCCGTCACGCCGGAGTTGCGCCCATCCCCGTCTGGTCGGGCAATACCGCCGGACGAGTCCGCATGACCCGCTCGGGCAACCGACAACTCAACACCGCCCTGCACCGCATCGCCATCACCCAGATCCGCCTCACCGGCAGCCCCGGCCATACCTACTACCGCAAACGCATCGCCTCGGGTAACTCCTCCACCGAAGCGTTGCGCTGCCTCAAACGCCGCCTGGCCCGCATCGTCTTCACCCGCCTGCAAGCCGACCAGACCTGGCAGACAGCGGCCTAAACCCGCCACTTGACATAGGAGCAACGCACGGTCGTGGTCAGGTCTTCGTGTCCTGCGGCGGGTCGAGCGTTTCCAGCACCACTTCGGCCACCCGCTTCATGGTGGTGCGCCGGTCCATCGCGGCGCGCTGGATCCACTTGAACGCCTCGGGCTCGGTCATTCCCTGGTTGGCCTGCAGCAGGCCTTTGGCTCGTTCGACGAGCTTGCGGGTTTCCAGCCGGTCGGACAGCGTCGCAACTTCGCGTTCCAGCGCCGTGACCTCGCCGAACCGGCTGACTGCCAGTTCAATGGCCGGAATGAGGTCGCTGACGGAAAACGGCTTGACCAGATACGCCATCGCCCCGGCGTCCCGCGCACGTTCGACGAGGTCGCGCTGGCTGAACGCGGTCAGCACGACGATCGGGGCGATGCGCTTGCTGGCGATCTCCGACGCGGCGTCGATGCCGTCGCGGCGCGGCATTTTGACGTCCATGATCACCAGATCGGGCTTGTGCTGTTCGGCCAGTTCGACGGCCTCCTGCCCGTCGCCGGCCTCGCCGACGATCTCGTAGCCCTCTTCGCGCAGCATTTCAGCCAGATCAAGCCGGATGAGCGCCTCGTCTTCGACGATCAGCACGCGGCGTCCGGCGGGGGCTTCGGCATCGGTGGTTGAGCCGGTCATGAAGCCATTGTCCCGTGCGCTTCACCGATCAGCGACCGCGGGGTTGATGGACGGTGCGGCGATCCGCATCCTTTATGGTGGGAGGCCGGCACCGGGAGGCTGTAACCGGGCACCGCCCTCGTATCCCAACTGGCAGAGGAAACGGACTCAAAACCCGTCCAGTGTGGGTTCGAATCCCACCGAGGGCACTCAAACTGTAGGAGCGCTAGCGCAGGTAGACAGCGTTTCGGTGTTTGCTAGATCGCGGTATCACCCCCTCGTGC
>NZ_JBARMY010000219.1:0-2540 GCF_049802695.1 Mycobacterium sp.
GCCGGGGCCCGGCCAGCAGCCGCCGCCCGCCAACCCCGCACCGGCGCCAGTGCAACCGGGTCCGCCGGATCCGCGCAAGGAACTCGCCGAGCGCATTGCCATCGAGAAGAAGTGGCGGCAGAGCACGAACCGCCAGCTTCAGTTCCTTGCCCTGCAATACGAGACGACTCGCTGCGGCGAGGACGACATCCTGGCCGGCAATGACGACCCGACGTTGCCGCTGGTGACTTGCTCCACCGACCAGAAGGCCGCCTACCTGCTCGCGCCGTCGATCATCAGCGGCGACCAGATCAAGGACGCCACGTCGGGGCTCGACCAGCGCAGTGGTGGCTACGTCGTCGACGTGCAGTTCAAGAGTGGGGCGGGCGACACCTGGGGTGACTTCACCGCCGCCCACGTCGGCACTCAGACCGCGTTCACCCTGGACTCCCAAGTGGTGAGTGCACCGCAGATCCGCGAGGCGATCCGCGGCGGCCGAACCCAGATCACCGGCGGTGACCCACCGTTCACCGCCAACTCGGCGCGCCAACTGGCCAACGTCTTGAAGTACGGGTCGTTGCCGCTGTCCTTCGAATCGTCGGAAGCTGAAACCGTCTCGGCGACATTGGGTTTGACGTCGCTGCGCGCTGGCCTGATCGCCGGCGCAATCGGCTTGGCTCTGGTCCTACTGTATTCGCTGCTGTACTACCGGGTGCTGGGACTGCTCACGGCGCTGTCGCTGCTGGCTTCCGGCGGAATGGTGTTCGCGCTGCTGGTGCTGTTGGGCCGCTACATCAATTACAGCCTGGATCTGGCCGGGATCGCAGGTTTGATCATCGGGATCGGCACCACTGCCGACTCGTTCGTGGTGTTCTTCGAACGCATCAAAGACGAGATCCGCGAAGGCCGGTCGTTCCGGTCGGCGGTGCCGCGGGGGTGGGTGCGGGCCCGCAAGACCATCATGTCGGGCAACGCCGTCACCTTCCTGGCCGCGGCAGTGCTGTACGTCCTGGCGATCGGGCAGGTAAAGGGCTTCGCCTTCACTTTGGGCCTGACGACGATCCTGGACCTCGTGGTCGTGTTCCTGGTGACCTGGCCGCTGATCTACCTGGCCTCCAAGTCGGCGCGGCTGGCCAAGCCGACCTACAACGGCCTCGGTGCGGTTCAGCAGGTTGCCCGCGAACGGCGGGCCTTGAATCAGGCAGGAGCCAGCACCGGGGCTCGTACTCCGGCCGGCTCGAAGACCCTCTCGACGGCCCAATCGACGGGACGGGGATAGCGAGATGGCCTCAGCGAAAACCAAGAGCGGCGCCGACGACGACGTGACCACCGGGGCGGTCGAACTGACCAAAGGCACCGCCGTCGACGACACCGACGCCGCGACCGACGCGCCGTTGCCGCGGCACAACTTCCTCTCCCGCCTCTACACCGGTACCGGCGCGTTCGAGGTGGTGGGCCGCCGGCGGCTGTGGTTCGGGATCAGCGGCGCGATCGTGGCGGTCGCGATCGCCAGCATCCTGCTGCGCGGGTTCACCTTCGGCATCGACTTCAAGGGCGGCACCGTGGTGTCAATGCCCGTCGCCGGCGGGAAAGGCACAGCTCAGGTCAGCCAGGTCGAAGAGGTGTTCCGGCAGTCGATCGGCGCCGACCCCGAGTCGGTGGTCATCGTCGGCAACGGCATTTCGGCGACTGTGCAGATCCGCTCCAAGACGCTGACCAACGACCAGACTGCCAAGCTCAGGAATGCAGTGTTCGACCGGTTCCAGCCCAAGGGACCCGACGGCAAACCCAGCAAGCAGGCGGTCAGCGACTCCGCGGTGTCGGAGACCTGGGGTGGCCAGATCACCAAGAAGGCGCTGATCGCGCTGGTGGTGTTCATCGTGCTGGTGGTGCTTTACATCACCGTGCGCTACGAGCGCTATATGGCAGTCTCCGCGTTGGCGGCGATGTTCTTCGACGTCAGCGTCACCGCCGGGGTGTACTCGCTGGTCGGCTTCGAGGTCACGCCGGCCACTGTGATCGGGTTGCTGACCATCCTCGGGTTCTCGCTGTACGACACCGTTATCGTGTTCGACAAGGTCGAAGAGAACACCCACGGCTTCCAGCACACCACCCGGCGCACGTTCGCCGAGCAGGCCAACCTGGCGATCAACCAGACCTTCATGCGCTCCATCAACACCAGCCTGATCTCGGTGCTGCCGGTGATCGCGCTGCTGGTGGTGGCGGTGTGGCTGCTTGGTGTGGGCACCTTGAAGGACCTGGCGCTGGTGCAGCTGATCGGCATCATCATCGGCACCTATTCGTCGATCTTCTTCGCCACGCCGTTGCTGGTCACCCTGCGGGAGCGGACCCAGCTGGTGGCGACGCACACCCGCCGGGTGCTTCGGCGGCGGTCGCCGGGCTCAGGGAAAACCTCCGCGAAGGATGCTGACACCGCGGCGCCGCCCGACGGTGCTGTTGGTGATGCCGGGGCACCGGCCGACGCCGAAGCGACGGCTCAGACGACCCGGGGCGCTGCCGTGCCGACCAGGGCGTCCAGGGCGTCGAATACGACAGCGCCC
>NZ_JBARMY010000220.1:0-3070 GCF_049802695.1 Mycobacterium sp.
GCGCCGGCCGAGCGGCCGGCCGGGTGGCCGTCCAAACGGTTGGGGTGCGCCGACGCGGAACAGCAGCCGTGGACCGCGCCGCGGATCGGCGAGGGCGATGGTCAGCCCGTCGCGGATGTGCGCCCGGGAGATCCGCTCGTCGGCGATGAACGTGCCGTTGCGGCTGGTGTCGATCGCCACCCATTGACCGCCGTCAAACCTCAGTAGCAAATGGAAACGCGAGGTGCCCTGATTGTGCTCGGGGTCCGCCAGCGGAACATCAGCGCGGTCGTCGCGACCGACGGTGAAGTCGCGTCCGGGCGAAAAGGTGTACCGATTCGAGCCTGCCCACACGGTCAACGGGAAAGCGACTGGCTCGCTCCCCATGGCCGCCGCCTTTCATAAACCTGGAGACCATCGATTGGCCTGAATCTCGGGTGTCTACCCGCGTTAGGAGATTATCTACCCTGCGGGCCGCGGTGAGGCCGCTCTCAGCTCGTCCGATTGGCGAGACTTTGCCGCGGCAGCGGAGTGGAGTCCTCGAGCAGGCGGCGCAGCACTGTGACGGCGTCCGCGAGCACGTCGCGATCGGCGGGTTCCAGCCGGTCCAGTTGCGGCTCGATGGCGGCGGCCCGGTCGGCGCGCACTTGGGTGAGGACCCGGTTGCCCTCGGGTGTGATGCGGATGCGGACGGCGCGGGCGTCACCCGGGTCGACGGTGCGGGTCACCAGACCGGCTTCCTCGAGTCGCCGCACTTGGGTGGTCATCGTCGGCTGCGAGCAGTGGTCCACGGCGGCGAGGTCACAAATTCGTGCTTCACCGTAGTTTTCGATTGTCGACAGCAGCCTGGCTTGCGCCGCCGGCAACGGCATCTGAATGCGCTGAGTGGCCATCCGGTTGAGCCGCGCGACCACACTCAGCAAATCCTCGCCCAGCCGCGATTCGTGCTGGCTTTCAGGGGCGTCGCTGCCCGCGGCACCTCTGCCAGCGGTCGATGTAGTCATGCCGCTATTATTGCATAGATTCGCTAAATACATCCGGCGTAGGTGGCTCACGTTGACATGCTCTGCCCGCCATGGCGGTGCGACCTCGGACTCGCCGCGATGACTGGCAGAATCATTGAAATGACCGCGACCGGGTCGGCGAGCCCGCCGGAGAAAAGGGATCGGTCGCTGCAACCCGTCGAACTGGCGCAGGCGGCCGTCATGGCGGCGCTGTGCGCGGCGCTGGGGATCATCTCGGTCGTCGTGCCGTTCGCCGGTGCGCTGTCGTTGCTGGGGACCGTGCCGATGGGGTTGCTGTCCTACCGCTACCGGCTCCGCGTGCTGATCACCGCTACCGTCGCCGCCGGGCTGATCGCGTTTCTCATCGCCGGCTTGGGCGGGCTGATGACGGTCGTCAACAGCGCCTACGTCGGGGGGCTGACCGGCATCGTGAAACGTCGGCGCCGCGGCACGCCCACGGTCATCGTCACGTCGCTGGTCGCCGGTGCAGTGTTCGGCGCCGTGATGGTTGTCGCGCTCGGTGTGCTCACGCGGCTGCGTCACCTGCTCTTCGAAGCCATCACCGCCAACGTCGACGGACTGGCAGAGGCCCTGGGCAAGGTGCGGCTGGAAACGGCCGCCCGCATCTTGAAGCACTACTTCGGGCTTGGGTTGCACTATTGGCCCTGGCTGGTTTTCGGCAACTCGGTGATCTCGGTGCTGGGCGTTGGTCTGATCGGCTGGTGGGCGCTGTCGCGGGTGCTCGAGCGGATGAGCGGCATCCCCGACGTGCACATGCTTGACGCAGTCACCGACAGCGGTCCCGTCGCGCCGGTGCCGGCGCGGTTGCATCAGGTGCGATTCCGCTACCCGAACACCGGCCAGGACGCGTTGCGACCGATCGACCTGGACGTGGAAGTCGGCGAACACATCGCGATCACCGGTGCCAACGGGTCCGGCAAGACGACGCTGATGCTGGTGCTGGCCGGCCGGGAGCCGACGTCGGGCACCATCGAACGCCCCGGCGCGGTCGGGCTGGGGCGGCAGGGCGGCACCGCGGTCGTTCTGCAACACCCGGAGAGCCAGGTACTCGGGACGCGGGTCGCCGATGACGTGGTGTGGGGCTTGCCGCCGGGGACCAGCATCGATGTCGACCGACTGCTCGACGAGGTGGGTCTCGACGGGTGCGGCGAACGCGAGACGGGCAGCCTGTCCGGCGGTGAGTTGCAGCGCCTGGCCATGGCGGCGGCCATGGCGCGGGAGCCGGCGCTGCTGATCGCCGACGAGGTGACCAGCATGGTTGATCAGCAGGGCCGAGAGGCGTTGCTGGGCATTATGTCCGGTTTGAGCAAACGGCACGGCACGGCGCTGCTGCACATCACCCATTACAACGACGAGGCCCGCGCGGCCGACCGCACCATCAATCTCAGCGATTCCCCGGATAACACCGACATGGTCGAGACGGGCGCTCCGGCGCCCGGCGTCGCGGCCGGCAACGAGGCGAATGTCCCGGTGCTCGAACTCGTCGGCGTCGGCCACGACTACGGCGTCGGCACACCGTGGTCCAAGACAGCGCTGCACGACGTCAGCTTCGTGGTGCATCAGGGCGACGGGCTGCTGATCCACGGGGGCAACGGTTCGGGCAAGTCGACGTTGGCGTGGGTCATGGCCGGGCTCACCGTTCCGACCAGCGGCACCTGCCTGCTGGACGGGCAGCCCACCCATGAGCAGGTCGGGGCGGTGGGCTTGTCCTTCCAGGCGGCGCGCCTGCAGTTGATGCGGAGTCGGGTGGATTCGGAAGTCGCGTCGGCGGCAGGTTTTTCCCGCGACGACGAGGATCGGGTGGCGGCGGCGCTGGCGGTTGTCGGCCTGGATGCCTCGTTGGCCGAGCGGCGCATCGACCAGCTCAGCGGCGGCCAGATGCGCCGGCTGGTACTGGCCGGGCTGCTGGCGCGATCGCCGCGGGCGCTGATTCTCGACGAGCCGCTGGCCGGGTTGGACGCGGCCAGTCAGCGGGGTCTGCTGCGACTGCTCGAGGAGCTGCGCCGAGAGCGGGATTTGACCGTCGTCGTCATCTCCCACGACTTCACCGGGCTCGAGCAGTTGTG
>NZ_JBARMY010000221.1:0-2594 GCF_049802695.1 Mycobacterium sp.
GCTGTGCGCCGGGCGCTGGCTGCGGAGCCCCCGGCAACCGGCCCGGCTGGCGCGGGACCCTCCGGGGCAGCGGCATGGCGGGCTCAGAGTCAGGGAAGTCGCCCGCCCCCTCCTGGGCCTGCACCGGTACCGCCTGAATCACCGGCCGGATATATAGCCGCGCGGTCTGGCCCAGGTTTCGGGCTTCGTTGCTGTCGTTGCCCGGCACGGTGATGACCAGATTGTCGCCGTCGACGACGACCTCCGACCCGGACACCCCGAGGCCGTTGACCCGGGCGCCGATGATCTGCTGCGCCTGCGACAACGCCTCGCGCGTCGGGCGGGAGCCGTCAGGCGTGCGGGCGGTCAGGGTGACGCGGGTACCGCCCTGCAGGTCGATACCAAGCTTGGGTGCGGCCCGCTTGTCTCCCGTCAGAAACACCAGCAGGTAGACGCCGATGAGCAGAACCAGGAACACCGAAAGATAGCGGGCAGGGTGCACCGGCGCCGAAGACGATGCCACGTTTTGAATCTCCTCGCTTGCCGATCAGTTCTGGTGCACCTCTGATGCACCCGCAAAGATACGTGCCGGTCAGCCGACCTCAGTCCTTGGGCAGCCGATTCGGGTCACCGACAGGCAGCCCGCCTGGGTCGGCCAGCAGGTCGGCGTCGTGGCCACCGGGCGCATCCGCCTCGGCGACCCCGGCTGCTTCGTCGACCGGGTCGTCGGCGATCTCTGGCTCGACGCGGTCCCGGATTGCCAGCTTCAGCCAGGTCGTGACGACACCGGGCGCGATCTCCAGGCGCACGTCGTCCTCGGTGATGTCGGTGACGGTTCCCTCCAAGCCCGAGGTGGTGTGCACCCGGTCGCCGATCCGTAGCGATTCGTGCAGGTCGATGGTGTTCTGCATGGCGCGCTTCTGACGGCGCGATCCGAAGAACATAATCAGCGCCAGCATGACGAGCAGCGGCAGGAAAAGGGCCAGTTGGTTCATGACGAACGATCTTTCGTGGTCTCGAGTCGGCCCGACTTAATCCGGTCTCTACCGGTTGCGGACCAATCAAGTCACCAGTGTGCCATTGAGACCTACCAAAGCCCTCGCCCGGCAGCGCACCGATAGGCTCGAGTCACCACCGCGACCCGGATACGCATGAGGAGACCGACGTGCCCGCTCTCGAACAGAGTCGCCACCTCGTCACCGAGATTCCGGGGCCGAAATCTCTGGAGCTGACCAAGCGCCGCACCGCCGCGGTCGCGCGGGGCGTCCGGAGCACGATGCCGGTTTACGCCGTGCGCGCCGGCGGCGGCATAGTGGAAGACGTCGACGGGAACCGGCTGATCGACCTGGGTGCGGGCATCGCGGTTACCACCGTCGGCAACGCCGCTCCCCGCGTCGTCGAGGCGGTTGCCCGCCAGGTCGCCGACTTCACCCACACCTGCTTCATGGTGACGCCCTACGAGCACTACGTCGCTGTCGCCGAGCAACTCAACCGTCTCACCCCGGGTGGCGGGGAGAAGCGCTCGGTGCTATTCAACTCCGGGGCCGAGGCGGTGGAGAACGCGATCAAGATCGCCCGCGCGCATACTCGCAAGCACGCCGTCGTGGCGTTCGACCACGCCTACCACGGCCGCACCAACCTCACCATGGCGCTGACCGCCCAGTCGATGCCCTACAAGAGCGGCTTCGGACCGTTCGCGCCGGAGGTCTACCGGGCGCCGTTGTCCTATCCGTACCGCGACGCGCTCATCGACAAGGAATTGGCCACCGACGGCGAACGGGCCGCCCAGCGGGCCATCCACGAGATCCGCCGACTGGTGGGCGCGGACAACCTGGCCGCCGTGGTCATCGAACCGATCCAGGGCGAGGGTGGCTTCATCGTGCCGGCCGAGGGTTTCCTGCCGACGCTGCTGGATTGGTGCCGGCAGAACAACGTCGTCTTCATCGCCGACGAGGTGCAGACCGGTTTCGCCCGCACCGGCGCGATGTTCGCCTGCCAGCATGAGGGCATCGAGCCGGATCTGATCACCACCGCGAAGGGCATTGCCGATGGGTTGCCGTTGTCGGCGGTGACCGGTCGCGCCGAGATCATGGACGCCGCCCACTCCGGCGGGCTGGGCGGAACCTTCGGCGGCAATCCGCTGGCCTGCGCTGCGGCGCTGGCCACGATCGACACCATCGAACGCGACGGGCTCGTCGAGCGGGCCAACCAAATCGGAGCGCTGATGACGCAGCGGTTGTCGGCTCTGCAGGCCGATGACGATCGGATCGGCGATGTGCGCGGGCGTGGCGCCATGATCGCCGTCGAGCTGGTCAAGTCGGGGACCGCCGAGCCCGACGCCGACCTGACCCGTCAGCTGGCCACCGCCACCCACGCCGCCGGGGTGATCCTGCTGACCGCCGGGACCTTCGGCAACGTCTTGCGCTTTCTGCCGCCGTTGAGCATCAGCGACGAGTTGCTCACCGAAGGGCTGGAGCTAATGGCCGAGAAGCTGGCCGAGCTTTAGCCGTGAGCAGCGCCTGTCTGACGTGTCACAGCGGCGGCCGCGTTGTTCCGGAATAACTTTAGCTTTGCTAACGTAGTTTCCGTTAGGTGCAGCGTCGCGCCAGTAAAAA
>NZ_JBARMY010000222.1:0-9981 GCF_049802695.1 Mycobacterium sp.
GGCATTGCGCCGCTGCGCCGGCGTCAGCGGCAGCGGTAGCGAGGGCTGGCTGAGCACCGGGGCGAGCACACTGTCGTCGACCGCGGCGGCCAGCGCGAACCCGCCGGTGAAGCACTGGCCGATCACCCCGACACCCGGGCCGGGGGTCGTCGCTTTGAGGTCACGGGCCAACGCGCGCAGGAATACCGACACCGGGCGCTGCCTGCTGGTAACGAACGCCGCGAACTCCCGCGCCACGCATGCGCGCGCCAGCGTCGGAAGCAGGTAGCCCAACGAGTGCGGCCGACCCGCCTCCCCGAACAACGACGGGATAACGACGGTGAAGCCGCTGTCCACCAGATGGTTGCCCAGCCCCAGGACACCGGGATGGATGCCGGGGAGCTCCGGGATCACCACCACACCGGGGCCCTGACCTCTGCGGTAGACGTCGTGGGTGTAGCCGCCTCCGGTGAACGGCGCCACCGACCACCCGGTCAGGTCCGCTTCGGATCCCGTCATCGCGGTGCCTCCGATCGATTGGCCGGCAGCGGTGGCTGTGACTGGGTGGCCGCGGCCAACGTGCGGAACTGTTGCTCACTTCCGGCTCCGGTGATGGCGAGCTGTGCCGCGCCGCCCGGGCTGGCCAGACGTGTCGTCCACACCGGCTCAACCCCGCCTGAATCTTCCGAGCCCTGGTACACAACCCATTTGGTGCCGTCGATGTCCGTCACGCCGGTGGGATACATCGAGGGGTGAATGAAGCCCACGAGCTTTGCCTCGTCGGCGTTGCTCTGTGTCAGGCTCAGATACATTCCGGTCGGACTGATGAAGCCGACGGTCGAGGTGACCGCGCGCAGCGGCTGCCGGGTGGACGGGTCAGTTCGGCCGTTGTCGATGCCGCCGCGGTTGCCCGAGTTGGCCTGCCAGCCGGCGGGCAGCCGGGGCAGCCGGATGGGGAAGCCGAGCGTCTGCGCATCGGCGCGCAGAGCGGCGGCGTCGTCGAAGGACGGAACCAAGCCCCGCTCGGTGCCGGCGGGCCGGAAGGAACACATCCCGACGAGCCCCGCCAGCACTATGCACGCCACCACCAGCGGGGCGATCGACCAGAACATGTCGCGACCGTCCTGCAGCAGCCGGGGCTTGGCCGGTTTCGGAGCCGGTTGCGGCTGAGTGGTCACTTCACCAGTATCTCAGCTGGTATCCCTGGCTCCAGAGCGTGCGCCCGCTTCTGGGACAATCGGACACTATGACGCGTGCTGAACCTGATGACGCCGCTACCTCCTCGCCGGGACCCGGCTCGTCGTCACGGACGGAAGCTCACGGCGCCCACTCCTCCTCGCCGCCGGTCTCCCGTCGCGAGGCGCCCGACCGCAACCTGGCCCTGGAACTGGTGCGTGTCACCGAAGCCGGAGCAATGGCGGCCGGACGCTGGGTGGGCCGCGGCGACAAGGAAGGCGGCGACGGTGCGGCGGTCGACGCCATGCGCGAGCTGGTGAACTCGGTGTCGATGCGCGGTGTGGTCGTCATCGGTGAAGGCGAGAAGGACCAGGCGCCGATGCTTTACAACGGCGAGGAGGTCGGTAACGGCGACGGCCCCGACTGCGACTTCGCCGTCGACCCCATCGACGGAACGACCTTGATGAGCAAAGGCATGCCGAACGCCATCTCGGTGCTGGCGGTCGCCGACCGGGGCGCGATGTTCGACCCGTCCGCGGTCTTCTACATGAACAAAGTCGCCGTGGGCCCCGACGCCGCCGACGTGCTGGACATCACCGCGCCGATCGCTGAGAACATCCGCGCGGTCGCCAAAGTCAAAGGCCTGTCGGTGCGCGACATGACGGTGTGCATCCTCGACCGGCCCCGTCACGACCAACTCATCGACGACGTCCGCGCCACCGGGGCGCGTATTCGGTTGATTACCGACGGTGACGTGGCAGGAGCCATCTCGGCATGCCGTCCAAACTCGGGAACAGACTTGCTGGCCGGTATCGGCGGCACCCCGGAAGGCATCATCACCGCGGCGGCCATCCGGTGCATGGGCGGGGAGATCCAGGCCCAGCTCGCACCCAAGGACGACGAGGAACGCCAGAAGGCGATCGACGCCGGCTACGACCTCGAAAAGGTCTTGAACACCGAGGATTTGGTGTCCGGTGACAATGTCTTCTTCTGCGCCACCGGCGTCACCGACGGTGACCTGCTCCAGGGCGTGCACTACTATCCTGGTGGCTGCACGACCCAGTCGATCGTGATGCGCTCGAAGTCGGGCACCGTCCGTATGATCGAGGCCTACCACCGGCTCTCGAAACTGACCGAGTATTCCGCCATCGACTTCACCGGTGACAGCACGGCGCAGTATCCGCTGCCGTAACGGAGCCCGGGCACCGTCACAGCCAACGAACAAGGGAATCCGACCTATGGCTCCTCATGCCACCGACACCGAGTACCGCATCGAACACGACACCATGGGCGAAGTGAAAGTTCCCGCGAAAGCCTTGTGGCGCGCGCAGACTCAGCGCGCGGTGGAGAACTTCCCGATCTCCGAGCGAGGATTGGAGCGCACCCAGATCCGCGCCCTGGGTCTGCTCAAAGGCGCCTGCGCACAGGTCAATAAAGATCTGGGACTGCTGGCGCCGGAGAGGGCCGACGCAATCATCACCGCCGCCGACGAGATCGCCGACGGCCGCCACGACGACCAATTCCCCATCGACGTGTTCCAGACCGGGTCGGGTACCAGCTCGAACATGAACACCAACGAGGTGATCGCGTCCATCGCGGCCGCCAACGGTGTGACTGTGCATCCCAACGATGACGTCAACATGTCGCAGTCATCCAACGACACCTTTCCCACCGCGACGCACATCGCCGCCACCGAAGCCGCGGTGCGTCACCTGATTCCGGCGCTGCAGGTGCTGCACGAGGCGCTGGCCGGCAAGTCGCGCGAGTGGCACACGGTGGTGAAATCCGGTCGCACCCATCTGATGGACGCGGTCCCGGTGACCCTGGGTCAGGAGTTCAGCGGTTACGCCCGTCAGATCGAGGCCGGTATCGAACGGGTGAAGGCGACGCTGCCGCGCCTGGGTGAGCTGGCGATCGGCGGCACCGCGGTCGGAACCGGTCTCAACGCCCCGGACGGTTTCGGCACGAAGGTGGTGCAGGTGCTGGTCGACCGGACCGGGCTGACCGAATTGCGTTCGGCCACCAATTCTTTCGAAGCTCAAGCTGCCCGCGACGGCTTGGTTGAAGCGTCTGGAGCGCTGCGCACCATCGCGGTGTCGCTGACCAAGATCGCCAATGACATCCGGCTGATGGGCTCCGGTCCGTTGACGGGCCTGGCGGAGATCCAGCTGCCGGATCTGCAGCCGGGCAGCTCCATCATGCCCGGAAAGGTCAATCCGGTTCTGCCCGAAGCGGTTACGCAGGTTGCGGCGCAGGTGATCGGCAACGACGCCGCGATCGCCTGGGGTGGCGCGAACGGCGCCTTCGAACTCAACGTCTACATCCCGATGATGGCGCGCAACGTGCTCGAGTCGTTCAAGCTGCTGACCAATGTGTCGCGACTGTTCGCCGACCGCTGCGTCAGCGGTCTGTCGGCCAACGTCGAACGACTGCGCGAGCTGGCCGAGTCGTCACCGTCGATCGTGACCCCGTTGAATTCGGCGATCGGCTACGAGGAGGCCGCCGCGGTGGCCAAGCAGGCACTAAAGGAACGCAAGACGATCCGTCAGACTGTGATCGACCGTGGGCTGATCGGAGAAAAGCTTTCCATCGAGGAACTGGACCGCCGGCTCGACGTGCTGGCGATGGCCAAGGTGTCAGACGAGAATCGGTAGGCCGATCCGCGTGATGCGGCCAGGAGCGGCGGCGAGCCTCTGCGCGAGCGAGTCGAGCATGATGGTGTAATGCAGCCGGTCGCGGCCGCGATGCGGTTATGCGGCGACCCTCACCTGAGGGTGCCGATGACGATGAAGGTGGTTCAGCAATGACGGCTCCCCCTGGCGGTCCCTATGGTCAGGATCCCTCCGCAAATCCATATTGGCAGAACCCTTACTGGGGCGGCCAGCCGCAAGGCGACCAGTATCAGGGCGGCCGGCCGCAAGGCGACCCGTATCACGGCGGCCAGCCGCAAGGCGACCCGTATCAGAACCCGCAGGGCGGCCCCTACCGACACACCCCGCACGGCGACCCATACGCCATGGGTTCGGCTCCGCCTCAGCAAGCTCCGCTGCCCGGTCAGCAGTATCCGCCCGGATCTTATCCAGCGGGACAGTACCCACCGGGCCCGTACCCGCCCGGGCAGTACCCACCGGGGCCGTACCCACCCGGGCAGTACCCACCGGGGCAGTACCCACCGGGGCAGTACCCGCCCGGGCCGTATCCGCCCGGGCCGCCGCCGGGCGGCCCCGGCTCGAAGAAATCCTGGCTGATCGGTGGCGGCATCGCGTTGCTTGCCATCATCGCACTCGTGGTGGCCCTGGTCCTCATCGTCGGCCATCACAACAACTCGAACCAGGCGGAGCCGTCGACGGCGGGAAGTGCTCCCAGCAGCGCTTCGCCCGGTGCGCCGCAGCCGGGCGGTTCCCAGCAGAATGCCACCGACTGCACACCGAACGTATCCGGTGGCGATGCGCCCAGCGGCGACACCGTCAGCGCGGGTGCACTGTCGTTCCCCACCAGCGCAGCACCCGGTTGGATGCCGATCTCGGACAGCTCCACCCCCAACGCCATCGGCGCCGTGGGAGTAGCGCAAGAGGTGCCCAACGCCAACCAGTGGATGATGCAGGCCGAACTCGCCGTCACCAATTTCGTCACCAGCATGAGCGTCGACGACCAGGCATCGAAGCTGATGAACTGCTTTGCCACCGGACCCGGTTACTCGCAGTCCGGGCCCAGCCTCGGCCCGATCAAGACGTCAACCACCACCGTCGACGGCACCGAGGCCGCCCGGGCGGACGCCGACATCACGATCAGCGACTCCACCCGTCATGTGCCGGGTGATTCGGTGACGATCATCGCCGTCAAGACCAAACCGGTCACTATCTTCTTCGGCGCATCACCTATCGGTGACGCAGGCAGCCGGGCCACCATCGATGCGGTGATCGCGGCGCTGCACGTCAATCAATCCTGACGCGCGTCGGGCGCTTCATGCCCCGTTGTTCGGTCCGCCGGAGTTCTGGCCCGGGATGTCGGTGATCGGGAAGTTCGGCATCGGCCGGGGTGACGGTGTGTTGGGTAGCGCCGGGATCTCGGATGCCGGAATGTCGTGCAGGACATTGACCGGCGGACCGTTGTCCCGGCTCCCGTAACTGCTTCCTGGCGCCCGCGGCCCGAGCATCTGGCTGACCGTCACCAGCCGGTAGCCGTTGGCTTTCAGCACCGGGATGAACTGATAGATCAAGTCGACGGTGCTGGAGTAGGTGTCGTGGAACAACACCACCGAACCCGGTTTGACCTGGCTCATCAGCGCTTGGCGCGTCGCGGCGGTGTTCGAGTCGTTCATCCAATCGAAAGGAATGACATCCCAAAGTATTTCGGCTTGCCCGACTTGAGCGGCGGCCCGGCGTACCGCGTCGTTGGACAGTCCACCGGCGGGCCGGTAGAGCGTCGGGGTGCGGCCGGTCGCGGCGGTGATCGCGTCGTTGGCTCTGGAAAACTGAGCCGGGACGTCTTGCGGCGGAATCGTTGTCATGTTGGGGTGTTCCCACGTGTGGCTGCCGATCTCCATACCGGCATCGACTATGCGCTTGGCTCCCGACGGGTTGGCGGCGACTTTGTTGCCGATCAAGAAGAAGGTGGCCTTGGCGTTGTCGTCCTGGAGGATGCGCAGCAAGCGGTCGGTGAAAGGGCCTGGCCCGTCGTCGAATGTCAGCGCCACGCACTTGATCACCGAGCAATCCACGTCGTCGGCGCCGGCTCGCTTGACGTGCCCGGTCAACGCACCGATCAACAGCACGGCGGCGGCGGCGACCAGCCCCAGAACGGTCCGCCGGTACCGCCACGCCTGGGTGTCGGATCGCTTCGGCACCCTGGCAGCCTACCCGCCGGCTGAAACCGCACCGCGACTGTGGACGCCGCCATCTAGGGACGCCGACCCCGGCAGTTCAGTGCGGTCCGGCGATCTCCTCGAGCATCTCGGTGACCAACGCCGCGATCGGTGAACGCTCGCTGCGCAGCAACGTGATGTGGGCGAACAACGGGTGACCTTTGAGCTTCTCGATCACCGCGGCCACCCCGTCATGTCGACCGACCCGCAGATTGTCGCGCTGAGCAACGTCGTGAGTCAGCACCACCCGCGAGCCCGTGCCGAGCCGTGACAACACGGTCAACAAAACGTTGCGCTCCAGCGACTGAGCCTCGTCGACGATGACGAATGAATCGTGCAGGGAGCGACCCCGGATGTGCGTCAACGGCAGCACTTCGAGCATCCCGCGCGACAGCACCTCCTCAAGCACCGCCGGACTGGCCAGCCCTTCGAGGGTGTCGAAGACCGCCTGCGCCCAGGGGCCCATCTTCTCGCTTTCGCTGCCGGGCAGATAGCCCAACTCCTGGCCGCCGACGGCGTACAGCGGACGGAAAACCACGACCTTGCGCTGAGTCCGCCGCTCCAGCACGGCCTCCAGCCCCGCGCACAACGCCAGCGCCGACTTTCCCGTCCCCGCTTTGCCGCCCAGCGACACGATGCCCACCGACTCATCGAGCAGCAGGTCGAGAGCTACGCGCTGCTCCGCGGAACGGCCGCGCAGCCCGAACACCTCGCGGTCACCACGAACCAATTGCACGCGTTTTTCGGCGTTGACCCGGCCCAGAGCGTGGGAGGTGCCGCCGAGCAGCCGAATACCAGTGTGGCACGGGAGATCTCGGGCACCGGCGAGGTCGACCTCACCGTCGGCGAACAGCGCGGCGATGTCGTCAGCCGCGGTTTCCATCTCCGCCATACCGGTCCACCCGGAGGTAATGACGTCTTGCGCGTGGTACTCGTCGGCCGCCAGGCCCACGGCGCCTGCTTTGACCCGCAGCGGAATGTCCTTGCTGACCAACGTAACCCGTTTGCCCTCTGCGGCAAGATTGGCGGCGCAGCTCAGTATTCGCGAGTCGTTGCTGTCGGTGCGAAACCCCACGGGCAACACGGCAGTATCGGTGTGATTGAGCTCAACGTGCAGCGTACCACCCTGTGTCCCAACGGGAATGGGCTGATCTAGACGACCATGCTCAAGCCGAAGATCATCGAACAACCGCAACGCCTGTCTGGCGAACCAGCCCAGTTCGTGGTGGTGGCGCTTGGCCTCCAATTCACTGATCACGACCAGCGGGACGATCACTTCGTGTTCGGCGAACCGACTGCACGCCCACGGGTCAGACAGCAACACGGACGTGTCGAGCACGTACGTCCGAAGATCGGTCACAGATGGCTCCTTGAGCTATTGCCCGCCGCACCAGTGGCCCGTTCAACGGGCCGCATCGTCGCCGGGCGGCGTCCGCGCGGCCCCGTACGGACAAGTCGGCGGGCGCTGCGGCATAAGGACCGGGGCCGGCCCTGCGATAGTCGTAATGCGAGGTGCCGCCCGGATAGCAGAGCATGTCGCTAGCCATCACGTGCGACGCTACTCTGATCGGCGGGTGGCCGCCGTGCAGGCGCGCCGCACCCGGACGCGACCACCGCTAGGCGGTGGCGAATTGCCGCAAGTCAGGGTGACCGGCCAGGCCCCAGGCGCTGATCCGGTCGGAGATCACCTGCCGCAGCTGCGAAGGGCCGAAAATCCCCGCGTCCGCTAGGTTTTGCAGCTTATCCCGATAGGCGTCGATGTCCCCGCCGACGACGCCGAGTTCGGCAGCGCGGGCGGCGATGGCGGCCACTGTCTCGTCGTGAGAGTACTGCAGGCAGTGCGCAACCAGGTTGGCGAAGAACTCCTCGTGTCGCTCTTCGTCTCGCGCGATATGGGAGATGAGCCCGGCCAGCACCGGCTCTTCGATCCGGGCGGCCAGGTTGTTGCAGTACACCGCGTGCGCGCGCTCGAAGAAAGCCATGAACACCAGGGTCTCGATCTGGGAATAGTGGTCGGCGCGGTAACCCTTTTTCGCCACATGCTCGAAGCGAACCCGTTCATTGGCGGTCGGGTCGATTTCGCGGGTCACAACGAAGTACTCGCGCAGCGCGATCGCGTGCTGGTGTTCTTCGCCGGTCCACCGACCGATCCACTGGCCCCAGTTTTCTTCCAGAATGAAGTGCTCGACGAGTTCGCGGTGGTAACCGGCCAGGTTGTCTTTGGTGACGAGCAGAATCTCACACGCGTCGGTGATGACTTTGGGCAACGTCACCTGGGACGGGCTCCAGTCACGCCCGCCGAGAAAGGCGAAGTTCTCGCCCTGCTCGAAAGGCACGAATTCGTGCGCGAACCACAGGTTCTCGGTGTCGAGGTGACGGTCAAGCTCGTCACCCACCACCGGCTCGAGTTCAAGGATGAGCGCGTTAGGTACAGGTTTCTGTGCCATAAAGTAACTGTAACCGGCGTTAACGGGTTTCGTGAAATCGCGCGGACGTGTCGCCCGGCGGGCGAGAACGCCGGGCTAGCGGTCGACCAACTGCCAGTCCTCCAGCCCCTCATAGAGCGGGAATTGTCGGGCCAGGCCGGCGACCCGGTCACGCAGCGTACCCACGTCAACACCTGAGCCCGCGGCCAGCGCGGTAGCGATGATGTCAGCGACCTCCGAGAACTCGGCGTCACCGAACCCGCGCGTGGCCAGCGCGGGCGTCCCCACGCGCAGGCCCGAGGTCACCATCGGCGGCCGGGGGTCGTTGGGCACGGCGTTGCGGTTGACGGTGATGCCAATCTCGTGCAACAGGTCCTCGGCGGCCTTTCCGTCCAGCGGCGAGTCGCGTAGATCGACCAGCACCAGGTGCACGTCGGTGCCGCGGCTGACCACTGACACACCGGCCTTGCTCACGTCATCGGCCAGCAATCGCTCGGCGATGATGCGCGCGCCCGACAGCGTGCGCCGCTGACGGTCGGCGAACTCGGAGCCACCGGCTATTTTCAGCGCCACCGCCTTGGCTGCGATGACGTGCATGAGCGGCCCGCCCTGCTGGCCCGGGAACACCGCAGAGTTGATCGCCTTGGCGTACTCCTGCTTACCCAGGATCAGACCGGAACGCGGGCCGCCGAGGGTCTTGTGCACGGTGGTCGACACGATGTCGGCATGCGGCACCGGCGACGGGTGCAGTCCGGCGGCGACGAGGCCGGCGAAGTGCGCCATGTCCACCCACAATTTGGCGCCGACCTCTTCGGCGATCGACTTGAACGCCGCGAAGTCGAGAATCCGTGGATACGCCGACCAGCCGGCGATCAGCACCTTGGGCCGAAATTCGAGCGCCTTCGCCCGCACGGCGTCCATGTCGATCAGGTGCGTCTTGGGATCAACCCCGTAGAAGCCGGCTTCGTACAGCTTGCCCGAGAAGTTCAGCCGCATGCCGTGAGTCAAATGGCCGCCGTTGGCCAGGTCCAGACCCAACAGATGTTCGCCCGGCGACATCAGCGCATGCAGCACAGCGGCGTTGGCCTGCGCGCCCGAATGCGGCTGCACGTTGGCGAAGTCAGCGCCGAACAGCGCTTTGGCGCGGTCGCGGGCGATGTTCTCCACGATGTCGACGTACTCGCAGCCGCCGTAGTAGCGCCGACCGGGCAGACCCTCGGCGTATTTATTCGTCAGCACGCTGCCCTGGGTCTGCAGCACCGAACGCGGCGCGAAGTTCTCCGAGGCGATCATCTCCAGGGTGTCGCGCTGGCGGCCGAGCTCCTTGCCCAACAAGTCGGCGATGTCGGGGTCGACTTCGGCTAACGGCGCCGACATCACGGAAGCGGCAGTGCGGGCATCTGGTGCGGCAGTCACGGGCGCCAGTCTATCGACCGGGTTCGACGCGACGCGGCGCTGTCTAATCGGATTGTCCGGCTCCTCCTCGTCGCGTCCCCTCGCTTCGCTGGGGTACCCCCGCGCGCTCTGCATCGTCGC
>NZ_JBARMY010000223.1:0-6830 GCF_049802695.1 Mycobacterium sp.
AACAACCGCGACATCCGCGTCCTGGACCACCACACCGGCCGACTCATCCGCAAACTCGTCCTTGACCCCACCCGCGACTACCAACCACGCAGCGTCAAATGCGGAAACTCACCCGAAAACAGGCTGAAGGTGTAAACAATGTCTCGGGACACCTGTCAACGATGTCCCGAGACATGACATGGTAGCGGGGACAGGATTCGAACCTGCGACCTCTGGGTTATGAGCCCAGCGAGCTACCGAGCTGCTCCACCCCGCGTCGGTGAATGCAACGTTACCGAACTGATCCGGGGCTCACCAAATCGAAGACGCGGCTACGGGTTCGACCTGGTCAAGCGGACATCGGAATTCAGCACCGAGACCGCCGGTTTGCTCTTGCCCTCACAGCGGCAGCGGTTCAGGACTCCAGTGGTGAAGCGATTCGCCTATCACCGGGCAGTGGCCGGCCGCGCCGCTCTGGCGAAGCTCGCGGTGGCCAGCGTGTCAGCCGGGTGCGCCGATATGCCCGTGTTATCACGTTGCAGACGGTGCAGCCGATCGGTTGGCCGCTATTCGGGCCAGGTGCTGTTGAGGATCATGTCGACGAAATTGTCGCGGACGAATGTGGGGTCGAAGCGCTGGAGTACGTCGGCGTTAACGGTGCCGAAGGTGCTGTGCGGGCGGTGTTTCATCCCGTCGTTGAATGCCGCCAGGATGTGTTGCTTGAACTCAGGTCGAGGGTGGGCGGCGGTGACTGCGGCAAGAGCTTCAGGAGAAAGGTCGTCGCGACCGATGCCCAACACATCGGTTTCGACACCTGCGGTTACCAAGGCGATCTCGGGCTCGAGGAACTCGGGTACTCCGGGGGTGGTGTGCAAGGCGATGCTCAACCAAACTTTTTCGGCGCCAGCTTGATCGACGCCGCGGTTCAGCAGGAAGTCTTTTGCCGCATTGGCGCTGTCTACCTCGAAGCGGAGGGTTGAGGTGCAGTAACGCTGGGTGAGGCCCAGGTCATGGAACATCGCTCCGACGTAGAGGAGCTCCAGGTCTGGGTACAGTCCGCGGCGACGGCCCTGTAGTGCGCCAAACAGAAACACCCGGCGCGAATGATGGAAAAGCAAGTCGTCTTCGGCGTCGCGGATGAAGTCAGTGGCTTCGCGCACGAGGGCGGTGTCGGGTATGGCGATGTCGGCGATGGTGTCATTCGACTGGCTGGCCATGATCTCGTCTCCTTGAGTCGATCGGGGCACCGGTTTGCCGGTTCGCGCTATCCGACCGCATAGGGGACGACGATGGCACTCTGGGTGCCAAACGGGCCGTCTCCCAGATGTTCGACACCGCCAGCGAGTCCGTCGCGGCTTTGGCGGCGGAATAAGGCGTCAGATAGCTGGCGTACCGGTCATCGCCGCTACCTCGTCAGAACCCTACTTGGTGTTGTCGAACTTGGTCATCGCGTCGTCGAGCCGCTGCAGGGCGGCGCCGTAACCGGCGAAGTCGCCCTTCTTCTGGGCGTCCTGGGCGGCGTTGATCGCTGTCTGGATGTCGCGCAGCGCCGCCGCCTTCGCCGGCGACAACTGAACCGTTCCATTCGGAGCCGCCGGAAGGGCGGCGGCCGGTGCCGGCGGCGCGGCGGGCGCTGCATCCGCCGGTGACGAAGTTCCACGCTGTGGACTCTGCGCCGCCCCGGAGTCGGTGGGTGCGATCCCAGTCGCGGCGGCGCCGGCGCCCGGACCGAACAACCCGGTGAGCGCATCGCCCACCGTCGGGCCGTAGCCGATCTTGTCGTTGTACATCATCGCCACCCGGATCAGCCGTGGATATGACGACGCCGCGTCACTGGCTCCGGGTGAGGCGTAGACAGGTTCGACGTACAGCAGCCCGCCCTGGGCTACCGGCAGAGTCAACAGATTTCCCCATCGAATCCGGTTCTGGTTGTCCCGCCCGATCACCCCGAGATCCTGCGACACCGCGGTGTCGGTGGTGATCGCGTTGTTGGCCAGCTTCGGCCCGTTGACCTGAGTCGGAATCGTCAGCACGGTGATCTTGCCGTACGTCGCAGGATCGGAACTGGCGCTGATGTAGGCGGCCAGGTAGTCGCGCTTGAACCGGTTCATCGCACTGGTCAGCTGGAATGACGACGAAGCACCGTCCCGCACAAGGTTTTTGGCGACGATGTAAAACGGCGGCTGGTAGCTGCTGGCAGTCGGGTTCGGGTCGAGCGGAACGTCCCAGAAATCTGATGTGGAGAAGAACGTCACCGGGTCGTTGACGTGGTATTTGGCCAGCAACATGCGCTGCACCTTGAACAGATCTTCCGGATAACGCAGGTGCGCGGCCAGCTCCGGCGTTATTTCGCTCTTGGGCTTTACGGTGCCCGGGAACACACTCATCCACGCTTTCAGCACCGGGTCTCGATCATCCTGCTGATAGAGGGTCACGGTGCCGTCGTAAGCGTCGACGGTGGCCTTCACCGAGTTCCGGATGTAGGACACCTGCTTGTCAGGGCCCAACCGGTTGAATGCGACTTCGTTGGAGTCCGCGGTCGCCGACGACAGCGAGGTGAGTTCGGAGTACGGATAGTTGTCCAGCGTGGTGTAGCCGTCGATGATCCACACCAGGCGCTTGTTGACGATCGCCGGATACACGTTGCTGTCGGTGGTCAGCCACGGCGCCACCGCCTCCACCCGCTGCGCCGGGTCGCGGTTGAATAAGATTCTGCTGTTGGATCCGATCACGTTGGAGAACAGAAAGTTTCGCTCGGCGAACTTGGCCGAGAACACCGCGCGGGACAGGCCGCTGCCGAGCGGGACTCCGCCGCTCCCGGTGTAGGTGTAATTCTTGGTTTCGGTGCTGGTCTCGTAGTCGTATTCGCGGTCCACGCCGGTTTTTCCGACGATCGCATAGTCCGCGGGCGTGTTGGCGATGACCGGTCCGAAGTACACCCGGGGCTGGTCGAGGCGGGCCGGTCCGTCGGACACCACACCGCCGTTCGCGCCGACCACGTTGACCAGGAACTCCGGATAGCCGCCATTCTGGTTGGGATCGTTGGCGATTCCGCGCACGGTGTTGGCCGGCGATGCGATGAACCCGTTGCCATGGGTGTAGACGGTGTGCCGGTTGATCCAGTCGCGCTGGTTGTCGATCAGCCGGTCCGGGTTGAGTTCACGGGCGGCGACGACGTAGTCGCGCAGGTTGCCGTCCCGGTCGACATAGCGGTCGATCGACAATTGATCGGGAAAATAGAAGAAGTTTTTGCCCTGCTGGAACTGGGTGAACGCCGGACTGATGATGGTCGGGTCGAGCAGGCGGATGTTCGACGTGGTTCCGCGGTCGGTGGCGACCTGCTCTGCGGTGGTCTGACTGTCACCGCTGTAATTGCGATAGCTCACTACGTTATCGGTCAGGCCGTATGCCTGTCTGGTCGCGGCGATGCTGCGGCTGATGTATTCGCTTTCCTTCTGCGCGGCGTTGGGCTTGACGCTGATCTGCTCCACGACCAGCGGCCAGCCGGCGCCGACGATCAGCGACGACAACAGCAGCAGCACCAGACCGATGGCCGGAATTCGCAGATCTCGCAGCACGACCGCCGAGAACACCGCGGCCGCGCAGATCAGCGCGATAGCCAACAAGATCAGCTTGGCCGGCAGGACCGCGTTGATATCCGTGTAGCCGGCGCCGGTGAACGGTTTGCCGGCCCGGGTGTGTGACAGCAGCTCATAGCGGTCCAGCCAGTAGGCGAAGGCCTTGAGCAGCACCAGCGTGCCGAGCAGGCTGGTTAACTGGACTCGCGTGGCACGGCTCAGCGCGCCGGTACGCCCCGACAGCCGGATGCCGCCGAAGATGTAATGCGCCACCACGTTCGCGGCCAACGCCAGAAACAGCGCGACGAAAAGATAGCCGACCACCAGTCGGTAGAAGGGTAACTCGAAGGCGTAGAACCCGAGATCCTTGCCGAACTGCGGGTCGTTGATGCCGAAATGACCGCTGTGCAGAAACAACTGGATCCGCACCCAGTACGTCTGGGCGATCATCCCGGCCAACAGCCCGATCACTGCTGGTATACCGACGCCGAACACCCGTAGCCGTGCCAACACGACGCTTCGGTACCGCGCCACCGGGTCGTTGCCGTTGCTGGGCATGAACACCGGCCGGGTGCGGTAGGCCAGCGCCAGACCGGCGAACACGATGCCGGCGACCACCAGGCCGACTATCAGGAACACCACGATGCGGGTCAACACGACAGTGGTGAACACCGAGCGGTAGCCGAGTTCACCGAACCACAGCCAATCCACGTAGCCGTCGATCAGACGGGGGCCGACCAGCAGCAGCACAATCACCGCGAGGGCAATCGCGATCAGAATCCGGCTGCGACGAGTCAGCTTCGGCATCCTCGCTGCGGGTCGCATCCCCACTGGCTACGCTCCCTGTTCAATGCGGTCCCGCGGCACCGCTAGAACCGGCGGCCGTCGGGGTTTCTCTCGACGGTCACAACTGTACGCACCGGCGACGCCGGTTTGCCGGGTCCGTGCCTTCGCTAGATCTGATGGCACGACTCCTCCTCATCGCGCTGTGCGCTCTGCATCGTCGTCGCGCTAGCAATTCGGCGGGCGGCCACCGGCGGTCACGGTGTGCAGCGCCTCTACCGCCTGGCCGAGGGTGTCGACTTTCACCAGTTGCAGACCGGCAGGGATATCGGAGGTCGCCTCGTAACAGTTCTTGGCAGGGACCAGAAACACCGTCGCGCCGGCCTCCCGGGCGGCGACCATCTTGTGCGTGATACCGCCGATCGCGCCTACCGTGCCGTCGGACTTGATCGTGCCGGTGCCCGCGACGAACTTCGACCCGGCGAGATCACCCGAAGTGAGTTTGTCGATCACAGCCAGGCTGAACATCAGACCCGCCGACGGCCCGCCCACATTGGCGAGATTGAAGTCGACGACGAACGGCGCCCACGGCGCATCCATCACCGCGACACCGAGAAACCCGTAATCACGATCCGGGCGAGCGCCGAGCGTGACCCGCGCGCTGCCGGCCGGCGCATTCTTGCGCCGGTAGCCAATAACCGCGGTCTGGCCTGCTTTGGTGTTTTTCAGCAACGAGGTGAACTGATCGACGGTCGCGACCGGGGTGCCGTTGACCGCGTTCACGGCGTCACCGACGTGCAGCTTGCCGGCTGACGGTCCCGGGTCGTTGACGCTCGCAACCGTCACCGCCTTGGGATACTTCAAAAAGCCCAGCGCGGCGTATTCGGCGCTGTCCTCAGAATCCTTGAAATCGGCGTTGTTGGCCTTATCGACTTCGTCACGCGATTTTCCGGGCGGATAGACCAGGTCGCGGGGCACCAGCTGTTCGCGTCCCGACAGCCACAGCGTCAGCGCCTCCCCCAACGTGAGCTCGTCACGCTGGGACACCGTCGTCATGTTCAGGTGACCGGATGTCGAGTGGGTCTGAGTGCCTTCGATGTCGACCACCTGCTTGCCGTCGACCTGCCCGAGCGTGTCGAATGTCGGGCCAGGACCCAGCGACACGAACGGAACCGTCACCACCGCGAGCAGCACACCGAACACCACGATCGGCACCAGCGCGACGATCAGCGTCATAATCCGCCTGTTCACGCCGCCTACATTAACTGGGCTGACCAGCCGGCCCCGGCGCTCAAGCCGTCGCCGACCCGGTATGCCCGGTTCACTCACAGCGTGATCCCGCAACGCGCGCCCGGCTGCGCCGATGAGTACCGTTGACGTATGGCCGACACGCCTTTCGGCTTCTCCGCCGGAGACGACCCCGACCGCGACAAGCGGAAAAAGAATGACCCCGAGTCGGGCTCGGGGTCAGCTGACCCGTTCGGTTTCGGCGGTGACTTCGACATGGCCGACCTCGGCCAGATCTTCACCCGGCTCGGGCAGATGTTCAGCGGCGCCGGCACCGTGACGGCCACCGGCAAGGAATCCGGCCCGGTGAACTACGAATTGGCCCGGCAGTTGGCGTCGACTTCCATCGGATTCGTCGCCCCGATTCCGGCTGCGACCAGTTCAGCGGTCACCGACGCCGTTCACCTCGCCGAGACCTGGCTCAACGGAGTGACCTCGCTGCCGGCGGGCACCACCCGAGCGGTCGCGTGGAGTCCGACCGACTGGGTCGACAGCACCCTCGACACCTGGAAGCGGCTGTGCGATCCGATGGCGCATCAGATTTCGACCGTGTGGGCCTCGGCGCTGCCCGAGGAGGCCAAAGGGATGGCCGGTCCGCTGATGTCAATGATTTCGCAGATGGGCGGCATGGCTTTCGGCTCCCAACTGGGCCAGGCGCTGGGGCGGCTGTCCCGCGAGGTGCTCACCTCGACCGACATCGGCCTGCCGCTGGGGCCCAAAGGGTTAGCGGCGCTGCTGCCCAACGCGATTGAATCACTCGGCGAGGGCCTCGAGCAGCCGCGCAGCGAGATCCTCACCTTCTTGGCCGCCCGGGAAGCTGCCCATCACCGACTGTTCAGCCATGTGCCGTGGCTGGCCAGTCAGCTGCTCGGCGCTGTCGAAGCCTATGCCCGCGGCATGAAGATCGACATGACCGGAATCGAGGAGCTGGCGCGCGATTTCAATCCCGCGTCGCTGTCCGATCCGGCCGCTATCGAACAGCTGCTGAACGAAGGCGTTTTCGAGCCGAAGGCGACGCCGGAGCAGACCCAGGCGCTCGAGCGGCTCGAAACCCTGCTCGCGTTGATCGAAGGTTGGGTGCAGACCGTCGTCACCGCCGCGCTGGGCGACCGGATTCCTGGCGCCGCGGCCCTCGGCGAGATGCTGCGCCGCCGTCGGGGCACCGGCGGTCCCGCCGAGCAGACGTTCGCGACGCTGGTCGGC
>NZ_JBARMY010000224.1:0-8045 GCF_049802695.1 Mycobacterium sp.
GCGCCGCACAGCGCGGCGCCGAGAATCACTTTCTTCATAGGTCCCCCCGTTGTTTCGCAAGATCACAGATGATGGCGCCGAGCTTGTCTGCAGGCAGGTGCCTACGTTGTCCAATGTTTCGGCGCCAGCTTCCGGACGAGCAGAATTATCTCAGGTTCGCTTAAGGTTGTGTTCTAAAACGAATAATTTGCCAAACAAACAATTGGCAGTGTATTGGCAGCGACATCCGCTCAGCCGCCTAAAAACAGGCTCTGAGCAGCGGTGATACGTGGTGCGCGGTACTGGGATTGAACCAGAGACCTCTTCCGTGTCAGGGAAGCGCTCTCCCGCTGAGCTAACCGCGCGCGGTAAGACGAGTTTGAGGTGGAGACGGGAATCGAACCCGTGTGCACGGCTTTGCAGGCCGTTGCCTCACCACTCGGCCACTCCACCGCTGGGATTGATGCCACTTGCACCCTCGAGCGGATGACGGGATTCGAACCCGCGACCCTCACCTTGGCAAGGTGATGCGCTACCAACTGCGCTACATCCGCACGCAACGGACGAGATCGTCGCCCGGTGCGAAGCACGACGATAGTCCAGTGAGCGGGACCGCACAAATCTCTTGATACCACTCCGCGTCATCGCTTGCGGTCTGCCGCAGCGCTTTCTACCGCTGCGCACGCGCGTGCTAATCTTCGACCTCGTTCGCCTCTCGGCAAGGGTCTCGTAGCTCAGTGGAAGAGCGCCCGCCTCACACGCGGGAGGTCGCTGGTTCGAACCCAGCCGGGACCACAACCGTCGACGCTCGTCAAGGCTCTTGTTAGCACGGGTAAGCGACATCCCACACTTTCCGAAGAGGCGCTTAGAGCCCGGTTAATTCGTTCAGACACCACTTGTTGAGTAAGCGGACTAGGCCGACGACGACCATTACATTCATCGCTGGCACGAAGATGGCCTGGTCAGCCGGCCCGCCGGCTACATCTGCGCCCACACGATCTTGGTCTGCAGGTAGGTGTCCAGCCCCGCCTTGCCGGACTCGTATCCCCACCCGGACTGCTTGTAGCCGCCGAAGGGCATCGAGTGGTCGAACTGCAGCTGGCAGTTCAGTCCGACGGTGCCGGCCTTGAGCCGCTTGGCCATCCGGTGCGCCCGCCCGAGGTCCTTGGTCCAAGTTGTGGCGGCCAGTCCGTAGGTGCTGTCGTTTGCCAGCGCCACGGCTTCTTCTTCGTCGTCGAACGGCAGGATGGTCACCACCGGCCCGAAGATCTCCTCCTGGAACAGCCGGCTGGTGGCGGGGTCGACGTTGGTGACCACGGTCGGGTGCACGAAGTAACCTTTACGGTCCAGCCGGTGCCCGCCGGCGACCAGCTCGTTGCCGTCGGACTTGCCCTGTTCGAGGTAGCCCAGCACGCGGTTGAGCTGCTTCTGGCTGATCAGCGGGCCGATCATGCTGCCCTCCTCGGTGGGCCCACCCAGCTGCAGGCTGTTGGCGATGTTCGCGATGCCCTCCACCACCTGCTCATACACCGCACGCTGAACGAGGACCCGCGAGCCGCACACACAGGCCTGACCCGAGTGCACAAACGTGCCGAAGGACGCCATGGTGATCGCCGTGTTCAGGTCGGCGTCGTCGAAGATCACCACCGGTGACTTGCCGCCGAGCTCGAGGGTTACCTTTTTGAGGTTGCTGGCGCCTGACGCATCGACGATGGCCCGGCCCACTTCCGTCGACCCGGTGAACGCGACCTTATCGACGTCGGGATGCGCGGTGATCGCCGCGCCGGCGGTGTGCCCATACCCGATCAGCAGATTCGCGACCCCGTCGGGCACCCCGGCCTCAGCCAGGATCCGGTCCAGGATCAGCGCCGTCAGTGGCGTCTCCTCGGCGGGCTTCACGACGCTGCTGCAGCCCGCGGCCAGCGAGGGCGCCAGCTTGCAGCAGAAATTGAAGATCGGCCCGTTCCACGGGAAGATCAGCCCCACCACGTCGTAGGGCTCTTTGAGTGTGTAGGCGTGCTGATGCGACTCGATGCCGGTGAGTCCGCCGGTGTGCACGTCGGCGGCGATGCCCTCGATCTTGGTGCACCACCCGGCGTAGTACCGGAAGAACTCCGAGCTGACGGCCACGGTCGCCTGCGCTTGCATCGGCACCATGCCGGCGTTCAGCGACTCCAACTCGGCCAGCTCCGCGGCATTCTCATCGATCAATTCGCCGATGCGCCAAAGGATTTTGGCTCGCTCGCTTGGGGGTTTCCCTTTCCAGACGCCCGACTCGGCGGTCTCCTTCGCACGCGCAACCGCTTCGTTGACCGCTTCGGGACCGCAGTCCTTGAACTCAGTGATCTGATCTTCCGTGGCGGGGTTGAAGACCGGGATCACCTCACCGGTACCTGGCCGTTCGCGAATCTCCTCCAGCACAGACTGCACCGCCATGCGTATCCCTTCCTCGCCTCGACGCCACTCTTTCGGCGCCCGATAAACTGACCGCCAAAGCGGAAGTTACGCGCTTAACCCTGTGATGTCCAGCACAGCCGGCTTCGGGGTCGGCAGCATCGGAAAGCGCCTCAGCTACGTCGATGCGCGCACCACCAGGCGGGCGATGTCTCCTTCACCGGCGGTCTCGATCGGCTGTAAGCCCAACCGCTCCAGTACAGCGTCGACGGCCGCGTTGGCGACCGCTGTGGTGTCGAACTCCACCGTGGTCAGCGGTGGCGCGCTCACCGCGGCCGCCGGGCTGGCATCGACTCCCATCACCGCAAGATCGGCCGGACAGCTCAAACCGGCTTCGCGCACTCCGTGCAACACCACGAAGGCGACCTCGTCGCTCTGCGCGCACACCGCGGACACTCCGTCGCGGCGCCAGCGCTGCACGACGGTGGCGACGTTGTCCGGGGTCACCTCGGCGACCCGCGGCGCCGGCAGGCCCCGTCGCTTTGCCGCCCGCGCGACGCCGTCCAGCCAGTAGTCACCCAGCGGGCGCCACTTGGCGATCCCGGTGTAGGCGAACGCCAACTGCCGGTGCCCACGGGAGACCAGATGCTCGACGCGCATCTCACCCACCGAGAACGGCGGAGCGCCCAGCGCAGGCAGTTGACCGATCTCGATGTAGGGGATGCCCGCGGTCACGACGGCAGTTCTCACCCCGCTGCTGAGCGGAAACAGGCTCGTCACCCCGATGGGGTTCAGGTTGGCGACCGCGTCGATGACGTGCTGATCGTCCTCGGTCTCGAAAATCTGAATCTGCATGATGCCCCGCTGCGCCAGCGCCGTCGTCATCCGGCTCCCGGCAGCCATCGGCATCTCCCCGACCGCGACCCGGGGCACGACATAAAGCACGACTCCGCTCCGTCCGCTGGCGAGGTTGCGCGCCGCGAGGTTCGGACGGTAGCCCAGTTCGGCGGCGGCGCGATGCACCGCCGCCCGGGTCTGCGAGGAGATGCGCCGACCTTGGGCATTGTTGAGCACATAGCTCACCGTCGCGGTTGACACGCGCGCCAGCCGAGCCACATCGGCGTTTGTCGGCCGGGTCAACGACTCATCGCCAATCGTGCCGTCCCACCGCCGCTGGGTTCACTGGAAACAGTTCCTATCCCGCCAGGTCATAGGCGTAATTGCTTACTGGGCTCGTCGACCGCGTCGTCGGCCATTAGGATCGGATAAGCCAGCCTGCCACGCCTGCTCAACAGCCGGGTCAAGACGGAGCCCACGAGCGGACCGGTTCAACCATTGGTACTGCCGGAGTCCAGCAGGCGAGGACGCAAGCCAAATCCCGAAGGGGAAAGCCCGCATGGACGATCTGAAATTCCTGGAGCTGCACGGCGACCGCATTGCTTACCGCGACGCCGGTCACGGCGACGTGCTGCTGTTGATCCACGGCATGGCGGGAAGTTCCGCCACGTGGCGAGCCGTATTGCCGCAGCTGGCGAAGAAATACCGGGTCGTCGCGCCGGACCTGCTGGGACACGGCGAGTCAGCCAAACCGCGTGGCGACTATTCGCTGGGCGCCTTCGCCGTGTGGCTGCGCGACTTCCTCGACGAGCTCGGGATCACTCGCGCGACGGTGGTCGGCCAATCGCTGGGCGGCGGAGTCGCCATGCAGTTCGTCTATCAGCACCCGGATTACTGCGAACGCCTGGTGCTGATCAGCAGCGGTGGCCTGGGCCCGGACGTCGGTGTCATTCTGCGGTTGCTGTCGGCCCCCGGCGCGGAGTTCGTGTTGCCGATCATCGCGCCCAAGCCGGTGCTGCAGGTCGGCAACAAGGTGAAGTCTTGGTTGTCCAACGCCGGGATCCAGTCGCCGCGCGGCGCGGAGATGTGGAGCGCCTACTCGTCCTTGTCGGATCGCCAGACGCGGCAGTCGTTTCTGCGCACCCTGCGTTCGGTCGTCGATTACCGGGGTCAAGCCGTGAGTGCGCTCAGCCGGTTGAAGTTGCAAGGAGAATTGCCGGTGATGGCGATCTGGGGCGAGAAGGACGACATCATTCCCGTCGAGCACGTTTACGCTGCCCAAGCCGCGCGCGCGGGCAGCCGAGTGGAAGTGCTGCCGGACGTCGGACACTTCGCGCAGGTCGAGGCGCCCATGCAGGTGGTCAACCTGATCGAAGACTTCATAGCCACCACCGCGACCGCCGAGATCCCCAGCCAGCAGCCGAGCCCCTAGCCGCCAGAAGCCGAGTCAGTACCAAATTGCTAGCTGCTGGCCCCGCTCGTTGATCTCGGGTGGGTCCGGAACGCTGGCCGCCACTCCGCCGCCGATCCGGTGCGCAGTCCAGGCTGCCGCGGCAGCGTCGAGGACGTCGTCGGTGGGCACCGCGCCCGCGGCACCGAGCCGGTCGGGCAGTTCGATGCCCACCGATCGCAAGCGCTCGATTCGGTCGCGTTGACCGTCCCAGGTCTTCTTGCTCCGGGGCGCCGGCCCGTCACCCATCGTCGCGAACGACAGCTCGGGATGCACTTCGCGGAGCGGGAAGATGCCCTGGTCATACAATTCGTTGGCCTCCAGCAGGCGGACACGGAGGTTGAAGCTCTGCCGGCTGAGGCCTTTGGCGGTCAGCTCGACGTGACGCGCCGCCGCCGCCGGATACGACTTCTCGACGACAACCGGCCGCGGCGGTGTGGGAAAGACGCTGGATCGGCGCGGACCGAGCAGCGCGGCAGTTGCGGCGTCGGCTTGCCGCATACCGCTATCCAGCAGCCCCAGCGGAATATCGACTCCGATCACCGGCACCTTCCCGGGCGGCGGTGATCAGGTCGAGCAAATCAGTCCCCACTCGGGCGCCGGCGAACCGGCCGTCGCGAAGCTCGACGCTGACCCAGCCTTTCGACCAAACGTCGACGCCCAGCACCCGCATGGCATCCGACCCGTTTCTCGTGGTTTCATTTTGATCTGTGCCTGAGATGAATCGTCGCAAACTGATGCTGATGACGGGGTTCGGCGTGCTGACCGCCACCGCCTCCGTCCCTGCGGCGCGGGCGTGGGAGGCCGCCAGAGGCCGAGGGCCGGCACCGGCAGCGCCGTCGGGCAGCGGGTCCGGCAGTTACATCTTCCACGATGAGTTCGACGGCCCGGCCGGCTCAGCGCCCGATCCCTCGAAGTGGGCGGTGGCGCGGGCCCGGGAGACGATCAAGGACCCGACGTTCTGGGAGGAACCGGGGCATATCGGGCAGTACCGCGACGACCGCCGGAACGTGTTCGTCGACGGCAACTCCAACCTGGTGCTGCGCGCGGCGAAAGACGGTCCCACTTACTACAGCGGCAAAGTGCAAAGTTCCTGGCGAGGCGGCGTCGGCCACACCTGGGAAACCCGGATCAAACTGAATTGTCTGACGGCAGGCGCGTGGCCGGCCTTTTGGCTGGGCAACGACGACAATGGCGAGATTGACGCCGTCGAATGGTATGGCAACGGCAACTGGCCTTCGGCCACCACCGTGCACGCGAAAGCAAACGGCGGCGAATGGAAAACCCAGAACATCGCGTTGGACAGCGGCTGGCACACCTGGCGGTTCCAGTGGGACGACGCCGGGATCCGGTTCTGGAAAGACTACGCCGACGGCGCACAACCCTATTTCGACGTACCGGCCAGCTCGCTGCCGGACTGGCCGTTCAACAACCCCGGCTACACCATGTATCCGGTTTTCAACCTGGCAGTTGCCGGTTCGGGGGGCGGGGACCCCGGTCCGGGCACCTACCCGGCGGACATGCTCGTCGACTACATCCGGGTCTGGTAGAGCGTCCTGTTCACGGGGTGAGCAGCGCCACAGCGCTCCACGCCCGACGGCCCGGGCGGCGTGGGTCCGGCTGAGGCAGCCAGGCGAGCGGCCGCATGAACTTCGGCAGCCGGTCAAACCGGTAGGCGCCGTCGAATAACGACTTCACTTCGATGGTGCGCCAGCCGAGCTCTTCGAAATAGGCCAGCCCGTCCTCCGGGGCGAACTTGAACGGGGCGTTCTGCAGCATGCCGGCCATCTTCTTGTTCATCAGCTTCTTCAGGCCGGGCCCGGCAAAGTCGAGCATCCACCACGCGACCTCCGGTCGCTTGATCGCGGCGGACAGCCCAGCGACGTCGCGTTCTTCCAGATACATCAGCAGGCCCTCGGTGAGCACCAAGGCGCTGGTCGCGCCGTGCAGCGCGTCGACGAGGAAAGCGTCTCGGGCCTGCGGGTCGGCCAAGTCGACGGCGTTCCGGGTCAACCGGCATCGCGGGGTTTGGTCGGCAAGCAGCTGCGTCTTCTCGGCAAGTAATCCCGGCGGGTCCGCCTCCACCCAGGGGAACTCCGACGGAAGATCCAGCCGGTAGGGCCGGGTGTCCAACCCGGCCGCCAGGTTCAGCACCCGGTCGCACCCGTTGCCGATCGCTTCGATGATGGCGTCGTCGATGATCTTGGTGCGCGCGACCAGCCACCAACCGTTGCGGGTGGACCGTGGAACCTGGGCGACGATGGCGCGGCCGTGCTCACCGGCGAGACGTTCGGCGAGGAAGTCGTTGAACAGCGCGTCAGGACGGGCTGACTCGGTTGCCCGGTGCAGCGCTGTCCACCGGGCCGTATCGGATACATGGGTGATGACGCGCCCCGTGTCGGACATAGGCGTTACAGCACCCGGCGCTCGCGTTCAATTCCCGGCGAACCACGCGGTCGTCAGCGCGCGGGTTTGCGGTGGCGCCGCGTTGTCGAGTTCGCCGACTTTGACCGTCCACACCGGCGCCGAGCGGTCGATACACGTCCCGGCGCCTTCACTCGGCAACCACAGCACCGAAGACTCGGAGCCAGGGCCGTTGCACCCGTAGACGCCGACATACCCGTCAGCGCGTCCACCCCAGGCCCCGCCGTTGCGCAGCAAGCACCGGATGCCACCGGTGAGGACCAGCGCGAACGGGTCCGGCGTGGCGGTGGGCTGCACAGGTGGAAGCTGGCCGCCGTAGGTCACCCGATGCAACGTTTTGTCCCACGGATCGTCTTCGCAAAGCAGCGATTTGGGCGTTGAAGGCCAGCAGGTGCCTGCACTGGCGGCGCTGGGCGAGCAGTAGTAGATGTTGTCGGCTACCGCCGAGGGTGACGGCGTCGCGCAGTCGCTGACAGTGAACCTTTCGCTTTGATGCACTTCCTGGTAGCCGTTGATCGGTTGACCTGTAGGACCGACCGCCGCTGTGGTGACGACTTGGGTGGGCGGCGGATCGGCGTGCACCGGGGCGGCGACCGGGAAGACAGCCAACGCGATCGCAGTGGCAGGGACCGCAGCCACTCGCCAGGTCATCTTCCGGCTGCTCTTACAACCGGAAATGCGGAACGCTGAAGTGCGGCATCGCCGGAGCAGGCATCCGTGGCGCTTGTGGCTCGGGCATGGTCGGGAAGTGTGGCGCTTGCGGCTCGGGCATGGTCGGGACACGCGGTGACTGCGGCTCGGGAAGGCTGCGCGGCGGTTCGGGGGCCGGTAGGTGGCTCGGTGCTTCAGGGGCCAGATCACCCGGCGGTTGACCGCCGGGCAGATGCTGCTGGGGGAACGGCCCCTGCTGCGGGCGCGGGAACGGCCCCTGCTGCGGACGGGGGAACGGCCCCTGCTGCGG
>NZ_JBARMY010000225.1:0-3149 GCF_049802695.1 Mycobacterium sp.
GGTTCCCGGTGGGTTCGCCACCCTGTACAAGGTCTTGACCGCTCTGGAAGACGCGGGGCGCTGCCAGCGCGGGTATTTCGTCGAATCGCTGGGCGGTGCGCAATTCGCGGTCGCCTCGACAGTGGACCGGCTCCGCAGCTACCTCGACAACGTGGATCCGGAGCGCCCCGAGTACCGGGCGGTGGTGCTGGCCGCCGCTGACCCGGCCAACCCGTACGGCGCCGCGCTGCCGTGGCCGTCCCGCACATCAGACGACGACGGTCCGGGCCGGCCGGGCCGCAAAGCCGGGGCGCTGGTCGTTCTCGTCGACGGGAAGCTGGCCTGGTTCCTCGAGCGCGGCGGGCGTTCGCTACTGAGTTTCACCGACGACCCCGACGCCCATCAGGCGGCGGCGGCGGCCCTGGCTGAACTGGTCGGCGCCGGACGGGTCAGCTCGATTCTGGTGGAGCGGGTCAACGGTGCAGCGGTGCTGGATCCGCACGCCCGTCCGGTGTTGGTGGTCGCCGCGTTGTCCGGCGCCGGATTCGCGCGTACGCCGCGCGGACTGCGGTTGCGCTGATGCCCGAGGGTGACACTGTCTTTCACACCGCCGACACGCTGCGCAAAGCGCTGGTCGGTCGCACAGTGACGCGCAGCGACATCCGGGTACCACGGTTCGCCACCGTCGACCTGGCCGGCCACACCGTCGACGAGATAGTCAGTCGCGGTAAGCATCTGTTCGTCCGGGTGGGTCCGGCCAGCATTCACTCGCACATGAAGATGGACGGCAGTTGGCGCGTGAGCACCCGGCCGGGCCGCACGGATCACCGCGTGCGGATCGTGCTGGAAGCCGGGAATGTCCGCGCTCTCGGCATCGACCTCGGCGTGCTGGAAATCCTCGACCGTGACCACGACGACGATGTCGTCGCGCACCTGGGACCTGATCTGCTGGGCGTGGACTGGGACCCGGCGGTGGCCGCGGCGAACATGATGGCCGTGCCGGACCGACCGCTGGCCGAGACGCTGCTGGATCAGCGGGTGCTGGCCGGGATCGGCAACGTGTACTGCAACGAGATCTGTTTCGTCATCGGACGACTGCCGAGCTCGCCGGTCAGCTCAGTCGGCGACCCGCTGCGACTGGTCAACCGCGCTCGCGAGATGCTGTGGTTCAACCGCTTCCGCTGGAACCGCATTACCACCGGTGACACCCGCGGCGGCCGTCAGGTATGGGTATACGGCCGCGCCGGCCAGCCATGTCGCCGCTGCGGCACAGCGATCAAGCAGGACGACACCGGTGACCGGATTGCCTACTGGTGTGCGTCATGCCAGCGGTAGCCGACGGACGCCGGCGAACACTCAACGGTGCCGCCGAACGGTGACGACCTGGTCGGTGTTGACCGGCGGCACCGGAGAGAGCACGGCGACGGCGTCCTCGACGATGCTGCCGAGGTACAGCGAACCGTTGAATTCGCGCACACCGGTCACCATGCGGTAGCCGCAGCGTCGAGCGCCCTCGATCCGACCGACTATGTCGCCGTCCCGGTCGACCGCCAGGACCCGTGCCGGCATGGTCGGCGGATGATTCAGCGAGGTCGCAGCACGTCCGATCAGCCGGCGCAGGCGTCGCGGGGCGCGGTGCACCAAGTGCAACAAGCTGACCATGGGCGCAGCAATGGCCACCCAGATCCGGCCCTCGGTGCCGGTCGACAAGTTGTCGGGCATGCCCGGCAAGTCGTCGACGAACACCTCGACCTGTCCGGCATGCGGCCCGGTAAGCCACACCCGCAGAACGCGGGCCGCACCGGTCTCTGCGACCGCCACAAATGACTCGTCGTCGGCGAGCGCGACTCCGTTGGCGAACTCCAACTGATCGAGCACGACCTGCACTTCACCGGCGGGGTCCCGACGCATCAGACGACCGGAGGCGGTGCGCTCGATGACGTCGCTCTGATAGGCGTCGAGGCCATAGTGGCGCGAGGAGTCGGTGAAATAGATCGTGCCGTCGGCGGTGACAGCGGCGTTGTTGCACAAGTTGATCGGCTGACCGTGGATAGCAGTGTTCAGGGGATGAACCGCCCCGCCATGGACGTTCACCCGCAGCAGACCGCGCTCCGCATCGCAGACCAGCAGCCGACCGTCCGGCATGGCCTCGATCCCGAGCGGGCGACCGCCGGTGTCAGCCACCACTGCGATGTCGGTGCCGTCTGGATTGAAGCTCAGCACCCGGCCGTCGGCGACACCGGTGACTAGGCGGTCGCCGAGGATTGCAACGTCCTCCGGGCCCTGACCACCGACCGGCAGCCGTTGCAAGGAAGGCGCAGCGGTGGTGGCCATGATGCAATCTACCCCGCTCCCCGGCTGACGAACCGTCGTTGCCGGCCATCGATCGGGTCGACGAATTCCAGAGTGTGCGCCAACAACCGCAGCGGTGAGCTGAAGTCGTCGTCGGCCACCGCGAGAACCCGCGGATACAGCGGATCGCCCTCGATCGGCAGGCCCAGCGAAGCCATGTGCAGCCGCAGCTGGTGGGTACGTCCGGTGCGCGGCGTGAGCCGGTACAGGCCGTTCCCTTCCGCCTCGATCAAGGTCTCGGCGTTGGGCTCTCCGGGCTCGCAGACCGCCTGCAGGTGGCCGCGGCGCTTGACGATGCGGTTGCGGACGACCCGCGGAAAGGTCAGGTCCGGGTCGACACCCGCGCGCGCCAGATAAGTCTTACGCACCGCGGCGCGGGCGAACAGCGTCTGGTAGGCACCCCGAACCTCCCTGCGGACGGTGAACAGCAACACCCCGGCGGTCAGACGGTCCAGTCGGTGCGCCGGACTCAGCTCGGGTAAGTCCAGCTCCCGGCGCAGCCGCACCAGTGCGGTCTGGGCGACATGCCGGCCCCGCGGCATCGTGGCCAAAAAGTGCGGTTTGTCGACGACGACGATGTGAGCGTCGCGGTAGAGCACCGGAACCTCGAACGGCACCGGCACCTCGTCGGGCAGGTCGCGGTAGAGGTAGACCACCGAGTCGGCGGGCAGCACCGTCGTGTGGTCGACCACGGCTCCGTCGGCGTCGACGACTTCCCCGGCATGCACCTTGGCTGCGGCGGCCGGTCCGAATCGGCCGCTCAGCTCGGCCAGCACTGCTCCGCCGAGCAACCGCACCCGCGCCGGTCCCAGCCCGTC
>NZ_JBARMY010000226.1:0-1813 GCF_049802695.1 Mycobacterium sp.
CAACACCGCCGTGCAAGGCCCCAACGCCGTCCCGCAAATCGTCAACGCGCTACGCGGACTGGACGCCGACCCGGATGTGGACGTGATCGTCGTGGCTCGAGGCGGTGGCAGCGTCGAAGATCTCCTGCCATTCTCCGACGAGACGCTGTGCCGCGCGATCGCCGCCTGCCGCACGCCGGTCGTCAGCGCGGTCGGACACGAACCCGACAACCCGCTGTGCGACCTGGTTGCCGATCTGCGGGCCGCCACGCCCACCGATGCCGCCAAGAAAATCGTCCCGGATACCGCCGCCGAGCAGCGGTTGATCGACGACCTGCGCCGGCGCAGTGCCCAGGCATTGCGCAACTGGGTGACCCGCGAGGAGCGTGCGCTGGCGCAATTGCGCAGCCGCCCGGTTCTCGCCGAGCCGTTGACTGCCGTCACCACACGCGCCCAGGAAGTCCAACGCGCCCGGTCCGCGCTGCGGCGCGACGTCACCCGGTTGATCGCGGCGGAAACCGACCGCATCGGACATCTGGCCGCCCGGCTGGCCACCCTGGGACCGGCGGCCACCCTGGCGCGTGGCTACGCCGTTGTGCAGACCGTTCCAGCGACAGGACCCCTGACCGTGCTCCGCTCGGTCACCGACGCGCCCACCGGGACGACATTGCGGGTGCGGGTCGCCGACGGCGCGGTGGCAGCGGTGAGCGAGGGACGAGCCGATGGGCCCGCGACGGATGACTGAGCAAGATTCTGTTACGCCTATTAACCAACTGGGCTATGAGAAATGCCGCGACGAGCTCATCGAGGTGGTGCGCCGGCTGGAGCAGGGTGGCCTGGGTCTCGACGCGTCGCTGCAGCTGTGGGAACGCGGCGAGCAGCTGGCCAAACGCTGCGAGGAGCACTTAGCTGGAGCGCGCAAACGAGTGGCTGATGCATTGGCGGCAACGGATGCCGACGAATCTTGAATCAGAAACAACTTTAGCGGCTTTGTTGCCAAACTAGAACACGTTTCAGTTATGCTACGCGGCATGGCTGACGCATCACTGACCACAAAACTTGGCCGTGTCCTCGTCACCGGCGGCTCGGGCTTCGTCGGCGCCAATCTGGTGAGCGCCCTGCTCGAGCGTGGGCACACCGTGCGGTCCTTCGACCGGGCGCCCTCACCATTGGCGCAGCAACCGGGCCTGGAGGTACTCGAGGGCGACATCTGTGACCCGGGCATCCTCGCCACAGCGGTCGACGGCATCGACACCGTCTTCCACACCGCGGCGGTGATCGAGCTGCTGGGCGGCGCGTCGGCCGACGACCGATCTCGGCAGCGCAGCTTCGCGGTCAACGTGGGCGGCACCGAGAACCTGGTGCGCGCCGGGCAGGCCGCCGGTGTCAAGCGGTTCGTCTACACATCGTCCAACAGCGTGGTGATGGGCGGGCAGCGCATCGCCGGTGGCGACGAGACGCTGCCCTATACCGACCGCTTCAACGACCTCTACACCGAAACCAAAGTGGTCGCCGAGCGATTCGTGTTGTCGCAGAACGGCTTTGGTGGCATGTTGACCTGCGCGATCCGCCCGAGCGGCATCTGGGGCCGCGGCGACCAGACCATGTTCCGGAAACTGTTCGAAAGCCTGGTCGCTGGCCACGTCAAAGTGCTGATCGGGCGCAAGACCGCCAAATTGGACAACTCCTACGTGCATAACCTGATCGAAGGTTTTGTCCTGGCCGCCCAGCATCTGGTGCCGGGCGGGACCGCGCCCGGCCAGGCGTACTTCGTCAACGACGGCGAGCCGATCAATATGTTCGAGTTCGCGCGCCCGATCGTCGAGGCGTGGGG
>NZ_JBARMY010000227.1:0-8890 GCF_049802695.1 Mycobacterium sp.
TTCCAGCGTCATGTCGTCGCGCTCGAAGTAAGCGCAGCTGTAGGTCATCGTCGGGTCGAGCCATAGCTCGAAGAATTCGTTGGACAGATCGTAGTGCGACTTGATGTGTTCAACGTTCGGCTTCAGCTCGATGTTGCCGTGTTCAGCCGAGTTCGCCATAGCCGACGACCTTATCCAATCAGCGCGGATCGCTGCAATCGGCGCCTCGCTACTCCAGCCGAAAGCGCAAGCGCTATCGGGCAATTGCGTGTCAGTACCGGCCGAACGCCAGGGCGACGTTGTGTCCGCCGAACCCGAACGAGTTGTTGACGGCGTACTTGTAGTCACCCGGCCGCGGCTGACCGGCCACTACATCCAGATTGATCTCGGGATCGAGATTGACCAGATTGAGCGTCGGCGGGATGGTCTGGTCTCGCAGCGTCAACACGGTCAAAATCGACTCCACCGCACCGACGGCGCCGACCGAGTGGCCCAGCGCGGCCTTGGGCGCGTACACCGCGGCGTTGCCGCCGCCCGGGCCCAGCGCCCTATTGATGGCGATGCTTTCGGCGAGGTCACCGACCGAGGTGCCGGTGGCGTGGGCGTTGACGTGGTCGATGTCGCCGGGCGTCAGACCGGCCAGCTGAATCGCCCGGCTCATCGCATGCGAAGCCCGTTCCCCGTTGGGATCCGGTGCCACCATGTGGAAACCGTCGGAAGTGACGCTGGCCCCCATCAACCGGGCCAGAATGTTGGCGCCGCGGGCTTTGGCGTGTTCTTCGGTCTCGATGACCATCAGAGCGCCGGCCTCGCCGAAGACGAATCCGTTGCGGTCCTTGTCGAACGGACGACACGCGCCGGCCGGATTGTCGTTGGTTGTGGAGAGCACGACGCGCATGGCGGCGAACGCCGCGATGGGCACCGCCTCGATCCTGGTCTCCACGCCGCCACAGATCGCCATGTCGGCTTCGCCGTAGACAATCTGTTGCCAGGCCCGGGCGATGCCCTCCGAGCCGGACGCGCACGCCGACACCGGCGTCAGTACGCCCGCCTTGGCATGCCGTTCCAGCGCGACGGCGGCCGACGCCCCGTTGGGCATGTACATCTGTACGCCTAGCGGGTGCATGGCCCTCGGGCCCTCGGCGCGAAGCTTGTCGTATCCGAAGACCAGTTCCTCGGTGGAACCCATGCCGGTGCCGATGGAAACCGCCAGCCGGCTGGTGTCGACCTCGGGAGCACCGGCGTTGTCCCACACCCGCCGGCCCAGAATGGTGGCCATCTTCTGCAAGTAACCCTTGCGGCGGTTCTCGACCCGGGTGAGCTGGCTGTCGAACTCCTCGAGGATGTGCCCGCCGATCCGCACCTTCAGGTCGTACTGCTCGACGAACGGGTCGTCGAGCTTGCGGATGCCGCTTTGGCCGTCCAGCAGCATCTTCCACGTCGTCTCGGCGTCGGTTGCCAAGGCTGTTGTCATGGCAACACCGGTAACCACCACATTGGGGAAGTCTTTCCCCGTCACGAATTGTGCCATTGGACGCCCAACGTTCCTCGTCACTCAGCAACGCCCGCAAAAGGGCGTTAGCAACCTCACAGAATTATGGAAACACAACTCACGTCCGGTGTGCACCGGGCGTGCCGGCGAAGTTGGTCGGTCAACAGGTCGGTCCCGTGTTGACCCCGACGCATCTTGCTTAGCGTCGGTCCACTGCTCGACGCGCACACTGTGCACGTTGAAGAGACTTTGTAATTATGCCCTACGCCGCCGGCTTCTCCAGCGTGAACTGGTAGACGTCGGTGTAGCCGTCGCGGAACAGCTCGCGGCAACCGGTCAGGTAGTGCATGTAACGCTCGTAGACCTCGTCAGACGTGACGGCGATGGCCTCGTCTTTATGGGCGTCCAGTTGCTTGGCCCAGCTGTCGAGGGTGGGCACGTAGTTCTTGCCGATCTGGTGGTGGCGAGTGATCTCGAAACCTGCACCGGTGGCGTACTTGTCGACGATGTCAACCTGCGGCAAGCGACCGCCGGGGAAGATCTCGGTCAGAATGAACCGGATGAACCGCAACAGTGACATCGTCGTCTTCAGCCCAAGTTTTTCGCCCTCTTCGGCGGTCGGCACGGTGATGGTGTGCAGCAGCATCTTGCCGTCGTCGGGCAGCACGTTGTAGCACATCTTGAAGAAGTCGGTGTAACGGTCGTAGGTGCCGATGCCGTCAGCGAAGTGCTCGAAGGCGCCCAGCGAGACGATCCGGTCCACCGGCTCGTTGAACTCCTCCCAGCCTTGCAGCCGCACGTCTTTGGAGCGGGGACTGTCCATCTCGGCGAACTTCTGCTTGTTGTGGGCCAACTGGTTTCGGCTGAGCGTCAGGCCGATGACATTGACGTCGTACTTCTCGATCGCGTGGCGCATGGTCGAGCCCCAGCCGCAGCCGATGTCGAGCAGCGTCATTCCGGGCTTCAGGTCGAGCTTGCCCAGGGCGAGGTCGCGCTTGGCACGCTGAGCTTCTTCGAGCGTCATGTCGTCGCGCTCGAAGTACGCGCAGCTGTAGGTCATGCTCGGGTCGAGCCACAGCTTGAAGAAGTCGTTGGACAAGTCGTAGTGCGACTTGATGTGGTCGACGTTCGGCTTCAATTCAGTGCTGCCGCGCAGTTGGTTTGCCCCATGCGTCATAGCCGCCGACCTTATACTTTGGGCCGAACCGATGCAATCGGCTGCGCAGCTCGCGACTAACCCGCCAGGTTGCCACCGCCTCACCGGCTTTCGGCTTCACGACACGGCTGAAGAAGTATCCCGGATCGACTCAGTCAGCGAGTTCCAGCGGCGGCACGATCGGGGGCGGATGGAGTTGCGCGTTGAACGTCTCCACTGATCCGCCGGCTTCGACGATCCCGCAGATTGCGCTCCAACTCAGCATGGTCAGATAGTCGATCAACTCGTCGGTGCTCATGCGAGGGTCAGACATCCAGGAGTGGGTGGCCAACTGCACGCCGCCGACGATCGTGTAGGCCCACGGTTCGACCCCGCCGGTGTCCATGCCGACCACTTGCATGCGCCGGCGCAGCACAACCGACAACATGCGGGCGATGATCCGCTCGGAGTCTGCGATCACTTTGCTTTTACTTGGTGAACTGTTCGCCATCACGAAGCGATACGGCTCGGGTTCGCCGGAGATGGTGTCGACGTAGACCCGGATGACCTCGCGGGTGAGGTCGAGCCCGTCCAAGTTGGACGACAGCGCCCCGGCCATGTTGGGAATCAGCGTGGTTTGCGCGAAGCGCATCATCACCGCGCTGGTGAGATCGTTCTTGTCGACGAAATAGCGGTAGAGCACCGTCTTGGAGACGCCGATCTCGGCGGCGATCTCGTCCATGCTCAGGAAGCGGCCGAGCCGGCGAACCGCCTCGATCGTGCCGTCGATCAGCTCATTGCGGCGTTCTACCTTGTGCCGGTGCCAGCGCCGTTTGCGACCATCCGTCTTCACGGCTGCAACCGTGACGTGCTCTGCCACTATCGCCGAATCCCATTCCCTAGACATCCCGATAGTACGGCTTCTTATGCCCGTTTACCCGCTTCGTTGGTGAAGCAGTCACAGTAACTTGGTCGACGGCGCGGATCATCCGCAAGCCGGTTGCCGCATGGCGGATGATGGTGTGGTGACACTGCAACTCAATGACGGGTCCGCGTCGTCGGGCCCGCCGGCGTCCGGATCAGGACAGCTGACGCCGCGTCCCAGCGGTGCATCCTTCGCGGAGTCGTTCGTCGCGGCTGACCCGGCAGCCGATGCCGAGCGACGCCGCGGGCTGCGTCGGATGAAAGTAGTGGCGCTGAGTTTCCTGGTCGGTGCCAGCGCGGTTTTTCTGGGCTGCCGCTGGGCGCAGGTCGCAGGAACCGCCGACGCATGGGTGGGCTACCTGGCGGCCGCCGCAGAGGCCGGCATGGTGGGCGCGCTGGCCGACTGGTTCGCCGTCACCGCGCTGTTCAAGCATCCGCTCGGCATCCCCATTCCGCACACCGCGATCATCAAGCGCAAAAAAGACCAGCTCGGCGAGGGCCTCGGCACCTTCGTGCGGGAGAACTTCCTGTCGCCGACGGTTGTGGAGACCAAGATTCGGGACGCCGAAGTGGCCGGCCGGCTAGGCAAATGGCTGTCGGAGACAGCGCATGCGGAGCGGGTCGCCGCCGAGACGTCGACGGTGCTGCGAGTGTTGGTGGAGCTGCTGCGCGACGATGATGTCCAGCAGCTCATCGACCGCTTGATTGTGCGGCGTATCGCCGAACCGCAATGGGGACCGCCGGTGGGTCGGGTGCTGGCCACCCTGCTGGCCGAGAACAGGCAGGAAGCTCTGATCCAGCTGCTGGCCGATCGCGCCTTTCAGTGGTCGCTCAACGCCGGCGAGGTCATCCAGCGCGTGGTCGAGCGGGATTCGCCGACCTGGTCGCCACGGTTCATCGACCATCTCGTCGGTGATCGCATTCACCGCGAGCTGATGGACTTCACCGACAAAGTACGCCGCAACCCCGACCATGAGCTGCGCCGCTCGGCGACGCGATTTCTGTTCGAGTTCGCCGACGATCTGCAGCACGACGCCCCCACCATTGCCCGCGCCGAAGCGGTCAAGGAGCAGCTGCTGGCCCGCGATGAGATCACCAATGCCGCGGCGACCGCCTGGAAGACACTCAAACGGTTGGTGCTCGAGGGCGTCGACGACCCGTCGAGCGGGCTGCGCACCCGCATCGCCGATTCGGTGATTCGAATCGGCGAATCGTTACGAGATGACGCTGATCTGCGCGACAAAGTGGACGCCTGGATCGTGCGTGCCGCCCAGCATCTGGTGTCGCAATACGGGGTGGAGATCACAGCGATCATCACCGAAACCATCGAACGCTGGGACGCCGAAGAGGCCAGCCGGCGTATTGAACTGCACGTCGGTCGAGATTTGCAGTTCATCCGTATCAACGGCACCGTGGTGGGCGCGTTAGCCGGACTGGTGATCTACACCGTGGCGCAGCTAATTTTTTGAGCTGTGCTAACAGTGCTTGCTATAGTTAGCAGCACGTCGTACTGTGAGCCGAGCACCGACCATCCGATTCACCGGGAGTCGCCATGGCGCAGGAGGAAAAGCTTGCCGCCGTGGTGTCCACCGCTGCATCGGATATAGGCAGTTTCATCAGGTCGCAGCGCGAAGCGGCCCAGGTGTCGGTGCGGCAGTTGGCAGAAAAGGCCGGCGTCAGTAACCCTTACCTCAGCCAGATCGAGCGGGGGTTGCGCAGGCCTTCCGCGGACGTGCTCAACCAGATCGCCAAAGCGCTTCGGGTTTCCGCTGAGGTGCTTTACGTCAGGGCGGGGATTCTCGAGCCCAGCGAGGCAAGCTTGGTTCGAGACGCGATCGTCACCGACGCGGCAATTACGGAGCGGCAAAAGCAGGTTCTGCTTGATATCTACACGTCCTTCGTCCAACAAAATGAACAACAGAATGCCATTGCGCAGGGGGAGACGACGTCCGCCTGATTTGCTCCCGGACCGATTAGTCGCCGGCATCCCAATGGATCCATGAAACGATTTGTGGACCGAACCGTGAAAGGAAAACCCATGGCCGACAATCCGACCATCGACGAACTGAGAACTCCACTGCTCGCAGCGCTTGGTGCGGCCGACCTGGCCCTGGCCACTGTCAACGAGCTGCTCTCCGAGCTGCGCGATCGTGCGGGTGAGACTCGCACCGACACCCGCAGCCGGGTCGAAGAGAGCCGGGCCCGCCTGACCAGGCTGCAGGAAGACCTGCCCGCCCAGTTGCGGGAATTGCGCGGACGCTTCACCCCTGAAGAGCTGCGTTCGGCTGCCGAAGGCTACGTCGAAGCCGCCAGCACCCGGTACGCCGAACTCGTCGAGCGCGGGGAAGCGGCCCTTGAGCGGCTGCGCAGCCAACAGGGCGGCTTGGAGGATGTGTCGGCGCTCGCTGAGGGATACGTCGACCAGGCTGTCGAGTTGACCCAGGAGGCGCTGGGCACGGTGGCATCGCAGACCCGCGCTGCCGGGGAGCGGGCGGCCAAGCTGGTCGGCATCGAATTGCCCAAGAAGGCAGAGCCTGCGGCCAAGAAATCACCAGCACCGGCTAAGAAGTCGCCAGCACCGGCCAAGAAGGCGCCGGCCAAGAAGGCCCCGGCGAAGAAGGCGGTCGCCGCGACTCCGGTCAAGCAGACCGCGGCGAAGAAGGCCCCGGCGAAGAAGACGTCCGCCAAGAAGGTGACCCAGAAATAGTCAGCTGTCCGGGGTGCCCGGTCGGGCACCTCGGACCGGCACGCTCGACGGTTGGGCTGCCGCCCGCATACGCTTATGGCGTGAACCTCGTGGTTACCGTCATATTCGTGTTGCAGATCGCCGTGGCGGTGACGACGCTGTATGCGCTCGTGCACGCGGCGATGCAACGGCCCGACGCCTACACCGCCGCCGAGAAGCTGACCAAGCCCCTCTGGCTGCTCATCCTGGCGGGCGCCATCGCGCTGATCTTCGTGCTCCAGGTGATGGGCGCGGCGATCGCCGCCGCCGCGGCGGGCGTCTATCTGGTCGACGTGCGACCGAAACTTCTCGATATCCAAGGTAAATCCCGCTAGGCCTATGGCGGCGACCCGCTTCACCCGGCTTTCAGCCGCGCTCGCGATCGCGGCTAGGGCTATGCGCGCACCGATCGCCGTCCTTGTCGCGGCAATGGCCGCGCTGGTGATTGCGCCGGTGGGCGCCGGTGCTGCGTCGGCGGATTCGGGCGGCGGGGTATTCGCTGGGCGGTACTCGCCGCCGTTCGTCGACCACACCGAGTGGGTGCAATGGAGCCATCGGCCCAGCCTGCGGGTCTATCCGACACCGTCCGGGCGGGCGGCCTCCCGCCACGCCGGCTCTGACGCCGACGCCGATGAAGCGTGGAATGAGGTGCTCGCCCGCTCGCCGGACGCCGACACGGCGGGGATGCGAGCCCAATTCCGCTGCCACTGGGAGGTGGCCGAACTGGCGCAACCCGGAAAGGTCAGCTGGAACCTCGAACCGTGGCGCCCGGTCGTCGACGACACCACGATGCTGAGCACGGGCTGCAACCCCGGCGGCGCTGAAGAGTCGTTCTAGTGTCGGACCAACCGACCCGCAGCCAAGTGGCGGCTCTCGTCGACCACACCCTGCTCAAGCCCGAGGCAACCGCCGCGGATGTGGTCGCCCTGATGGCTGAAGCCGCACAACTGGATGTCTACGCGGTGTGCGTCTCGCCGTCGATGGTGCCGACCGCGGCGCGGGCCGCCACCGCCGGCCTGCGGGTCGCGACGGTAGCGGGGTTTCCCTCCGGCAAGCACCTGCCCACCGTCAAGGCCGAGGAAGCCGCCCAAGCCGTCGACGCCGGTGCGGACGAAGTCGACATGGTCATCGACGTCGGCGCCGCGCTCGCCGGGCAGTTCGCCGCTGTCCAATCCGACATCGCGGCGGTGCGTGCCGCTGTACCGACGGCGGTGCTCAAAGTGATCGTGGAGTCGGCGGTCCTGCTGACGGCAGGGGACGAGCAGATCTTGGCCGACGTGTGCCGCGCAGCCGAGGACGGCGGCGCGGATTTCGTCAAGACGTCGACCGGCTTTCATACCGCAGGCGGAGCTTCGGTGCAGGCGGTGACGCTGATGGCCGAGAGTGTCGGCGGGCGGTTAGGCGTCAAAGCCAGCGGTGGGATCCGCAGCACCGCCGACGCCCTCGCAATGCTCGACGCCGGCGCCACCCGGCTGGGACTGTCCGGCACCCGCGCTGTGCTTTCGGGCCTGGCTTAGCGGCGACCGCGAGCGCGGCTGAAAGCCGGGCGAAGCGGGTCACCGCCATCAGCCCAGCGTCCGGCTCAGAGCCCGCTGAAGCAGTCCTGGCCCGATTGCGACGGGGATGAGGATGAGGACGACGCCGGGATGGTGGCGTTGCTGGTCGAGAACGTGGCCTCCAGCCCGCCGTCGGTGACCTTGACGCTGTCGGCGTGGATGCCCAGCGGGTAGTTCGTCGTCGCTTTCGACGTGAGGTCGTCCAGGTTCTTCTGCACGGTCTCCGTCGACATCTTGGAGCCCAGCGCAGTCAGACTGACCACCTGCAGCGACAGCCCGTTGTCCACGATCTGCGGCTTGACAGTGGCGCTGTCCAACAGGCCCTTGAGTTCGATCGTCCCGGCGTTCGGGTCGGTAGTCACCTTGCTGGTCACAAAACTGCCCAGCCCCGGGATGGCGTCCTGGATCGACTCTTTGATGCCCTCGGACGACCAGCTTATGGTCCCGTTCAGCGAACCGATGGTGCCTTGTGAGTTGTTGCTGTCGCTCAGCCGTACGTCCTGAATATCGATGGTGCCCTTCATGCCCTTGGCAGCGCGCACTTGATTGCCGGCGGTCTGCACCGAGATGTCGGTGTAGTGGCCGGTGAAGTACTGCCACAGGACCGGCGGCGTCGCCGAGAACGACACGCTGGCATTGTCCTGCACCTCGCACACCACCGCGCTGGCCACCTTGCCGTTGGCGACGTGGCGGGCATACAACTCGGCACCGACGACCAACAACACCGGCACGAGGACGAGCACTGCCAAGATCACCAGTCGCCTGCGGCTCCGGGTTTTCGGCTGTTCCTCCGACGTCGTCGGTCGGTCGGGAGGCGGCGTCGGGATGTGTCTGGTGGCTTGCTCGTGCAGCTGTGGTGCAGGGCCGGGCGGCTGCGGCTGACGATAGGGCGGCGGACCCGGCCGTTGATGAGGCGGAGGCCCCGGCGGGCGCGGGGACTGCGCATTCGGCGGCGGCCCGGACGGCCCCGGCGGGTGCTGTCGGTGAGGTGGTGGCGGCGGTTGCCGGATGGGTATCTGGCGGGTCGGCGAGGCCGATGGAGCTGGCGGTGGGGGTTGCGGCGACTGGGGATACGGAGG
>NZ_JBARMY010000228.1:0-1939 GCF_049802695.1 Mycobacterium sp.
GTCTCGGTGCGGACGGTGGAGGGACACCTCTACCGCATTTTCGCCAAGCTCGACATCAGCAGCCGCGATCAGCTCATGAACTTACTAAGGTTGGAGCGGTCTGGGGCGGCCTAAGCCTTCGGGCTAACGAACGGCTCGCTGACGCCCAAATTTGGGAACAAAACTATGCGAAACTGCCCGAAATCAGTGCGACGCGGTGTAACTAGCCGGACGCGCTACCGCCTCTGAGCTGAACTTTTGAGATCAGTGCGGCAGCGCAAAACGCCCAGTGCTCAACTCATGACCCGGAGGTCGCGGGTTCGAATTCTGTCCCCGCTACCAAATGGAAGGGCCCTCAAGGACTCCTCCGAGGGCGTCATCTATGGCTTTGCAAATTTTTGGGATCGGTTGCGTCCACCAAGGTGGTGTACGAGTCGGACCCAGTCGTGAGGTGCGGCGTGTCGTAGCCGAATGAATGAAGGCCATCGCGTGATTCTTCGAGAGACCCACCAAAGTCACTCGAGCAAAGGAACCAACGCGATGACCACTGCCCACGATATCGACTGGCCGGCGGTGCTGGCCGATCGACTCACCACCACCTCGGCCGATGTGCTGCGGGAGCTTGTCTCGACGTTCATCCACACCCTCATGGGCGCCGAAGCCGACGCCCTGTGCGGCGCCGGTTACGGCCAACGCAGTAGCGAACGGACCAATCAGCGCAACGGCTACCGGCAACGCCAATTCGACACGCGGACGGGGTCATTGGATCTGGCGATCCCCAGGCTGCGGCAGGGCTCCTACTTCCCGGACTGGCTGCTGGAACGCCGCAAACGCGCCGAGCGGGCACTGACCACCGTGGTCGCCACCTGCTACCTGCTCGGGGTGTCGACGCGGCGGATGGACAAGCTCGTCGAGACCCTCGGGATCACCGGCCTGTCGAAGTCGCAGGTGTCGGTGATGGCCAAGGAACTCGACACCGCCGTCGAAGCTTTCCGCACCCGCCCGCTGGATGCCGGCCCCTACACGTTCATCGCTGCTGATGCCCTGGTCCTCAAGGTCCGCGAAGCCGGCCGGGTGGTCAACGTGCACGCCCTGATCGCGGTCGGGGTCAACGCGGAGGGATACCGCGAAATCCTCGGCATCGACGTCACCACCGCCGAGGACGGAGCGGGCTGGTTGACGTTCCTACGCTCTTTGACCGCCCGCGGGCTGTCGGGAGTCAGGCTGGTCACCAGTGATGCCCACGCAGGGCTCATCAGCGCGATTGGTTGCACCCTGCCCGGGGCATCCTGGCAGCGGTGCCGCACCCATTACGCCACCAATCTGATGGCCGTCACGCCGAAGAGTTCCTGGCCGTGGGTGCGCACGCTGTTGCACTCAGTCTACGACCAGCCGGACGCTGATTCCGTTGCCGCCCAATATGATCGGATCATCGACGCTCTATCCGACAAGCTACCCAGGGTGGCTGAGCACCTCGACGCCGCCCGCGCGGACCTGCTGGCGTTCACCGCGTTCCCCAAACAGATCTGGCGCCAGATCTGGTCCAACAACCCCCAGGAACGCCTCAATAAGGAGATCCGCCGACGCACCGACGTCGTCGGCATCTTCCCCGATCGCAACGCCCTGATCCGCCTCGTCGGCGCCGTGCTGGCCGAACAACACGACGAATGGGCCGAATCACGACGCTACCTCGGCCTCGACGTCCTCAGCAAATCCCGAGCAGACCAGTGCTCACCGACAGAACAGGAGGCCACCCCCGCGGCGCTGACCGCCTGAACCACCCAGTCGAAGAATCACACGACGACGTCGTACACCACGTCTCTGGACTTGACCCCTCGCGGACCGCCGGGGCGAACCCGTCACAGCAGGAGCCGATACGGTGTATTTCATGCGTCGCGTGGACTACGTCATCCAATATGTGGAGTCGCTCAGGCGGTCGGTGACGTTCTACCGCGACGTG
>NZ_JBARMY010000229.1:0-5747 GCF_049802695.1 Mycobacterium sp.
TGATGGGGCGGTGGCGCGTACGGAGGATTTCCCGGCGGCGGTTGAGGCGGACGGCCCGGAGTCCCGTCGGGGCCGGCCTGCAGACGGTCCCGCAAGAAGTCGTCGCGATCGCTCATCGGCGCCCCGGCGAGCAGGCAATCGGCGGTATCACGCGATAAGTATCGGCCAGCGGGCCGGCCGGCGGTCACACCGGTTCAACCGCATCCTGATCGGCAGGCAGCTGCGTCCGACGGGCGCTGGGTGCCGCATCGGCTGATCGTAGACGACACCGCGACCACCGGTTGCGGTGCGCTGCGTTACAGCGGCGGCTCAGCAGAGATTGCCGCAGCCAGTACTGCGAGGTCAGGACGGCCACGGATCAATGCCGCAACCGGCGGTGAGTTCTCGGGAAGCTGATTTTGCTGGCGGCGCAGCATGGCGAAGCGCGGGTTACTATTAACGAAGTTGGCATGTCAAGCGGTTTCTGTCATATCGTTTTACGACTTGTCGAGACTGGGTAAAGGGCACCGTTCAGCGCTGCACGGACGCATTCCCCGACCAGATCATCGCCACTCGGCGAACATCGTCGTCGACAAGACCGGAGGGGTCTCGTCCGCAACTTGTGGGGCACGGCACCGACGGACCCGATCACGAATGCCGTGCAAAGTCTGGTGAAGGAGCAGGTGGGAATGGCGCCCAGCCGCGTCGGGCTCTACAACCCCGCATTCGAGCATGACTCGTGCGGGGTGGCCATGGTTGTCGACATGTACGGCCGTCGCAGCCGCGACATCGTGGACAAGGCAATTACCGCGTTGCTCAATCTCGAGCACCGCGGCGCCGCCGGTGCCGAGCCCCACAGTGGTGACGGCGCAGGCATCCTGATCCAGGTTCCTGACCAGTTCCTGCGCGCGGTGGTCGACTTCGATCTGCCGGCGGCCGGCAGCTTTGCCACCGGCATCGCGTTTCTGCCGCAGTCCTCGAAGGACGCCGCGGCGGCCTGCGCGGCGGTGGAAAAGATTGTCGAGGCCGAGGGTCTCCAAGTGATCGGCTGGCGCAATGTGCCCACCGACGAATCGTCGCTGGGCGCGCTGTCCCGGGACGCAATGCCGACCTTCCGTCAGGTGTTCATCGCCGGCGCGTCCGGGATGGACCTGGAACGCCGCTCATATGTCATCCGCAAACGCGCCGAGCACGAGCTCGGCACCAAAGGTCCCGGCCAAGACGGGCCCGGTCGCGAAACCGTATATTTTCCCAGTCTTTCGGGTCAGACATTCGTCTACAAGGGCATGTTGACCACCCCGCAGCTCAAAGCGTTCTACATCGATCTTCAAGACGACCGGCTGACCAGCGCGCTGGGTATCGTGCACTCCAGGTTCTCGACGAACACCTTTCCCTCGTGGCCGCTGGCGCACCCGTTCCGGCGCATTGCCCACAACGGCGAGATCAACACCGTCACCGGCAACGAGAACTGGATGCGCGCCCGCGAAGCGCTGATCCGCACTGACGTCTTCGGCAGCTACGACGACGTCGAAAAGCTGTTCCCGATTTGCACTCCGGGCGCCTCGGACACTGCGCGCTTCGACGAAGCCCTCGAACTGCTGCATCTGGGCGGACGCAGTCTCGCGCACGCCGTGCTGATGATGATTCCTGAGGCGTGGGAGCGACACCCGTCGATGGATCCCGCCCGGCGGGCGTTCTACGAGTACCACGCCGCGCTGATGGAGCCCTGGGACGGTCCGGCGTCGATGACCTTCACTGACGGCACTATTGTTGGTGCGGTCTTGGACCGTAACGGCTTGCGCCCGTCGCGAATCTGGGTCACCGAGGATGGCCTGGTCGTAATGGCCTCAGAGGCAGGGGTTTTGGACCTCGACCCAGCGACAGTGGTGCGGCGCATGCGGCTGCAGCCGGGCCGGATGTTCCTGGTCGACACCGCGCAGGGCCGCATCGTCTCCGACGAGGAGATCAAAGCTGAGCTCGCCGCCGAGCACCCCTACCGGGAGTGGCTGGACAGCGGCCTGATCCCGCTCGAGCAGCTGCCGCAAGATGACTACGTGCGGATGCAGCGGCACCGAGTTGTGTTGCGACAGTTGGTGTTCGGCTACACCTACGAAGAGCTCAACATGCTGGTGGCGCCGATGGCCCGGACCGGTGCCGAGCCGATCGGGTCGATGGGTACTGACACCCCGGTCGCGGTGCTGTCACAGCGCCCCCGGATGCTGTTCGACTACTTTCAGCAGTTGTTCGCACAGGTCACCAACCCACCGCTGGACGCTATCCGCGAAGAGGTGGTGACCAGTCTGCAGCGCACCGTCGGACCCGAGGGAGACCTGCTCAACCCGAACGAGGACTCGTGTCGCCAAATCGCGCTGCCGCAGCCGATCCTGCGCAACCACGAACTGGCCAAGATGATCAACCTCGACCCCGAGGTGGAAGTCAACGGACACCGGCATGGTTTGCGGGCTAAGGTTATTCGCTGTCTGTACCCGGTCGCCAAGGGCGGTAGCGGCCTGAAGGAGGCGCTCGACGAGGTGCGGGCGCGGTCCACGGCGGCAATCGCCGACGGCGCGCGGATCATCGTCCTGTCCGACCGTGAGTCGGACGAGAAACTGGCCCCGATCCCGTCGCTGCTGGCCGTTTCGGCGGTGCACCACCACCTGGTGCGGGAACGCAGCCGCACCAAAGTCGGACTGATCGTCGAGTCCGGCGACGCCCGCGAGGTGCACCACATGGCGGCGCTGGTCGGCTTCGGCGCAGCCGCGATCAACCCGTACATGGTGTTCGAATCGATCGAGGACATGCTTGATCGCGGCGTCCTGGAAGGACTTGACCGCGACACCGCGTTGCAGAACTACGTCAAGGCCGCCGGCAAAGGCGTGTTGAAAGTGATGTCCAAGATGGGCATCTCGACACTGGCGTCCTACACCGGCGCGCAGCTGTTCCAGGCCGTCGGTGTCTCGGAGAAGGTCCTTGATGAGTACTTCACTGGATTGTCTTGTCCGACGGGCGGTATCAGCCTGGCTGACATCGCCGCCGACGTCGCTACCCGGCATGGGCTGGCTTTCCTGGACCGGCCCGACGAGCGCGCGCATCGCGAACTCGAGGTGGGTGGCGAATACCAGTGGCGCCGTGAGGGCGAGTACCACCTGTTCAACCCGGACACCGTCTTCAAGCTGCAGCACTCCACCCGCACTGGCCAGTTCAGCATCTTCAAGGAGTACAGCCGCCTGGTCGACGACCAGAGCGAGCGGATGGCGTCGCTGCGGGGGCTGCTGAAATTTCGTGACGGCGTCCGTCCGCCTGTCCCGCTGGACGAGGTGGAGCCGGTCTCCGAGATCGTCAAACGCTTCGCCACCGGAGCGATGAGCTACGGATCGATCTCCGCCGAAGCGCACGAGACGCTGGCGATCGCGATGAACCGGCTGGGTGGGCGATCGAACTGTGGGGAGGGCGGCGAGGACGTCAGCCGCTTCGAACGCGACTCCAACGGCGACTGGCGACGCAGCGCCATCAAGCAGGTCGCCTCCGCCCGGTTCGGGGTCACCTCGCACTACCTGACCAACTGCACCGACATCCAGATCAAGATGGCCCAGGGCGCCAAACCGGGTGAAGGAGGCCAGCTTCCGGGCCACAAGGTGTACCCCTGGATTGCCGAGGTGCGCCACTCGACTCCGGGGGTAGGTCTGATCTCGCCGCCGCCGCACCACGACATCTACTCGATTGAGGATCTGGCGCAGCTGATCCATGACCTGAAGAACGCCAACCCGTCGGCGCGGATTCACGTCAAGCTGGTCTCCGAGAACGGTGTCGGCACGGTGGCCGCGGGGGTGTCCAAGGCGCACGCCGATGTCGTGCTGATCTCCGGCCACGACGGCGGCACCGGCGCCACCCCGCTCACCTCGATGAAGCACGCGGGTGCGCCGTGGGAGCTGGGGCTGGCTGAGACGCAGCAAACCTTGCTGCTCAACGGCTTACGCGACCGGATCGTGGTTCAGGTCGACGGCCAGATGAAGACCGGTCGTGACGTCATGATCGCCACACTGCTCGGCGCCGAGGAGTTCGGCTTCGCGACGGCCCCGTTGGTGGTGTCCGGCTGCATCATGATGCGGGTCTGTCACCTGGACACCTGCCCGGTCGGAGTAGCGACTCAGAACCCGGTGCTGCGCGCGCGGTTCACCGGCAAGCCGGAATTCGTGGAGAGCTACTTCCTGTTCGTCGCTGAAGAAGTGCGGGAGTTCATGGCCCAGTTAGGTTTCCGCACACTCAACGAGGCGGTTGGTCAAGTCGGCTCGCTGGACACCACGCTGGCGCGGGCGCACTGGAAGGCGCACAAGCTGGATCTCACGCCGGTGTTGTACGAGCCCGAATCGGCGTTCATGAACCAGGACCTGTACTGCAGTTCCAGCCAGGACCACGGTCTGGACAAGGCGCTGGATCAGCAGTTGATCGTGATGAGCCGGGAGGCGCTCGACTCCGGAACGCCGGTCCGATTCTCCACCACCATCAGCAACGTCAACCGCACCGTCGGCACCATGCTCGGGCATGAGTTGACGAAAGCCTATGGCGGCCAGGGTTTGCCGGACGGCACCATCGACATCACCTTCGACGGGTCGGCGGGCAACAGCTTCGGGGCATTTGTGCCCAAGGGCATCACGCTGCGGGTATACGGCGATGCCAACGACTATGTGGGCAAGGGGCTGTCTGGCGGCCGGATCGTGGTGCGGCCCTCTGACGACGCACCGGAAAACTATGTCGCGGAGGACAACATCATCGGTGGCAACGTCATCTTGTTCGGCGCGACCAGCGGCGAGGCGTTCCTGCGCGGAATCGTCGGCGAGCGGTTTGCGGTTCGCAACTCCGGCGCACACGCCGTGGTCGAGGGAGTGGGCGATCACGGCTGCGAGTACATGACCGGTGGCCGGGTCGTCATTCTCGGACCCACCGGCCGCAACTTCGCGGCCGGCATGTCCGGGGGAGTGGCCTACGCTTACGACCCCGATGGCGAGTTCCCGGCCAATGTGAACTCGGAGATGGTCGATCTGGACGAACTCGACGAAGCGGATGTGGAATGGCTGCGCGGCATGCTCGAGGCGCACGTCGACGCTACTGACTCCGCCATCGGCCGGCGCATCCTCGACGACTGGTCTGTTGAGCAGCGCCGTTTCGCCAAGGTGATGCCGCGGGACTACAAGCGGGTGCTGCAGGCAATCGCAACGGCGGAGAGCGAAGGCAAGGATGTCGGTAAAGCGGTGATGGCGGTGGCTCATGGCTGATCCAGCAGGATTCCTGAAGTACACGCAGCGCGAGACGCCGAAGCGCCGGCCGGTGGAGTTGCGGTTGCGCGACTGGAAAGAGGTCTACGAAGACTTCGACGACGGCAGTCTGCGCCACCAGGCCACACGTTGCATGGATTGCGGTATCCCGTTTTGCCACCACGGTTGTCCACTGGGCAACTTGATCCCGGAGTGGAACGACCTGGTGCGCAACGCCAGGTGGCGCGAAGCGATCGAACGGTTGCACGCCACCAACAACTTTCCCGACTTCACCGGACGGTTGTGCCCGGCGCCATGTGAGGCGTCGTGTGTTCTGGGGATCAACCAGGATCCGGTCACCATCAAGCAGATCGAGCTGGAGATCATCGATAAGGCCTTCGAGGAAGGCTGGGTGCGGCCGCTGCCGCCGGATCCGCACGAGCGGACCGGCAAGACGGTGGCCGTGGTCGGCTCTGGTCCGGCCGGGCTGGCCGCCGCTCAGCAGCTCACCCGCGC
>NZ_JBARMY010000230.1:0-20933 GCF_049802695.1 Mycobacterium sp.
ACCTGCCGATGGTGTTCGGCCCCATCGCCGTCGCCTTCAACGTCAACGGTGTGACTTCGTTGAACCTCGACGGCAACGCTACGGCGCAGATCTTCAACGGTCAGATCACCGCCTGGAACGATGCGGCGATCCAGCTGTTGAATCTCGGCGTGACCTTGCCCAATGAGCCGATTCGTGTCGTGTTCCGCAGCGACGAGTCCGGGACGACCGACAACTTCCAGAAGTATCTCGACACCGCCTCCAACGGCACGTGGGGTCAGCCCGCCGGGAAGAAGTTCAATGGCGGTGTCGGCCAGGGCGCTGTCGGCAACGACGGCGCCGCCGCGGCCGTCAAAGGCACCGAAGGCTCGATCACCTACATCGAATGGTCGTTCGCCCAGTCGCAGCAATTGAACATGGCCAAGATCGTGACGTCGGCCGGTCCGGATCCGGTGGCCATCAGCCCGGAGTCGGTGGGACAGACGATTTCGAGTGCCTGGTTCCTTGGCAAGGGCAACGATCTGGCTCTCGACACCATTTCGTTTTACCGGCCGAACAAGCCCGGCTCTTATCCGATCGTGCTGGCGACCTACGAGCTCGTGTGTTCGAAGTATCCCGATCCGCAAGCCGGTACGGCGGTGAAGGCGTTTCTGCAGACCACGCTCGGCGCGGGGCAAAACGGCCTGGCGGACAACGGGTATATCCCTATCCCGGACGAGTTCAAGTCGCGATTGTCAACCGCGGTCAACGCCATCTCTTGATTCTCGCGTCGTTCACGCTTGCAGTGCGGCGGACGGACGCGTCAACCCTAAGTCTTTCACAAATTTTTTCACCGTCGTCAACGCAATGTTCCGAGAGTTTTCCAACGGTAGTCAACCTGTAAAGCTATGGAGGTCACCAGTTTGCCCCCCGAGGTCACGTCTGCGCTGATTGAATCGGGACCTGGTGCGGAATCGCTGATCGAGGCCTCAACGGCGTGGCAACAGCTCGGTGCCGGTTTGGAAGAATCTGCGGAGAACTATGCCAATGCGTTGTCGTCGCTGGCCGGCAGCTGGCGTGGCCCCTCCTCTTCCGCGATGACGCAGGCCGTCCAGCCGTACATCACCTGGCTGCGCACGACTGCGCAGCAAAGCCAACAGCTGAGCTCGTCGGCGCAGGCCGCGGCGACGGCGTTCAATTCCGTCCGTTCGGCGGTAGTTCCGCTCGCAAATGTCATCGCCAACAGGATGCGGCTGGTGCAGTTGTTGGCCACCAATGAGTTCGGGAACAAACTTCCGGCCATCGCCGAGACCGAGCAGGAATACCAGGAAATGTGGGCCAACAACTCCGCGGCGATGATTCGCTATCAGACGGCCTCGGCACAAGCCACCTCGCTGCCCCAATTCTCTTCACCGCCTTCGATCACCAATCCGGCGGGCACGGCCGCTCAGGCCAGTGCGGTGCCCGCTAGTGCCGCCTCCTCTTCTGCGACGCGCGTTGCTGCCGCTGCAACGCCTGCGGCCCCCGTTGCTGCCGCTGCTGCCGCTGCCGCTCCGATTAACCTTGGCTTTGCGGATCCGACGACCGGCTATATCGGTTTAGCCAATCAATATTCCAACCAGTTCATCTCGTCGGGGTTTCCGATCAACCTGCTCAGCTATCTGGCGCAAAACACATCGGCTCAGGCACTGCAAGGTGTGCAGAGCCAGATCGGCCAGGGTTTGTCGGAAGGTGAATCAGCTCTGGGACCGTTGGGTGCAGGGCTAGGCGCACCGGGTGCCGGTTTCGGTTCACCCGGTGCGGGTGCATTCGGCGGAATTTCCGAAGCGCCCACGGCGGCGATGGGCGCAGGATGGTCGGTGGGAAAGCTGACCGCCCCGCCCGCCGTAGGAACACTGTTGCCCACTTCGCAAGCGGAGGTACGACTCGCTTCACTGGCATCGCCCCTCCCGGTGGGTCAGTCGGGCATGCCGATGCTGCCGCCGCTGATGCCGCCGCCGATCTCACCGGGCACTGGCTGGCGCAAACGAAAGCAGCAGAAGTACGACGACATCGAAATCGGCTTGGACATCAAGGGAAAGGTGATGCCTCGACCGCCATCAGCGGGATGAGCGGGTTCGCCGCAGGGGACGCCGTCAGCTTTCTCCGGCATGCCTTGGGCAGAACGCCGCAACGCTGACGCCGACGAAAAACCCGGCATGGTAGCCGTCGAGATTACTGCTGCCCATCACATCGTTCGCGACGTCGCCTGCCGCCCTACCGGAATCGAGTTCGTCGCAGACCTGATGACCGGCAACGATTGCGGCTTGCGGCGACGCGAAATTGATGCCCTTGGCCTGCAGCGCAGAGACGAAATTGGTGTCGATCGCGTCGGCATGGGCGCTCGGGGCGCTTACCCCCTCGAGAGTGAGCACCGCGACCAACAGGATAAGGCCGGCCAGTGGTGATGCCACAGAGCTGGGCGAACGCACTGGGTGGTCGTCCTTTCTACCTCTCCGCTGAGCACAGGCGCCAGTACTGTTGACGACAAGCCGAGCCGCTGACGTTGCGATCATCGCATGCCACAAATGGATTGATGAAGCCTTGGGCGCGCCTGAAACCTACGAAACCGATCGATAACTTGACAGACTTCTCGTGGGTGCTTTTCGTTGGGCTGCCAGACACCGGTACGCCACCCGCTCAGGAGTGCTGCGAGGCTAGCTGCAGCACTCGGGGTCCAGCGCCGCGCATAACGCCTGCAACGCATCTGGGCGCACCCGGTGATACACGTTCATCCCGCGGCGATCCGACACGACGATCCCAGCTTTGCGCAGTTGGCTCAGATGATGGCTGACCGTCGACTCACTCAGCCCCAGCACCGCGGCCAACTCCCCGGAAATCTCCTCACCGGCAACTGAACTGAACAGATACGACACGATCTTGACCCGCACCGGATCAGCCAAGGCCTTGAGCCGCAACGCGATCTCTAACGCATCGTCATCGCTCAACGGACCCGAGGCCACCGGGGTGCAGCACACCGGCGCCGTCGTGTCGATCACCGGTAATGCTTTGGGCATGGCGTCACTCTGCCAGAGAAGTTGACATATATCAAAAGGGTGGCATGCTGAGCTTGCCAGTAGTTCGATATATGTCTTACAACTTCGAGGTTGGCTCGCATGTCCCGTGTTCAACTCGCTCTGAACGTCGACGACCTGGATACCGCAATTCGGTTTTACTCCAGACTGTTTCGTACCGAACCGGCCAAGCGCAAGCCTGGCTACGCCAATTTTGTGATCGCTGATCCACCGTTGAAATTGGTCCTGCTGGAAGACGCCGACGAGGGCGGGACCCTCAACCACTTGGGGGTGGAAGTCGACACCACCGAGGTCGTAGAGGCAGAGATCGCCCGATTGACAGAGGTCGAAATGGTCACTGAGAAGCAGACCGGCATTACCTGCTGTTTCGCCACCCAGAACAAGGTCTGGGTCACCGGCCCCGACGGTGAGCGCTGGGAGATCTACACCGTGCTGGCTGACTCCGACACCTTCGGTGCAAGCCCCGACGGTATCGCCGAGCACGGCGGAAGTGTGTGCCGGGGCGGCACGCTGCGATGACCGACACGTTTGCCGAAGCCGAGGCGCCTGTTGCGACAAGGCTTTCCACTCTGAACCGACTGTTGCCCATCTGGATTTTGGCTGCCATGACCGCCGGGCTGCTGCTGGGCCGAGTGATCCCCGGCCTGGGCGCCACACTCGGCAAGGTGCAGGCCGACGGGATCTCGTTGCCGATTGCGATCGGGTTGTTGGTCATGATGTATCCGGTGTTGGCCAAGGTCCGCTACGACCGTCTGGACACCGTCACTGGTGACCGGGCACTGATGGCGTCCTCGCTCCTGCTGAACTGGGTGCTCGGCCCGGCCGTCATGTTCGCCCTGGCCTGGCTGCTGCTGGCGGATCTGCCGGAATACCGCACCGGCTTGATCATCGTCGGGTTGGCCCGCTGCATCGCCATGGTCATCATCTGGAACGACCTGGCCTGCGGGGACCGCGAAGCCGCCGCGGTGCTGGTGGCGCTCAACTCGATGTTTCAAGTCGCCATGTTCGCGGTCCTGGGCTGGTTCTACCTCGCCGTGCTGCCCGGCTGGCTGCACCTGCCCCAGACCAGCATCAGCGTCTCACCCTGGCAGATCGCCCGGTCCGTAGTCATCTTCCTCGGCGTCCCTCTGGCAGCCGGCTACTTGTCGCGGCGCTGGGGCGAAAAGGGCAAGGGCCGCAACTGGTATGAGACCCGCTACCTGCCGACAGTCGGGCCGTGGGCGCTGTACGGGCTGCTGTTCACCATCGTGATGCTGTTCGCCCTGCAAGGCCACCAGATCACCACCCGACCGTGGGACGTCGCACGCATCGCCCTCCCGCTGCTGGCCTACTTCGCCGTTATGTGGGGCGGCGGCTACGCCCTTGGCTACGCATTACACCTGGGCTATGGCCGCACCACCACGCTGGCGTTCACCGCCGCCGGCAACAACTTTGAGCTTGCCATCGCCGTGGCGATTGCCACCTACGGTGTCACCTCCCGCCAGGCGCTCGCGGGGGTCGTCGGACCTTTGATCGAAGTGCCCGTGCTCGTCGCGCTCGTCTATGCAGCCTTGGCGCTGCGGCGCCGCTTCCCAGAGCCGACACCACAGGCCGGGCAGCACCAACCGTGACCGGCAAGACGCCCAGCGTGTTGTTCGTCTGCGTGCACAACGCCGGCCGCTCCCAGATGGCCGCCGCACTGCTGACGCATCTGGCCGGTGGTCGCATCGAAGTGCGTTCGGCCGGAACCGAACCCGCTGACCAGATCAACCGGGTCGCTGTCGTTGCGATGGCGGAGTTGGGGATCGACATGGCGGCGACGAACCCGAGGGTCCTCACTGGACAAACAGTGCAGTCCAGCGATGTCGTGATCACTATGGGCTGCGGTGACACCTGCCCCTACTTCCCCGGGGTGACTTACCTTGACTGGACACTTGACGACCCCGCCGGGCAACCCCTCGACGTCGTGCGGCAGATCCGCGACGATATCGCCGCCCGGGTCCGCGCCCTGATCGACGAACTGCTGCTGACCGCCGATTCGACTGCAGCGGAGCGCTAACGCATTACGCTCGCTTTGGTCACGAAGCTCGACCAGCACTGCCGATGCGGCGAAGACGATGGTTGAATCGGCGAGCGGCCTACGCAGACGACGGCCCGGGGGTTGAGTTATGGGGTCGCTCGCACTGCCACAGCTGACTTCGCTGGTTCTCGCGGTTGCCGCCATCGGCGCGACAGGTGGATTCGTCGCCTCTGCCGTTGCGCGGCGAAAGAAGCGACGCGCACGTGGGATTTTCTTCCTGGGATTCTTCTGTGGATTGGTGGCGGGCTCGATCCTGCTCGCACGGCGTCGCGGCCAGAACGCGCTTGGAGCAGTCGCCCGCGGCGTTGACCTCCGTACGCTGATGGCCGGCACGGGCGCCGGCATCGGTCGTTTCGACGTTCACACGCTTACCCTTGCGGCATCACGCGTTCGACCAATATTGTCGCCGCTGCTGGTGCGCCGGCCGCTTCAAACCACGGCGGGCGGCGGCCCTCAGGCCCGCTAAGCAGCGGGTCCGGTCAGTGGAGCTGCCGCAATCGCAACCGGTATAACAAGCCCTGTGAACTGCGGAACGCCGAGATTCACGACGCGAAACGACGTGGAATGACATGGGGATACGCGAGAGGTGTCGACGGCGCACAGTCGGACGCAAATATCCGGTGGGCCCATCGCCCCGCTAGCGCTGTTGTCGGTATCCGTCAAATTCGTGTTGTGTCCGCGAATCTAGCCTCGTCCTAGCGAGCAAGTACACAGCCCCCGGATCAAATTTGCGGAGGCGATTCGGCGCGTATCTGGCACGACCTCAAGAAAACATCTGACTGCGCAACGGCGAGGTTAGCGCCGCCGGTGGTGGCGAGGTCGACGTTGCGGGACGCTGGCGAATCGACCTCAGACACGTCGCTCGCGTCGTCTGGCGTGTCATAGCCGCTCACGCTAGCCACACCACGTGGCCTCAAAAGCGCCGTTGCGAACCAAGCCAGCAACAAGATTGCAGTGAGTGTCCACACGGCGCCGAGCAGATGCTCGAACGGGTTCCACAGCCGTTCCCGCTCATAGTCGTTGGGCAAGAGGTTCCAGGGTGCCGCTAGCACGACCAAGGCAACGGCGAATCCTGCAACAAAATTGTGAACCCCGCCGACCACTGTCCAGCGCACCAAAAAGTACACCACCGTCGCCGATAGCCACACCCAGTGATGACCCCACGACACCGGCGAGCAGAGAAGACCGGTGAAAGCGGCAGACAACATGCCCGCGAGCGTGTCTCCGGAACGCCGGCTGACCTCAATCGCGACGGTCGCCAGCGCCAAGACCAGCACCGTCACTACCCCCCAAATCACGCCATGCACGGAGTCCAGGGCAGGGATGCGCGTTATGACGCCACGTACCGACTGATTCGAGGCAAACGTCAGGCCGCCGAATTTCCGCGGATCAACAACCATCGAGGTTAGATACCGGGTGGTATCCGAGGGACAAACGAGCCAACTCAGGGCCAATGCCGACGTAGCGGTGGCCAGGGACACGGCGAGCGCTCGCCACTGCCGGGTCACCAGGAAGTAGCCGACGAAGACGGCGGGCGTCAGCTTAATCGCTACTGCGAGGCCAACCAGCAGACCGCGTGGCCAGGGCAGGTGTGGCACCAATACGTCGAGCGCGACCGCGGCGGCCAGTATCAAGTTCACCTGGCCAAACTCAAAGGTGGCTTTAACCGGCATGCTGAACAAGAAGATGACAGCCGCGGCGAACACCACGGTGGCGGTCTTGACCGATATCGGCGCGGTCAGCGAACGCCAGCTCCGAAGCCGACCCCAGTCGTGTAGCGCGGCGACAACAGTAACGCCGAAGAAGATAGTGCAGGCGGCGGCGTTGAGAAGGACCATCAACACTTTCGCGAGGCCTGCCGGCACGATGGCCAGCGGAATGAAGAGAAGGGCCGAGAACGGCGGGTAGATGAATGCCAAGCCGTACGGAGAGTGGTTAACTGCGGCGAAGTCGTGCGCATAGAGCGAGTGGTCCGCGAGTATCGCACGGCCGGCAGCGCGGTAGACCAGCAAATCCTCGAAGCCCAGATCATCGCCGTGGACGCCGACCAACCGGACGAGGACAAACCACGCAAGCACTACGGTCGTCGCCGCTAGCGTCGCCAGAGTGATCCAGCTTGCGGCGCGCGTGCCATCGGGACTCCACCGGCTCACTTGACGCTTCCCTCCCGATAGTTTCAGTCCCGTCGGCCCAAGAACGCCTCCCCGACGGTCGAACGTGGCCCGGTGAACTGGTGTGTATCACATCTTCGGGCTTCCCGTTGACGAACGACTGACCGGTGGTCGAAGAGCCTAATAGTCCGTATCTGCAGGTCAAAGGCATTTCCTCGTCGGGCTGACCAGAAGTTTAACCTGCGACCACCTGCCCCCATGAAAAGTGCTTTCAAACTGCGTTCTGATGTTTACCGTTTCCACCCTTCCTTACAGCTGGTAGATGGTTTTGGACGCCGCAAGTCACCGGTAGACGCCTTGAGATAACCGGCCATTCGTCTGGTTGGCGTAGTTGCAAGACGGCCTTAAACCTTCGCTGCGCCAGCCTGCTGAATGTGCGGTGGCGCACCACCCACCAGCGCTATTGCGGACCCGACGCTGCCGCCAAAGTCGGGGCGGTTGAGGCGGCAATCAACCAACGCAATCTGTTGCGGAGCTGCCGGGAATCGAACCCGCCGCTCTACCAGCCAAATGGGTGCTGAGCTGCCAGTTCGCTCCGTCTCGATCCAGTTCAGTCGCGCTCTTTACCTGCGGTTTCGTCTTCGAGTCTCGACGACGTCAAGAGCAAGTCAAAAGGCAATATGCCGACGGCCTTGTCGAGTGGCGCATCATGCTTAAGACGTCGAACGAGAAGTAGCAACCGACAAGACGCGCGCGCTAGCCGCAGCCTTATCGATCGCGCCGACGTCTTGGCCGATCCGCCTTGACGCAATCGCCGGTCACAGCCAGCGGGATGGGCTGAGCCGCCGCGCTCACGTCGACTGGTGGACGTGTCGTAGCGGCACCCGCTTGTGCGTTCGAATACAGTGGCACTAAATTGCATTTCGCATTGAAGATCCGTCTCGGCCAGGGGACGATTTGTCGGCCACTCGAATCGCCGCACTGAAGCGCCTTAGACCGCCGCGCTTGCGTCATGATGAAGCCTCGATGCGTGTTCTGGCGATGGTCCTGGGCCTGGTGTTGCTGCTGGCGGCCTGCGGTCAACCCGCCGGTTCGGTACGCACCACTGGCATGCGCGTACAGCTTGCCGACGACCCTAACAAGATCCCCGTCGCAGGTCCGGTGAACCCCGACCCACGGGTGGGCGCAATTTTCCTGGGCGGCGGTAACCTGCACACCTGCACAGGCTCCGTGGTGCACTCGTCCGCGGGCGACCTGATATTGACCGCTGCGCACTGCCTGGTCGAAGGTGTCTCGACAACCTTCGTTCCCGGTTTCGCCGACGTAGCCGTGCCGTCCAACATCTGGACGATCGATGCCGTATACCTCGACCCACTTTGGGTCGCGTTCAAAGATCCACGTGTTGATTACGCATTTGCGCGAGTCAGCCGCCTCGGCGGCGGATCGATCGAGGCGCAGGTCGGCTCCGCACTGTTGCTCGGCACAGCGCCCGCATCGGGTAGCCAAGTCAGCATCATTGGCTATGCGGCCGGCGGCGGAGGCACGCCGATCGGTTGCCAAAACAGCGCGGGGACCAGCCCGGATGGTTACCCCTCGTTTCTGTGTTCGGGCCTGGTCAATGGCACCAGCGGCGCGCCGTGGATCACGGGGGCGACGGTCACCGGGGTGACCGGCGGCTTCCAGGGCGGCGGGTGCACCCCATGGCTGTCGTATTCGGCGCCGTTTAGCGAACGCACCGCAGCGCTACTAGACCGTGCCGAAGCGGGTGGCCAAGGCGAGGATCCGCCGATCGCCTTTCTTAGTTGCTAGCTCTGGCCGCTCACCTGGTTAGCTGCGGAACGGTTGAGCGCGCCCAACTTTCCGCTCGTTCAGCGCGGCCTGACCGATGTGGACCATCTCGGTGGCGTTGCGAGGAATGATGATTGACTGTCGCAGCCAGCGAGTTCGACGACAGAGCTTGCAGGTGTTTCCCCGCCGTGCACAGCGACAAGGACCCGAGAGGCTAAGTCACCGGCCCTGAAACCGCGGCTCCCGTTTCTCGACGAACGCCAGGGCCGCCTCCCGATGGTCGGCCGTGGAGCCGGTGTGTACGTGATGGGTTACCTCGAGGTCCATGCACTCCTCGAGGCCACCGTGCACGGCCCGGTTGAGGTTCTCCTTCATGTACCGGAAGGCCACTGACGGACCCCCGGCCAGGCGCCGGGCCCGGTCCATCACCTCTTTCTGGAGATCGCCTGCAGGGAACACGGCGTTGACTATCCCGAGAGCTTCGGCTTGTGTCGCGCTCAGACGTTCGGCGAAGTAGTACAGCTCTTTGGCTTTGGCGGAGCCGATCAGACGGGTGAGGAACCAGGTGCCGCCGTAGTCGCCGGCGAAGGCCACGCGCGCGAACGCGGTAGTGAAGATGGCAGTGTCGGCGGCGTAACGGAGATCGCACGCCAGCGCCAGTCCCAACCCGGCGCCGGCAACCGGACCAGGGATCTGGGCGATCGTCGGCTTCGGCATGCGCCAGAGCTTGCCGCTGGTCGCCTGCTGATTGAGACGCTGGCGATGGATGGTGGCGTCGATCGTCACTGCCGGTCCGTTGCCGGCGTTGCGGTCGGCCATGGCCTTCACGTCGCCGCCGGCCGAGAACGCGCCGCCGGCGCCGGTCAAAACGACGCAGCCGACCGCGTCGTCGATCTCGACGCGGGCCAGGACGTGTCCCAACGCTTCGACCATTTCGTTCGAGAAGGCATTGCGGCGAGCCGGCCGGTTCATGGTTATCACAGCCACGCCGTTATCGACAGAGGCGAGAAGGTCCTCGGTGCCGGTGTCGATGGTGGTCATGGCGTACCGACCACGAAACGCACCCCGGCGATTTCCGCCACCGGTCCTTCACCCTCGGGCAGCCCCTCCATGCCCGGAGTCAACCACAGCTCCGTGATGCCTTCGGCCCGTCCATCCTCGACCGACACGAACCGTAGGGTTTGGCCGGCGGCGCCTAGCCGGACCAGCGCCACCCCTTCCGCCATCTCGGCGTCAAGACCGAGCGCCCGGGCCCACCGTTGGGCGGCCACGCCCGGGTCTTCCACCGCCACCGTGATGCCGCTGACCCCGCCGGCCGGATGGGCGGGCACCGATCCGGTCCACGCCGGTCCGCCCCATCTCCACGAATCGGCCGGCGACGCCCAGTCGAGCGAGACGATGGCGCCAGGGAGGTCCTTCGGATGCAAGTGGCTGCTGGCGATGTCGCCGAGGTCCACTTGCCATACCACCCGCACGCCCATATCCGTCACCCGCCGGCGAGCCTCCTCGATGGACGGCATCTGGAAGATCGCCATGTAACCGCTGTCCGCCCCGCGGCGGGCCAAATAGCGCCCGGCCGTGGTGTCGGGCTGGGCGGGTGACACGACTTCCACAAAGGAGATGCCGACCGGGAACACGGCGTTGATCAATCCGAATTCGCCGACCCCGGCATCGTGGAAGGGATCGGGCCAGCCGAACGTCTCCTGCAGTGACATGGCGGTCTTCTCGCACTCGTGGGCCACCAGCGCCACCTGCCGAAGGCGCGGACCGGCCAGCGAATCAGGCATCGGCTCCGTCCCTTTCGCGATTTGCGACCACCGTACTCCGGCCTGGAGACTAGGGCAGAGCCGATGACCGAAGTCACGCTGACCATCCGGCCAGCCCTAACGTTGGAACCGGCGCGGTTCATAGGTGCGTCCAACCAGGCATGGATGACGTTGAACGCGAAGCGATCCTGCTGAGGGGCTCGACCCGGTAGCGAGCCGCCCCCGAACCCCTATGACCCGCACCCGCAGTATCCCGACCACAGGCGCAATGGCCAGTGGGCGCCGAACAATAGCGGGTGCGATGGATACCAAGAGGAAATCAGGGTTCCGCCGTCGTACGACCGGACATGGGTAGATCCGCCCGACGGTGTAGGCGTGGCATCAAGAGGTTTCGACATGCTCAACAATCACAACAGTTCCTGAAGTCCGCTGCAAGATCCGGCGTGCTGCCGTCCGGGGGTCGGTGTGATTGCCGGATACTCTGTCCATACATGCGCAGTAGGGCCCCGGCGGAAGAGGGCCCACGACGGCGACGCTGCACTGGCCTGGTATTACTTAGTGGAGCTGCCGGGAATCGAACCCGGGTCCTACGGCATTCCCTCAAGGCTTCTCCGTGCGCAGTTCGCTATGCCTCTACTTGGATCTCCCGGTCACGCGAACAAGCCGAGATGACGATCCCAGTCGCTGTGAGTGTCCCGATATGTCCCGCGACCGAACACATCGGTGGATCCCTCTAGACGATGCCAGGGTCCGGGCCGAGGGCGTTCCCGGTCTGACAGACCAGCCGTCGCTTAGGCAGCGAGGGCGTAGTCGCGCTGATGTGAATCGGCGCTTAATTGGTTGCAACGACGCTTACGGTGGTCTCTTGCCTGCACCGGCACGCTTCCCTTGATTCGATGCGCGAAGTCGAAACCGTTCAGCCCCTCGCATCCCCGCCACTTTCGGCAGGACAACTCATGGTACGCGTTCTGCAACAACAAGGCAGTGAACATTCATCCGCGGGGCTCAGATTACGTAGTTGAGATGTTGGACGACGCGGCCCGCGACGTCGAGGTCGCCGGCCAGTTCGACGGCCTTGTGAGAAGCCTCGCGTACCCGGCCGGCGGCAAGCCGGGTGAACAGCAAGCCGTCGAGTCTGATCGTCGACGTGGGCACCTGACCGCCGAAATCCTCGACGACCCGGCCGCGATCCTCGATGACCACGTGGATGCTGCGCTCGAGCGCACCGGTCAACTCGAACAGGATGCGCGACCCGTTAGGTGCTTTGCCCAGCTTGCCGACCACATATCCCATGCTGGCGGTCATCTCGTCGAGTGCCAGCCGCGGCGCCGCACCGCGCAGGTCGGCGTCAGCTGCCGGCCGTCCGATGGCGTCTCGGATGTCGTGCTCGTGCACCCAGCAGTCGAACGTCCGTATCCGCATGAACCGGCCGTAACTGTCGGGCCCGGCGGGCGTCATCGTCACTGCGTTCCACTCCGCGTCGGACATTTCCGCCAGCAGCTTGCGCCGATCGTTCGTCACAGCCAGAAGTAGCTGGTGCAGTTCGGCGTCTGATTGCGCGCCGAGATGCTGCACCCAGCATTCATTCATCGCAGCGAAATCGTTGCGCACATGCTTCAGCGCGCGGACGTCTATATCGACTTCGGGCAGGGCGGATCCGAGCAACGTGCTTTCGGTGCCGATGATGTGCGATACCACCGCGCGCACATCCCAGCCGGGCAGCGGCGTCGGGGAACGAAACTGCTCGTCCGGCAGGTCGGTCAGTAACTGGTCGATGGCCTCCCACGCCCCGAAGAGACCTGACAGGACATCGGACTTGGCGAGTTCGGTGACCTGATTGGCGGCCATGCTCGGATCGTAAACCGAATCGGCTACGGAGACGTCAGCTTCCCCAAGCGAACATCAGGACATCGCTGACCAGCAGGAAGACGCCCGCGGTTCGGGTCAACCGCCGGCAATCATCGCCACCGAGACCAGCGCCAGCGCCATGCCGACCACCTGCAACCGGTGCACCCTCTCGCGTAGCACCACGATGGCCAGTACGACGGTGGCCGCCGGGTACAGCGAGACCAGAACGCTGGCCAGCGAAAGCAGTGAACCACGCAGCGCCAACAGCATGGCGACATTTCCGATGGCGTCGAGCAACGCTGCGATCAGCGCCATCCGCATCGCAAACCCGGTCGGCAGCTCGAGGTGACGGGTTACGGCGGCCACGCCGAGTACCAACAGCGTCGCGGAGATCCGCCCGAACAGCAGCGGCCACAGCCGGGACTCGGCCGGGGCCTGGTCGATCAGAACGAAGTTCAGCCCGAACGCCAGTCCGGAGCCGACCGCCAGCCAGGCCACCTTCGTGGTGAACCGGTGCGGCTTGGTGTCCTCGTCAGTGGCTTCCTGGCTGACCAACACCACCGCGATCAACGCCAGCCCGATGCCGACGGCGGGCACCTGTCCGGGCCGCTCCCCCAGCACGATCCCGGCTGCGACCGGTACCGACGCGGTCAAGACCGCGGTGAGCGGCGACACCACCGCAATCGGGCCCGCGCCGAGCGCCGCGTAAAACCACCATGCGGCCAGGGCTTGGCTGAGGCCGCCCAGCAAGCCCCAAAACACCGCGCCGCGGGTGAGCGGGCCCCCGGCGCTGACCGCCAGCACACCGAGCAACACCATCGCGACCGGGTAGGACACCAGCACGACTCGCAGAGCGGGTGCGCGGCGCGACGCGATGCCGCCGACGAAGTCGCTGACACCGAAGCTGAACGCCGACAGTAGCCCTAGTGTGACCCCGATCAGGTCATGCCCTTGACTCGTCGCCCCAGCTCGCGAACCACTTCGCGTTGAGCATCCCGGCGAGCCATGTCCTGACGTTTGTCGTGCGCCTGCTTACCACGCGCCAGCGCCACTTCGACTTTGACCTTGCCGCCGAAGAAGTACAGCGACAGCGGAACCAGTGTGTAATTGCCATCGCGCAGCTTTCCCACCAGCGTGTCGATCTGGCTGCGGTGCAACAGCAGTTTGCGATTGCGCCGCGGAGCGTGGTTGGTCCAGCTGCCGTGGTGATACTCCGGAATGTGCAGGTTGCGCAACCAGACCTCGCCGTCGTCGACGGTCGCGAACGCGTCGGCCAGCGACGCATGCCCCTCGCGCAGGCTCTTGACTTCGGTGCCGACCAGCGCCACCCCGGCCTCGTACACCTCGACAATCGAGAAGTTATGCCTGGCTTTGCGATTGGTCGCGACGATCTGCTTGCCGTCACCGCGCGGCTTCGCCGCCGCTTTCTTGGCCACTGCTACCGCCGCACGTATACCCGCAGGGTCGCATACGCCGTCAGACCGGCCATCACCACGCCCACCACGAACAGCCAGGGCGAGATATAGAGGATGTCGGCGTAGTCAACCCTGGCGATCAGATTCGCTTGGTAGAACTGGCTGAGCGCGTTGTCCAGGAAAAGTGCCCGCACCACCAACAAGCCGATGACGGCGATGAGCACACCGATTGTGGCGGCCAGCATCGCCTCGACCAGGAAGGGCAGCTGGGTGTACCAGCGGCTGGCACCGACGAGCCGCATGATGCCGACCTCGGTGCGCCGCGTGTAGGCCGCGACCTGAACCATGTTGGCGATCAGCAGGATCGCGCCAACCGCCTGCACCAGCGCGACGGCGAATGCGGCACTACTCAAACCGTCCAACACCGCGAACAGCCGGTCGATCAAATCCTTCTCGTTGAGCACATGGTCGACGCCGGGCTGCCCCTGCATGGCGGCGTCGAAATCTTTGTGCTCTTCTGGGTTCTCCAGCTTGACGATGAACGACGCCGGAAACGAGTCTTTGCCGGCGACGTCTTTGAACTGCGGGAATTTGCGGATGGCGTCGGCGTAGGCCTCGTCGCGGTTGAGGAACCGCCATGATTTGACGTCGCTGCGGTGGTCGATCTTGTCCTTCAGCGCCTTACACGGATCGGCTGCGCAGGTGGCGTCGTTGGCCGAGACGTCGTTGGTGAGGAAGACCTGGGACTCGACCCGGTCCAGATATATGGCCCGGGAGTTGTCGGCCAACCGGACCACCAGCAGACCGCCGCCGAACAGACCGATCGAGATGGCTGTGGTGAGGATCATCGCCACAGTCATGGTGACGTTGCGACGAAGGCCCGTCAGGACCTCGTTGAACAGGAAGCCGAAGCGCACTTAGCGATCCATCCCGTACACGCCGCGCTGCTCGTCCCGCACCAACCGGCCCAGCGACAGTTCGACGACGCGCTGACGCATGGAGTCGACGATGTGGTAGTCGTGCGTGGCCATCAACACGGTGGTGCCGGTGCGGTTGATCCGCTCCAGCAGATCCATGATGTCGCTGCTGGTGTCGGGGTCCAGGTTGCCGGTCGGCTCGTCGGCCAACAGCACCAGTGGCCGGTTGACGAAGGCGCGGGCGATGGCGACGCGCTGCTGCTCGCCGCCGGACAGCTCGTCGGGCAACCGAACAGCTTTACCGGACAGGCCGACCATCTCCAGCACTTCGGGTACCACCCGGTTGATGGTTTCCTTCCGCTTGCCGATGACTTCCAACGCGAACGCGACGTTCTCGAAAACGGTCTTCTGTTCCAACAGTCGGAAGTCCTGGAAGACGCAGCCGATCACCTGGCGCAGGCTGGGTATATGCCGGCCGGGCAGCTTGTTCACATGGAACTTCGACACCCGCACATCACCGGTCGTGGGCTTCTCCGCGCCAAGCAGTAGCTGCATGAACGTCGACTTGCCTGATCCCGACGGACCGATCAAGAAGACAAACTCACCCTTGTCGATCTTGACGTTGATGTCGTCCAACGCCGGGCGCGCCGACGATTTGTACTGCTTGCTGACGCGGTCGAGGGTGATCATCACGGCACGCCAGTGTAGCTGTGAGCGATGGCGGGGCCAGGCACGCTATCCCCCGGGTGGCGGGAGGCGGGGAATCGGGCCGGGCGCCGGACTGGACCCCGGCGGTGCCGTCGTCGGCGTCGCCGGTGTCGGAGTGCCCGGACCGAACGGCGGCGGCAGCACAGGAAGCTGGAATAGCGGCGGCGGAGTCGTCGTGGTCGTGGTCGTCGGCGGTGGTGTCGTCGTCGTCGGCACGGTGGTGGTCGGCGTCGGTGTCGGCGTGTAGTAGCTGGGCGGTGGCTGTTGCACCCGGGTGCGCGGCACCCAGGTGTAGTTGGGGTCGGGCACGAAGCCCGGCGGGACCACCTGCGCCGGCGGTTGACCGGGCTTGGTCGGCGGGCGATAGGTGTCGTAGGTCCATAACACCGCAAAGAACACGACGATCAGAACCGCCGTCGATGTGCGGATACGTCCGCCGAGGAGGTAACCGGGCCAGTGCCGGTCTGTGTCTCGGCTGTGGTCTTCCAGGACGTTCAGCGTTAGTTTCATCGGCGACGCACCGACTCGCGGGCCCGCTCATGAGGTTCCTCTTCGGCCTGCGCGGCCGGAGCGGCCGGATCGTCGACAACTCCCACCTTCGCGTCGGCCGCCGTCACGATCCCGGCGTGCGCCAGCGCCCGGACCACCAGCACCCGCAGTTGCCGGCCCGCCTCGAATTGCTTGCCCGGCAGTGTCCGGGCCACCAAGCGCAAGGTCACGGTGTTCAGCTCGATGCTTTCCACGCCCATCACAGTGGGTGCGTCCAACAGCAACTCACCCAGCAACGGGTTGTCCCGCGCGCGCTCACACTCCTGGCGCAGCACCTCATTCACCCGGTTGAGGTCGGTGCTGGTCGAGACTGGGATGTCCACCACCGCGCGCGCCCAGTCCTTGGAGAGGTTGATCGTTTTGACGATCTGGCCGTTGGGGATCGTGAACAGCTCTCCATCAGGTGAACGCAGCCTGGTCACCCGCAACGTCACGTCCTCGACGGTGCCGCGCGCCTCGGCGGCGATCCCCCCCACCGTCAACGACACCAGGTCACCGAAGCCGTACTGCTTCTCGACGATGATGAAAAACCCCGAGAGCAGATCCTTGACCATCTGCTGGGCACCAAAGCCCAGCGCGGCACCCAGCACGGTGGCGGGTGCGACGAACCCACGCACGGAGAACTGCAGGACGTCGCCGATCTGAACGATGACCCAGATGGCGATGATGACGATCGACACCCACTGGATGACCGATGCCACGGCCTGTCGGTGCTTGGTAGCCTCCGAGCGCACCAAGGCGTCGCTTTCGGCAAAGCCGGCGTCGAGCTGCCGGGTCACCTGTTGCGCCACCCAGCTGACGAAGCGAGCCGCCAGCACCGCCGCGATCAGCAGCATGACGATCCGCAGACCGCGGGTGATGATCCATTCGCCGAACTCGCCGCGCCAGAAATCGTGCCAGCGATGTGCCATTCCTACAGCGAGATACGTTTCGTTAGTTTTCGTCATCTTTTCGATTGCGCCACCGGATGCCTGCTTCCAGGAATCCGTCGATATCTCCATCCAGGACTGCGGTCGGGTTGCCCACCTCGTAGTCAGTGCGCAGATCCTTAACCATCTGGTACGGGTGCAGTACATACGAACGCATCTGGTTGCCCCAGGAGCTGCCGCCGTCACCCTTCAACGCGTCCAGCTCAGCGCGTTCTTCTACGCGCTTGCGCTCCAACAACTTTGCCTGAAGAACTCGCATCGCTGAAATCTTGTTCTGCAACTGCGACTTCTCGTTCTGACAGGTGACGACGATACCGGTCGGGATGTGGGTGAGTCGAACCGCCGAGTCAGTGGTGTTCACCGATTGGCCGCCGGGCCCGCTGGAGCGGTAGACGTCGACGCGGATGTCGCCTTCAGGAATGTCGATGTGGTCGGTGGTTTCCACCACCGGAAGCACCTCGACTTCGGCGAACGACGTCTGGCGGCGGCTCTGGTTGTCGAACGGGCTGATCCGAACCAGCCGGTGGGTACCCTGCTCGACCGACAACGTGCCGTAGGCGAACGGCGCGTGCACTGCGAACGTCGCGCTCTTGATACCGGCCTCTTCGGCGTAGGACGTGTCGAACACCTCGACGGGATACTTGTGCTGCTCGGCCCACCGGATGTACATGCGCATCAACATCTCGGCCCAGTCGGCGGCGTCGACGCCGCCCGCACCGGAGCGGATGGTGAGCAGTGCCTCGCGCTCGTCGTACTCGCCGGACAGCAAGGTCCGCACTTCCATTGCTTCGATGTCGGCATGCAGCGCGGTCAGTTCGGCGTCGGCCTCGGTGCGGGTGTCGGCAGCAGCGGCGCCGTCCGCCTCGTCAGCGAGTTCGTACAGCACCGGCAGGTCATCGAGGCGGCGGCGCAGCTCTTCGACGCGGCGCAACTCGCCCTGGGCGTGCGACAGCTCGCTGGTCACCCGCTGCGCCCGTGCCTGGTCGTTCCAGAGATTCGGGTCCGACGCCTCATGCTCGAGCTTCTCGATGCGGCTGCGCAGACCGTCGACGTCGAGCACCCGCTCCACCGTCGTCAGGGTGGAGTCGAGCGCGGCGATGTCAGCCTGACGGTCGGGTTCCACAGCTGCTCAGGGTACCGGCGGAGTGCCGAGCCGTGACGACGCGGGCTGCGGCGGTTGCGCGCGGGGCAATCCAGAATGGCGGAGCTACCAGCGAGTAGGCGTTTAGCATCAATCGATATGCGTCCATACCATGTTGCGATCGTCGGCTCCGGTCCATCGGGTTTCTTCGCCGCCGCATCGCTGTTGAAGGCCGCCGAGGCATCCGACGAGATCGACGTCGCAGTCGACATGATCGAGATGCTTCCGACGCCGTGGGGCCTGGTGCGTTCCGGGGTTGCTCCTGATCACCCAAAGATCAAATCGATCAGCAAGCAGTTCGAGAAGATCGCCGAGCATCCGCGATTCCGTTTCTTCGGCAACGTCGGGATCGGCGAGCACGTCGGGGCCGGAGAACTCGCCGAGCGTTACGACGCGGTGATCTATGCGATCGGGGCGCAGTCGGATAAACCGTTGAACATCCCCGGTGAAGACCTACTCGGCAGCATCGCCGCCGTCGACTTCGTGGGCTGGTACAACGCGCACCCGCACTTCGAGGAGATGACGCCCGACCTATCCAATGGCCGCGCCATCGTCGTCGGCAACGGCAACGTCGCTATCGACGTCGCACGCATCCTGGTGACCGACCCCGATGTGCTGGCGGCCACGGATATCGCCGACCACGCCCTGGAATCGCTGCGGCCGTGCGGCATGGAAGAAGTGGTGGTCATCGGGCGGCGGGGTCCACTACAGACGGCGTTCACCACGCTGGAGTTGCGTGAGCTCGGCGAGCTCGAGGGTGTCGACGTGGTGGTCGACCCGGCCGACCTCGAAGGGATCAGTGACGACGACGCCGCGGCAGTAGGCAAGACCACCAAGCAGAACATCAAGGTTCTGCGCGACTATGCGGCCCGGCCACCGCGAACCGGACACCGGCGAATAGTGCTGCGATTCTTCACTTCCCCGATCGAGATCAAGGGCCACGGCAAAGTAGAAAGCATCGTGCTCGGCCGAAACGAGCTGGTCAACGACGACGGCCGGGTAGTCGCGAAGGACACCGGCGCGCGTGAGGAACTTCCGGTCCAGCTGGTGGTGCGCTCCGTCGGGTATCGCGGCGTGCCGACGCCAGGGTTGCCGTTCGACGAGAGGAACGGAACGATTCCCCACGCCGACGGACGGGTGGAGGGCAGCCGTAACGAGTACGTCGTCGGGTGGATTAAACGCGGGCCAACCGGAGTGATCGGCACCAACAAAAAGGATTCCCAGGAAACGGTCGACACATTGCTGGCCGATCTGGCCGCCGCCGGCGATTCCGGGTTGGCGGATTTCGGTGACGACCATGCCGACAAGCTGGCCGAATGGCTGCTGTCGCGTCAGCCGAAGCTGGTCACCGATGCGCACTGGGAAATGATCGACCGCTTCGAACGAGAGGCCGGCGAGCCGCACGGCCGTCCCCGGGTCAAGTTGTCGAACCTGGCGAAGTTGCTGCATATCGGCCACGGCTGACTTCTTGGGCGATTGTCGTCGGGGGCGGGTACTCTCGAACGTATGTTCGATAAATTGGTGTCAGTCGACCCGAGTGCCGACGAGCAGGCGCTGGTTCGGCGCATCACCGAGTTGGAGCGGCTGAAGTCTGCCGCGGCGGCCGGTCAAGCCCGCGCGGCCGCGGCGCTGGACGCCGCACGGCGATCGTCGGAGGCTGCGGTGGGAGTGCCGACGCCGCGCCGGGGCCGCGGGGTGGCTTCTGAGGTCGCACTGGCCCGCCGCGATTCGCCGGCTCGCGGCAACCGGCACCTGGGTTTCGCCAAAGCTCTGGTTCACGAGATGCCTTACACCCTTGCGGCGCTTGAGCACGGGCTTCTGTCGGAATGGCGGGCCACCCTGATCGTCCGGGAAAGCGCGTGCCTCGATGTCGAGGACCGTCGGGCTTTGGATGCCGAGCTGTGCGGCGAGCCGACCGATCTGGACGGCATGGGCGATGCGCGGGTGGCCGCCGCGGCCAGGGCCATCGCCTACCGGCTTGATCCGCACGCTGTTGTGGAGCGCGCGGCCAAGGCGGAGAACGAACGCTGCGTCACAGTACGTCCGGCGCCCGACACGATGACCTATCTGACGGCGCTTTTACCGGTCGCCACAGGCGTGTCGGTGTATGCGGCGCTGCGCCGTCAGGCGGACACCACCTTCGATGGGCGGTCGCGCGGGCAGGTGATGGCAGACACCCTGGTCGAACGCGTCACCGGCCGAAGCACAGCAACGGCGCCGCCGATCGCAGTCAACCTCGTGTTGTCGGACGCCACGTTGCTCGGCGACGACGACACGCCGGCTGAAGTCGGTGGCTACGGCCCGGTCCCTGCTGCGGTGGCCCGTCACCTGGTGGCGACGGCGGCCGACGACCACCGTTCACGGGCGACGCTGCGCCGGCTCTACGCCCATCCTCAGTCCGGGGCCTTGGTCGCCCTCGAATCGCGGGCGCGGCTTTTCCCCCGCGGGCTGGCCACCTTCATCGGTTTGCGTGACCAGCGTTGTCGCACGCCGTACTGCGATGCACCGATTCGGCACACCGACCATGCGCAACCGCACGCTAAAGCCGGCTCGACCAACGCGGTCAACGGACTCGGCCTCTGCGAGCGGTGCAACTACGTCAAAGCAGCCGCCAGCTGGCGGGTGACTGCGTCTGTCGACAAATCGGGTACGCATACAGCGGAATTCACT
>NZ_JBARMY010000231.1:0-8294 GCF_049802695.1 Mycobacterium sp.
CCTCGCGCCCGTGCACCGAATGCAGCCGACCGCGCCTGCGCCCCTCGAACCGCCACCGGCCGGCCCGGCCGACGCGTTCTCCGGAATCGCTCCGGACGTCGAGCTGATCTCGATCCGCCAGACCAGCGGTGCCTTCACCGTCAAGGACGCTTTTACCGGCGAGCAAGACCCGCAGACCCGGCAGAAGTCGGACACCATCCGCACGTTGGCCCGCGCGATCGTGCATGCGGCCAATCTGGGCGCGCAGGTGATCAACATCTCCGATATCACCTGCATGAGCGCCCGCAACGTGCTCGACCAGGCTGACCTGGGAGCCGCGCTGCGTTACGCGGCGGTCGACCGGAACGTGGTGATCGTCGCCGCCGCCGGAGACACCAGTAGCCGTGACTGCAAACAGAACCCGGTGTTCGATCCGTTGAACCCCAATGACCCGCGGGATTGGAGCGGCGTGACCACGGTGGTAACGCCGGCGTGGTTCAGCGACTACGTGCTGACGGTCGGCTCCGTCGACTCCACCGGCGCGCCGATGGAGAAAATGAGCGTGGCAGGACCCTGGGTGTCGATCGCCGCGCCGGGTACCGACGTCGTCGGTCTGTCGACCCGCGACGACAGTCTGGTGAATGCGGTGGACGGGCCGGACAACACGTTGCTGACGCCGACCGGTACCAGTTTCGCGACCGCGATTGTGTCAGGCGTAGCGGCTCTGGTCCGGGCGAAGTATCCCGACCTGACGTCACACCAGATCATCAACCGGCTGATCCACACCGCCCGCCCGCCGGCGCGGGGGGTGGACAACCAGTTGGGTTACGGGGTGGTCGACCCGGTGGCCGCGCTGACCTGGGATGTCCCGGAGGGCCCGACCCTGCCGACCAAATCCGCCCCATTGAAGATGCCGCCGCCGATTCCGCCGCGGAACATGATGCCGGTGTGGATTGCTGCGGGCGGGTTAGCCGCTGTGCTGCTGATCTTTGCCGCGGTGGTCGGAAGCGCGAGATTGCTCAGACGATCGTCGAGGGAACAATGAAAGAACAGAACCGATTCGGCATAACGCTGTCTTGGGCGCGCATCACAGGCGTGTTTCTCATCGACGTCGCGGTGCTGGCCTCGGCCAGCCACTGGCCGCAAGCGTGGGACGCACACCACGTCGCCTTCTGGGTGGGCGTCGCGGTGGCGCTGGCGGTCACGATCGTCGGGCTGGTCACCTACCGGCGGAATACGCTGGCCTCGGCACTCGGCGCTCGTCTGCTGGACCGGTTCGCCGACCCGCAGGCGACGTTGACGGCGGGACGCACCCCGGCCATCAACCATCAGCGCCGGTACGGTCGCGACGTTGTCGGAATCCGCGAATATCAGGGCCGCCTGGTCTCAGCGATCGCCGTGGAGGCCCGCGAGGAACCGACCGGTCGTCATCGTTCCCGGGAGACCGCGCTGGCCGGGCTGCCGCTGGATGCGGTGGTGAACCGGTTGCGCCAGTTTGATGTGCGCCTGGACGAGATCGACATCGTGTCGGTGGCAACCCAATCCGCGGGTGCGGGTGACCACCGGACATGGTTGCTGCTGCGGTTGGATCCGCAGCGCAACGTCGCTGCCGTGGCGGCCCGCGATTCGGTGGCCGCCACCCTGGCAGCCGCGACCGAGCGGCTTGCCATCGATCTGGACGAAGGACGTCTCATGGCTCGATCGGTGACGGCCGACGAATTCGCCGATCTCGACGCCGCCGTATTGGCCGGTCTTGAACCGGCTCACGTCAGCGCCCGCAGGCGCCGGCTGCGCCACCAGGAGCCGGCCGGCTCGAAGGAGTACGTGACCAGCTTCTGGGTGTCGCCGAGGGACATCACGTCCGGCACGCTGCAGCGGTTGTGGCTGCCGGAGACCAACGCAACGGCGGTCACGGTCAAGCTGGTCGCTCGCCGCGGCGGGGCCGACGTGTCGGTGTGGGTCCGCTACCACAGCGCCGGTCGGCTGCCCAAAGAAGTCTGGAGCGGGATGAACCGGCTCACCGGCCGCCAGTTGTCCGCGGTGTCGGCCAGCTTGCCGGTGCCCACTACACGCCCGCCGCTGGTGATTCCGGGTCGGTCGCTGGCCTACCGCGAACAGTTGTCCGTGCCTGTCGGTGCGGCAGCACCGCAGCTCGTCACCACCCCTGCGGGGGCGCGCAGGTGACCAGCCCTCAGGCTGGGTCCACGGACGCTCGTAACGCCATGGTGGCCGGACTGCTGGCCTCCGGCATCTCGGTTAAGGGACTTCAGCCCAGCAACAATCCGCCGGTGGCGTTGCGGATGTTCACCACCGCCACCGCAATCGAACCCAGCATGTGCGATGGCTGGCTGGCGCGGCTACTCGCCGGTGACCAGAGCATCGAGGTGCTCGAGGGTGCCTGGGCCGCGAAAGGAACCTTCGGCTGGGAGATCCGCCGCCTCGGCGTCACCGACGTGCAGTTCCGGCCGCAGGTCTCCGACGGGCTCTTCCTGCGGCTGGTGATCACCAGCGTCGACTCCCTGGCAGCGACCTACGCGATGGCTCTCGCCGAAGTGAAACGGTACAAAGAAGCGGCCGACCTTCTCGACGGCACCGATCCGCGCAACCCCTTTGAAGCCGAGCTGGTCCGGTACGCGCGCGGTGTGCTGTTCTTCCGCAGCCGCCGCTGGTCCGACGTCCTGGCGCAATTTCCGGCAGCGACGCCCTGGCGTCAGCCCGAGCTGAAAGCGGCCGGAGCGGCCATGGCGACAACCGCGCTGGCGTCGCTCGGGGTGTTCGAGGAGGCTATCAGGCGCGCCGAAGAAGCCATCGAGGCCGACCGGGTGCCGCCCGCGGCGAACATCGCTTTGTACACCCAAGGCATGTGCCAGCGCCACCTCGGGCGCGAGGAGGAAGCCCTCGAGCTGCTGCGCCGGGTTTATTCGCGCGACGCTAAATTCGCGCCCGCCCGCGAAGCTTTGGACAACTCCAGCTACCGATTGGTGCTAACCGACCCGGAAACCATCGAGGCCCGTACCGATCCCTGGGATCCCGACAGTGCGCCGACCCGCGAACAGACCGAGGCGGCCCGGCACGCCGAAGAGGCGGCCAATTATCTGGCCGAAGGGGACGCCGAGCTCAACGCAATGCTCGGGATGGAGCGGGCCAAGCGCGAGATCAAGTTGATCAAGTCGACCACGAAAGTCAACTTGGCCCGCGCCAAGATGGGTCTGCCGGTGCCGGTGACGTCGCGGCACACGCTGTTGTTGGGTCCGCCCGGAACCGGTAAAACATCGGTTGCGCGGGCATTTGCCAAGCAGCTGTGCGGGTTGACGGTGTTACGAAAGCCGTTGGTGGTGGAAACCAGCCGCACGAAGCTGCTGGGCCGGTATATGGCCGATGCGGAGAAGAACACCGAGGAGATGCTCGAAGAAGCACTCGGCGGGGCGGTGTTCTTCGACGAGATGCACACTCTGCATGAAAAGGGCTATCACTCAGGCGATCCGTACGGCAACGCGATCATCAACACGTTGCTGCTGTACATGGAAAATAACCGCGACGAGCTGGTGGTGTTCGGAGCCGGATACGCCAAAGCGATGGACCGGATGCTCGAGGTCAACCCGGGTCTGCGACGGCGGTTCTCTACGGTCATCGAGTTCTTCAGCTACACACCGCCGGAGTTGGTGGATTTGACGAAGTTGATGGGCCGGGAGAACGAGGACGTCATCACCGACGAGGCGGCTGAGGCGTTGCTACCGAAGTACACCAAGTTCTACACCGAGGAGCACTACTCGGAGGACGGCGACCTCATCCGCGACATCGACACCCTTGGCAACGCCGGGTTCGTGCGCAACGTGGTGGAGAAAGCCCGCGATCATCGCAGTGCCCGCCTCGACGATGAAGACCTGGACGCGGTGCTGGCCGACGACGCCGCGGACTTCAGCACTGACCTGCTGCTGCGCTTTCAGGAGTTGACCCGAGAGGACCTCGCCGAGGGACTCAACGCGGCAGTCGCCGAGCAAAAGTCTGACTAGCCGCTTCTCACAGCGATTCGCCAGCAAACTGCGATCCAACTTGCAGGGGCGCCCCGCTCGACGCTTGGTCCGAGTCTCAACTGCGGAAACTGCGGAAAGTCGCTGGTCAGAGCCGCGGGCGACCGGCGGCGAAATAGACTCACGGTGAATAGGACCTCATCCGCGGCGATTTGCGGTGATGTCGCGGTCATGTGGTCCACAGTGCGGGGCGAGTTGGGTTGACCTGCGGTATCACTGGTGCCACCATGAGGCTGACGCACTTCGCTAGGTGAGGCGTCTGCGCGGATACAGGCCACTGACCTCGAACGTCGAAAGACGCCCAGGGTCAGGACAGCTCTTCCCGGCTTAAGGGTTGAGCCCAAGTGGCTTCCGGCTCTGCCGGATACGCCGTGTGGTGCCGAAGCTCTGACGAGAGGGGTGCCGCGCTCGGCGTGTCTGTCGAGTGTTCTGCCCCTGTATGTGCGACCGCTGGCACACCTATGTGCCATGACCGTGAGGGGAGGTGTGGGGCGAGATTGAGTCCCGGCGATAGTAGTTATCCGAAATCATTGACCGTTCGCCTCCGATCCAGTCACGGTCGTCTCTCCGCCGCCTGAACGAAGGCCGGTGTCGCGCCGTCGTCTTCGCACGGCGGAACAGTGCTGTCGATCCTGCAAATAACGCGGCGCGGGAATTCGTGCCTGGTCGGATCACCCCTAGGGAGAAGTCCAATGTCATTTGTCACCGCGCAGCCCGACCTGCTGACCGCAGCCGCCGGCGACCTGCAGGGCATCGGTTCTGTCATGATCGCCCAGAACGCGGCGGTGGCCGGCCCCACGACCGGAGTCATACCCGCCGCCGCCGATGAGGTTTCGGCCCTGACGGCGGCGCAATTCGCCGCGCATGCCCAGATGTACCAAGCCGTCAGCGCACACGCCGCTGCCATTCACGAATTATTCACGACCACGCTGAACACCAGCGCCGGCTCGTACGCCGCCACCGAAGCCGCCAACGCTGCGGCGGCCAGCTGAAGGGAAACCCTGCTGATGGATTACGGAGCATTGACCCCGGAAGTCAACTCGGCGCGCATGTACACCGGTGCCGGGTCGGCGCCGCTGCTCGCCGCCGCGACGGCATGGAACAGCCTGGCCGCCGAATTGAGTTCAGCCGCCAACTCATATCAGTCGGTGATCGACGGGCTCATCGATTACGGCTGGCAGGGCTCTGCGTCGGAGTCGATGGCCAAAGCCATCGCACCCTATCTGACCTGGATGACCACCACCGCGGGGCAGGCTGAACAGACCGCCGGACAGGCGAATGCGGCAGCCGGAGCATACGACGCCGCCTTCGCCGCCACGGTGCCACCGGCGGAGATCGCCGTGAACCGCACTCAGTTGAGCCAGCTCGTCGCGACGAACATTCTGGGTCAGAACGCGTCGGCGATCGCGGCCGTCGAAGCCCAATACGGCGAGATGTGGGCGCAGGACGCCGCGGCGATGTACGGCTATGCCGCCAATTCGGCTGCGGCTGCCAAGGTTTCACAGTTCAGCAGTCCGGCGCCGACCACGAGCACCAACGGGCTGGTGAACCAGAGCCTGGCGGCTACCCAATCGGCCGGCTCGTCGAGCAGCTCCGGAGTGCAGAACACGCTGTCACAGCTGGTTTCCGCGTTTCCCAACGCACTGCAGAATCTGGCGTCGCCCGCGGCTTCTGGCACGTCCGGATCAGGGCTGAGCGGACTTCTGGGCGGGTCGGGTATCTTCGGCCCGGGAACCAATAACGCCGCGACAGGATTCGCTGGCTTCCTGAATGCTATTGATGGTGCGAATAATTCAGCTGGCGGAACCTTCCTCAACTCCTCGCTGACGAACGGGTTTGTGTCGGGAGGATACCTCAACCCGGCTTTGGTCAGCCCAGCCGCCACCAGCGCCATTGCCGACATCAACTCGCTGAAGTATGGCGCCGGCCTCCCCGCCCTCGGCGGCTTGCCAGATGGGCTGCCACTGGGCGGCGGGGGTGGCATCCCGGCGCTGTCGTCGGCGCCTGCCGCAGGGTTAGCGAGCGGACCGGCGGTGTCAGCGGGCATCGGCAACGCCAGATTGGTCGGCGGGTTGTCGGCGCCGCAAAGCTGGGCCCCGGCGAACCAAATGACGACCCCGATCAGCTCGGGCGCCATGGAGTTTCACACGGTAGGCATGAATGCCGCCGAGCAGGCAGCCGGTATGCCGGGCATGCCCGGGATGCCGATGATGGGCGGGGGCTCACGCAGCTTCAGCTTCGCGACTCCTCGCTACGGCTTCCGTCCGACGGTGATGGCACAACCGCCGGCTGCCGGCTGACGGTCTCCCAAGTCGAATCAACCACCGCCGACGCGTCGACGGTGGCCTGACAGATCGCTTTTCGTGGCGGCGGCGACCCGAGGCTATGAAAAGCGTTCGTGTTGAAGCCGATTCCTCCGCATCCAGCTGAGTGGCTGGGGTGGTGACGGAAAACGGCGAGGCGCAACCGAGTTCGACATCACTGACCGTCACGGCTGTCGGTCTTTCTGCGTGTCGGGTTGACGGTCGACGGAATCAGTGCCACCATGATGTCAGCAAGCACCTCGCTAGGTGAGGCGTCTGCACGGACACAGGCCACTGACCTCGAACGTCGAAAGACGCCCAGGGTCAGGACAGCTCCTCCCGGCTTAAGGGTTGAGCCCAAGTGGCTTCCGACATCGTTCGGATAAGCCGTGCAGTGCCAAAGCTCTGACGAGAGGGGTGCCGAACCCGGGTGATCAGCCCGGGTGACCTCACTCCGGCTTGGCGACTGGTGGCATCCCCGTGTGCCCTGACCGTGAGGAGGTGAAGGACGACATGAGTTCCGACGACAGTCCGTATCCGAGTTCGACGACCCTATCGTCCCGATCCGGCCCCGGCGTCAATCTTGTCGCCTGAAACAGCCCGGCACTGAAAGCTTTTCGCACGTTCACGCCCCCCGTCGGTGTGCTATCGGCGTGCGCGGACGCGACTCGAGCCTGGGCTCCGCTGCTTGAGGAGAAGTCCCATGTCTTTTGTCACCGCACAGTCGGAAATCATGGCAGCCGCCGCCAACGCCCTGCACGGGATCGGCTCAGCTATGGTCGCGCAGAACGCTGTCGCCGCGCCTTCCACCACGGCAGTGACTCCCGCCGCCGCGGACGATGTATCAGCTTTGACGGCAACACAATTCGCCGCACACGCGCAGCTCTACCAGGTGGTCAGTGCGCAAGCTGCTGCAATGCACGACCTGTTTGTCAGCACATTGGGCACCAGCGCCCAGTCATACTCGGCCACCGAGGCCGCCAACGCCATCGCTGCAGGGTGAGGGAGGTGTCGAGCGATGACCGCATTCATGGATTTCGGTGTACTACCGCCGGAAATCAACTCGGGCAGAATATATTCCGGACCCGGCTCGGCGCCCTTGCTGGCCGCCGCCAGCGCTTGGAACGGGCTGGCCGCTGATCTGCGTTCGACGGCGGGCGACTACAGCTCGACCGTCGCAGGCCTGACCAGCGATGGATGGCAAGGTCCGGCATCGGCCTCGATGGCGACGGCGGCCTCCTCCTACTCGGGATGGCTGAACATCACCGCTGCCCAAGCTGAGCAGACCGCCGGCCAGGCGACCGCGGCGGCTGGGGCGTATGAGACCGCGCTCGGCTCGTCAGTACCGCCGCCGGCGATCGCGGCCAATCGCGCCCAGTTGGCGTCGCTGGTCGCGACCAACATCATCGGCCAGAACACCCCGGCGATCGCGGCCACCGAGGCGGAATACGGCCAGATGTGGGCCCAGGACGCGGCCGCCATGTACGGCTATGCCGGATCGGCGGCGGCTGCTACGAAGGTGACGCCGTTCAATGCGCCGCAGCAGACCACCACTCCCGGTGCGCTGGGCGCGCAGGCCGCTGCGGTCACGCAGGCCACCGGCACCTCGGCCGGCTCGAACACCCAGACGGCGTTGTCACAGCTGACGTCGGCGATACCTTCGACCTTGCAGAACCTGGCGGCGCCCGGGGCTGCATTGGGCTCAACGGCGTCGGGTACCACGAGCATCTCGGGGGTCTCGAGCCTGTTCAGTCAGCTGTTCAGCTCGGATGGTCTCGGGCTCAACAGCAACATCTGGAACACGATCACCTCCACCGGCGCCTTCAACCCGATTCAGGTCATCCAGGCCATCACCGGAACCAGTTTTCTCGGCGCAGGGTTGGAGAACGGCCTGGGCGGTGTGACGCCCTCGGCGCTGGGCGGGGGGCTGGGCTCCGGCGTGCTGGGCGCGGCCGGTGTACCGGCTTCACCGAGCCTGGGT
>NZ_JBARMY010000232.1:0-6703 GCF_049802695.1 Mycobacterium sp.
CTTCCGCCTGAGCCACCAGCGACCCGGCGTAGTTCCCGCCGAACTTCGCCGCACCGGTGCCGCCCGGGCTGGCGCGCACGTACTCCGTCGACACCCAGACGCTGACCGGCTTGATGCCGCCCTTGAAATACGCGCCGGCCGGCGAAGCCAGCACCAGGTAGCGGTACTGCTTGGCCGGCCGAACGCCCAGGCCCGGCTCGGTGGCGATGATGAATGGCCGCAGATACAGCGACTCTTCGCCGCCGGCCGGCGGCACCCAACACTGGTCGACGGCGATCAACTGGCGCAGCGACTCGATGAACAGTTTTTCGGGCAACGCCGGTATCGCGAGTCGCCGGGCCGACGAGCGCATCCGGGCGGCATTCGCCTGGGCACGGAAGGACACGATCGATCCGTCCGGCCAGCGGTACGCCTTGAGTCCTTCGAACACGCCCTGCGCGTAGTGCAGCACGATGGCCGACGGATCCAGTTGCAGCGGACCGTAAGCGGTGACCCGTGCATCGTGCCAGCCCTGGCCGTCGGTGTAGTCGATCGACACCATGTGATCGGTGTGGTAACTGCCGAAGTCAGGGTCGCGCAGGACGGCGTCACGTGCCTCGTCGCTTGTCGGGTTTGCGGTGCGCAGAACCGTGAAGTCGAGGAGGCCGCTGGTCATCCTGCGATTGTATCCGCGGGTCACCGGGTGTTGGCGGCGACAAACGGTGGGCGCACCACTTCGCATTCGAGGCTGCGGCCGCGAACATCGACACGGACGTGCTGGCCGTCTGCTACGTCCGCGTCGGTGTCGATCAGCGCCAGTGCGATGCCGATTTTCAATGTCGGAGAGAACGTTCCAGACGTGGTGACCCCGATCTGGGTGTCGCCGTCAAGCACCGGCAATCCGGGCCGCAGCACGCCGCGGCCGACCGCGCGCAGCCCGCGCAGCAACCGCCGTGGCCCGTCGGCCTTCTCGGCCAGTAGCGCGTCGCGGCCGAAGAATGCGTCCTTCTTCCAGCCGATCGCCCAGCCGCACCGGGCCTGCAACGGCGAGATGTCAGCCGACAGCTCGTGTCCGTGCAGCGGATAACCCATCTCGGTGCGCAGCGTGTCGCGCGCACCCAATCCGGCCAACTGCCCGCCCGCCCGCTCCACGGCGGCCAGCAGCGCGTCGAACACCGGTCCCGCCGATTCCCACGGCGGCAACAGCTCGTAGCCGTGTTCACCGGTGTATCCGCTGCGGCACACCCGCACCGGCACGCCCTGCAATGACGCGTCCGCGTAGGCCATGTAGCCCATCTCGGCCGGCAGACCGAGTTCGCCGAGCACGTCGGCGGAACGCGGCCCCTGCACCGCCAGCACCGCGAAGGAGCGGTGCAGGTCGGTGATGGTCAGGCCGGCCGGCGCGGCCGCCTGCAGCGCCGCGACCACCGCCGCGGTATTGGCGGCGTTGGGCACCAGGAAGATGTCGTCGTCGGCGACGTAGTAGGCGATCAGGTCGTCGATCACGCCGCCGGATTCGGTGCAACACAACGTGTACTGCGCCCTGCCCGGACCGATCCGGCTGAGGTCGTTGGTGAACGCGGAGTTGACGAAGTGCGCCGCACCCGGGCCCCGGATCGACGCCTTGCCAAGGTGGCTGACGTCGAACAGTCCGACGGCGGTACGGGTGGCGTTGTGCTCGGTGACCGTTCCGGTATACGACACCGGCATCAGCCAGCCGCCGAACTCCGCGAAGGTGGCGCCCAATGCGCGGTGGCGGTCTTCCAGCGGTCCGTGCTGCACTTCGTCGCTCAGGTTGCTCACGTTGCTCACGCCGACTCACCCTAATCGGCGGTGATTAGGGTGAGTCGAGTGAGCACACAACCCGGTTACGCCGCACCAGCCGTCACTACCGCCTCGTCGCTGCCGCGCCGCGGCTCCGGATCGGCGGTGTTGGTCGTCCCGGTCGTGTCGACTGGATCAGACGATCAACCAGGCGCGGCGGTCGTCGCGGCCGAGCCGTTCATACCGGCCGACGCTGTCGCCGAGATCGAGGCCGGGTTGCGCGCGCTGGCCGCCACCGGCGGCAGTGAGCAGGTGCACCGACTGGTGGTGTCGTCGCTGCCGGTGGCCAGCGTGCTCACCGTCGGTTTGGGCAAACGGCGCGACGAGTGGCCCGAGGAGGTGGTTCGCCGCGCCGCCGGCACGGCGGCGCGGTCACTGGGCAGCGCCGAGGCGGTGATCACCACGCTGAGCGAACTGTCCGGCACCGGCAATCTGGGCGCCGTGGTCGAGGGGCTGGTCCTGGGCGGCTACCGATTCACCGCCTTCCGCACCGCCAAGACCGCGCCGAAGGATAACGGGCTGCGCAAGGTCACGGTGCTGTCGACCGCGAGGAATGCCAAAGCCGAAACGGCGAATGCCGCCGCGGTGGCGACCGCCGTCGCCACGGCTCGCGACCTGGTCAACACCCCACCAAGTCACCTTTATCCGGCGGAACTGGCGGCACGGGCCAGCGCCTTGGCCGAAGCCGCCGGGCTCGACGTCGAGGTGCTCGACGAGAAGTCGCTGCAAAAGGCCGGGTACGGCGGCGTGATCGGGGTCGGCAAGGGCTCGTCGCGGCCACCGCGGCTGGTGCGGCTGAGCCATCGCGGGTCGAAGCTGGCCAAGCGGAGCAAGCAGGCCAAGAAGGTGGCGCTGGTCGGTAAGGGCGTCACCTTCGACACCGGCGGCATCTCGATCAAGCCGGCGGCGTCGATGCACTATATGACCTCCGATATGGGCGGCGCCGCTGCCGTGATCGCCGCGGTGGCGGTGGCCGCTCAGTTGAAACTGCCGATCGACGTGACCGCCACCGTGCCGATCGCCGAGAACATGCCGTCGGCCACCGCCCAGCGCCCCGGCGACGAGCTGACCCAGTACGGCGGCACCACCGTCGAGGTGCTCAACACCGACGCCGAGGGCCGGCTGATCTTGGCGGACGCCATCGTGCGGGCTTGCGAGGACAACCCGGATTACCTGGTCGAGACGTCGACATTGACCGGTGCACAGACAGTGGCGCTGGGTGCCCGCACCCCCGGGGTGATGGGCAGTGACGAATTCCGCGACCGGGTGTCGGCGATTTCGCAGCGCGTCGGCGAGAACGGCTGGCCGATGCCGTTGCCCGACGATCTCAAGGACGACTTGAAGTCGACGGTGGCGGACTTGGCCAACATCAGCGGCCAGCGCTTCGCCGGGATGCTGGTGGCGGGCGTGTTCCTGCGCGAGTTCGTCGCCGACGGGGTGCAGTGGGCGCACATCGATGTCGCCGGCCCCGCCTACAACACCGGCAGCCCGTGGGGGTACACGCCCAAGGGCGGCACCGGTGTGCCGACCCGCACGATCGTCGCCGTGCTGCAGGACATAGCCGAAAACGGCTGACGTTCAGCGGTTACTTCGTCAAGAGGGACATGATCTGGTGCGTCATCTTCCGCCGCGGCCAACGCAGTGCTCCGTCGGCCCGTAGAGCGGCGTTGGCTGCGTTGCGTCCGCACGCACCGTGCACCGATCCTCCGGGCGTCGCCGAAGCGCTGCCTAGATACAGCCGCTCGACCGGTGTTTCAGCGCGCCCCATTCCGGGTGCGGGACGGAAGATCAGCATCTGCTGCAGTTGTGAAGTTCCACCGTTGACCGCGCCTCGGAACAGATTGGCGTTGCTGGCTTCCAGATCCGACGGCCGTTGCACGAATCGGCCGATCACGCGGTCGCCGAACCCGGGCGCATGGTCTTCGATGACCCGGTCCATCGTGACGGCGAGTTTCTCGGCGGACCCGTTGTCCGCGACGTCGCGCGGCAGATGCGTGTAGGCCCATACACTTTCGGTGCCCTCCGGTGATCGGGTCGCATCGGCGGTCGTGGTCTGGCCCAACAAGAGGAACGGGTCCTCCGGCACGACACGGGTGTTCAAATCTGCCATCCACCGGATCAAACCGTCGGCGTCGGCACCCAGGTGCACGGTGCCCACGCCCGCCAGCTTCTGCGACCGCCACGGAATGGGTTCCCTGAGGGTGTAGTTCACCTTCACGACCGGCAGATCCCAGGTGTAATGGTCGAGCTCGCGAAGCAAAGCCGCCGGAACCGCGTCATTCGGCAGCATGTCGCAGAACAACCGCGGCGCTGTGACATCAGCGACGATGGCCCGGCGGGCCCGCACGGTTCGGCCTTGCGCGGTGCTGACCGCAACCGCCCGCCCACCTTTCACGTGGATACGAGACACGGTCTGGCCGCACTCGATGTGCGCGCCGGCTGAGCACGCCCGATTGACCAGGGCCGCAGTCAATTTGCCGGATCCGCCGACCGGAACCGGCCAGCCCACGTCTTGAGCCAGCATCATCAGCAGAAACCCGAACGCGCCACTGCCGGGCGCGTCGGGCGGGGCGTCGGCGTGCATGGCGTTGCCCAGCAACAACAGCTGCGCAGCCTCGCCGTCGAACAGCCGAGACGCCATCGCGTTCGCCGGCTGCACGATGAGATTCGCCAACCGCAGGGCCTCGGCTGTGCCGAGCTTTCTCAGTAGTTGAAGCGAAGGCCGCACGGGCGGAAAAGGCGCCAGGATCGCGTCCATGAAAGGCTTCTTGATGGTCTCCCACAGCTGCACGAGCCGCCACCAGTTCTCCCCGTCACCCGGCTGCAGGTGCTCGAGTTCCGTTGCGGTGCGGGCGGGATCGCGGTGGATCACCGGTATCTCGTCATCGGCCCCGTTGCGCGGATGCGCGACCACCGCCGGTGCGTGCGACCAGCGCAGTCCGTGGTCCTCCAGGTGCAGTGCGGTGATCGCCGGCGAGGCCGCAGACATCGGATAGAAGGAGCTGTACAAGTCGGTGACGTAACCCGGCGTCAGTTCAGCGCTGCGCACCGCACCCCCGGGCTCGGGTTGCGCTTCGAGCACCAGCACGTCCCAGCCGGCGTCGGCCAGCATCGACGCGGCGACCAGTCCGTTGTGCCCGGCACCGATGACCACCGCGTCCACTGACTCTCCAGTGTCGTGAACCATTACTTTCTCCTCTTCGGAACCTCTGCGGGTTCAAGCCGTTCGGCCATCGCGGCAAGCCGCCACAGGCACTCGCGGTTACGCGGGGCGACGCTGACGAGTACCAGCCGATCGGGGAGGAGTTTCAGCAGCCCGCTGGCCCCCACCTCGATCATCTCCACCCGGCAACCATCGGCAGTGTCTTCGAGTCGCAGGGTGATCCGCATAGCGCCGAGGGGTCCCAGGCCGGCGTGCAGCACGGTTTCGCGAAACGGCGTGCAACTCTCGACCACGGTCTGGTCGTTTATCACGATCGGCCAGATTCCCACCGAGTGCCTGATGGCTGCACCGGGCTGAGGCCAGTTGGAGTCGACAGCGCGGGTGCGGCTGTTGCCCACCACCCACTGTGTATAGGCCCATCCGTCGGCCACTACCGCCCAAACCTGCTCACGGGACGCAGCCACCTCGCGGGTGGTGGCCATGTCTTGTTTGGCTTTCATCACCGAAACCTCCGAAATCTGCCGTCGACCCGACGGATACCCGCAGCCGGTCCGGACGATGCGCGGAGTCGGTTCCGATCAGCAACGTTTGAACACCGATCGCTTCGGTTAACCTCCTCCCCCGAACCGTAACCTTGGGGAGGCTCACATGATCACTGGGCGGCGATTGATCCTGCTGGCGGGCTTGATAATGCTGGTGGCCGGTGTGATCGGGCTTTTCCTGCCGGTGTCGATTTCCGGCGGCAGTGGCGGATCCATCGGCTGCGGCAGCGCAGTGCACTCAGACGTCTCGGCAGCCCGTAGCCAGGACAATCAGAACGCAGGCAATTCCCCTCTCGTGCAACAGATCCCGGTCATCAACCAGGTGGCCCCGCAAAGCCACTATGTCGCTGACTGCAACTCGGCGTTGGGCAATCGGCGGTTGTGGTCGATCCCGTTGACGCTCATCGGGATCGCTGCCGCCGCGGCTGCACTGTTCCCGCAACGGCCGGGCGGAGCGCCGGCCACCGGCATCTGAGGTCCTACATCACTCGCGCGCGTGCGGTGCTGCGCAGCGCTTGCGGCATCGCCCGGGACAGGCCGTAGAGCAGGTAGGCCTCCGGCGTGACCGGCCGGATCGACTTGTCTTTCCGCACCGCGGACACAATCGCCTTGGCCACCTTCTCCGGACCGTAGCGGCGCCGAGCGTACATCTTCTCCAGTTCTGCGCGACGTCCCTCGACGCGCTCGTCCTGGCCAGGCGGGGGGTCGAACCGGGTGGTGCGCACGATGTTGGTGTCGACGACACCGGGGCAGATGGTCGTCAACCCGACGCCGGCCGCATCGAGTTCGGCGCGCAGACAGTCGGAGAACATGTACACCGCCGCCTTGGACGTGCAGTAGGCGCTCAGGTGCTGGGAAGGCGCGTACGCGGCCATCGAGGCGACGTTGACGATATGCCCACCGGTGCCGCGCTCGACGAGGCGGCGTCCGAAGGCACGGCAACCGTTGATCACGCCGCCCAAATTCACGTCCAGCACGCGGTCGAACCGCTCGGGCGGCGTGTCCAGGAAGCGGCCGGCCTGCCCGATGCCGGCGTTGTTGATGACGATGTCGGGCACGCCGTGCTCGGCGCTCACCTGTTCGGCGAACGCCTCGACGGCGTCGGCGTCGGTCACGTCGAGCACGTAGGGGTAGGCGATCCCGCCGCGGGCGGTGATCTGCGCGGCGGTGTCCTTGGCGGCGGCCTCGTCGATGT
>NZ_JBARMY010000233.1:0-3322 GCF_049802695.1 Mycobacterium sp.
CATCGCAGCCATCCGCGCGTTCATCGACGCCTACAACGACCGCTGCCGACCGTTCGTCTGGACCAAGACCGCCGACCAGATCATCCCCCGAGCCACCCGTCAACCAACTTCAGACGCGCGACACTAGATCGCCTCGTTGGTGACGTCGTTTGGTGAATACGCGATCAGCAACGGCGGGTGTCGCACTACGCTAAGCGGCTCTGTCTTCCGCATGAGCTGCGAGACATGCTCGCGCCAATCAGCCTTCCCCCGCCAACCGGCGAGAAGCAGCCTCATCAAGAGCGCGCCCGGGATGGCATCGGTGTATAGCGGCGACGGCTCGGTTGTCATGAGTCGTGCGGGCGCAACTACGCGCAGCGGTTGATCCATGCGTGGCGTTGCGACGTACCGATGATGAGATGCCAACGACACTCGATCGACAGGACAGGCGGCGCTCGCCGCTGGCGAGCGGCTCTGTCCGCGAGCATCTGTTCAGAGGTGCGGCCGGGCTCACTACCGCCGGGCTCGCGATAGTTCTGCTGGCCGTCGTTGGTCCGGTCGCACTCGTGCTGCTCCCCGTCACCGCGGCCGCCTGGCGGGGCTGCCCGACGTGCTGGACTGTCGGCTTGCTCGGCACGCTCGCCGACGAACGCGACCGCAAATGTTCGCGTTGCTAAGCGATCATTAGATCGACGCCACCTCGGTCTCCGAGCGTCGCCCGCCTGGCAAGAGCACGTAGGTGTAATCCTCGCCGAGAGCAGGGCCGTTAGTGCCGTCTCCTGCGCGCGGTGGTACCTGTGCAAACCCGCGGCGTCGCGCGTCAGCGGTCGGAGCGGGCGCCGGCGGAGCTTGGCCGCCAAACCGGGTGTCCACGGGGTTGGTCCGAGATGCGCTTGTTGCTGGAGCTCAACGCTCGGTGAGTGCTCCGCACCGTGTGGGGGGGTTGTTCGGTCGGCGGGCGCCCTGACCGCTCGACAGTGAGCGGTCGGGGCGTGTCGGCGCCGCGGATCAGCTGATCGTGAGAGCGTTGTCCTTGACGCTGCCGTAGTTGCCTGCCGCCCCGTCGGTCACGACGACCGGCAGGTTAGACCCCGCCTTGGCGGTGGAGCTCACGCCGATCGTCGCGGTGATCTGGGTTCCGGCGGAGTTGACGCTGACGGCCGAGAAGCTCGTTCCGGCCGGACCGGTGAGCTTGGCGTCGGAGCTGAATCCCGTCCCCGTCACCATGAACTGTGTGGTCTGACCGGCCGACACCGTCGCGGGTGCGATCCCGCCAATGGTGGGTCCGGCGGCCACTGACAGGCAGCCGACGCAGCTGGCCGTGGCTCCGTTGCCGTTGGTCACCTTGACCGTATAGGCACCGGCGGGCGTCCCCGGCGCGACCGTGATCCTTAGTCCCACCGCCGTCGGCGCTGTTGAGGTCACCCCGGCCGACACACCAGTACCCGGTCCGCTGATGCTGACCTTCACCGGTGCCGTGAACCCGTTCCCGTTGAGCGTGGCAACCGCACCGATGGCCCCCTGAGCGAGCGAGGATGGGGAGATCGAGGAGGCGGACACCGGCGCCAGCACATGAACGCTGAACGCCTGGATGGCGGCTGGGTCAACGCCGTTGGACGCGGTGATCGTGATCGGGTAGGAGCCTGCGCTGCCCGCCGCCGGCGTGCCGGAGATCGTCGCCGTACCGTTGCCGTGGTCGGTGAAGCTCACGCCCGTGGGCAGCGCTCCGGACTCCGACAGAGCCGCCCTCGGTGCGCCCGTGGTGTGCACCGTGAAGCTCAGCGGGGTCGACTCGACGACCTTGGCCGAGGCGGCGGAGGTGATCGCCGGGGCCCCATCGGTGATCGTGGCCCCGCCGGTGTCGGCGGCTCCGATGTCGCAGGCGTTGCGCGTCGTGGCCTTGCGAGACTCGCCGCGCTGGTCCAGTCCGGAAACCGGGGCTGCCTCGCAGCTGCCACCCAGACCTGCGCCGATCAGTGGGCTGTTGGTGAGGGGCGGCGCGGTTTCCGTGGGGCCGCCGTTGAGAGCGAGGGCCCCCAGCCGCGGGTCGATCGGGCTGGCGGAGCTGCCCAGCTGGTCGCCGTCGACGGCGTTGGTGAGGCCGGTGCAGTTGTCGTTGTCGCCGATCAGGTTGTGTCCGCCGGCGCCGTCGGCGAGCTGCCCCGAGCAGTCCGGTGCCGCGCCCTCGGTGGTGTTGCCTGCGATCACGGTGTTGCTGGCGATGACCGCGGCGCCGCGGGTGTTGCTGACCTGGTTCTGCACGCCACCTGCTGCGCTGCCGGAGTTGGCGGTGATCGTGTCGTTGATCAGGTTCACCGCGTTGGGAGTCCTGGCATCGACGTAGACACCGCCGGCCGCTTGGTCGCTTGAGCCGCCAGGGTTGTCGGCGATCGTCGTGTTGACGATCGTCGCCTGCGGGTCGGCCGTCGAGGTGGTGCCGGGGACGTAGGAGACGCTGATCCCGGCCGCCTCGCTTCGGTCGTTGCCGAACCCGTCGTTGGTGTTGCCGGAGATTGTGGAGTTGGTGACCGTCAACCGCGCCGGAGTCGATCCGGTGGAGATGTCGTTGATCGCCGCCCCGTGGGTCGCGCCAGTCACCACGACGCCGCTCAGCGACAGGGTCCCGTTATTGGTCACCAGCGATCCCAGGCACGCCAGGCTCTGACCAGAGGTCGGGCACTGCACGGTGACACCCTGCAGGCTGACCGTCGCCGTGGCGGGGACCGACATCAGACCGGTCGAGTTCCCCGAGGAGTCAAGCGGCTGGGAGACGTCGATCTTCACCGACTGCGCGTTACCCGATCCCGCTTTGATCGTCACGCTGTGGCTCACTGCACCGATCCCGGGGTACGGCGTCGCCCCGGACGGCGCCAAGCTGACCACGTCCCCATCCGATGCGCACGCCAGTGCCGCCTGCACCGTCGCGAACGGGGCCGACGACGAATTCGCCGCGCACGACGAATCCGACCCCGCCGGCGCCACGTAGTACGTCTTCGCGAGTGCCTGCCCGGCGCCGATGGCCATGAGCAGGATCGAGAACGCGAGCCCGCGAGCAAGCCGGGTCCTAGCGGCGGACAAAAATCGATCCGGGTGCCGCGGCCCAGCAAGGTGAGCGATCATGATGAGGTCTCCTGAAGAGGGGTGGTTGCCGATCTGCCGGTGAAGCTATGGCTAAGGCCCCGGCCTCACATCGGGCAAGCACGTCAATCTCGCCTTAGCCTCGATCCACCGGCCGAGCATGATCCTGGTGTAGATGGGGCTTTGTCGGCTGGTGGGAGTCGGTCGGCGGGCGCTGGCAGGTGGTCGGTGGCGTTGTGGTCGGGGGTGGGGCCAGTTGAGGCCG
>NZ_JBARMY010000234.1:0-6675 GCF_049802695.1 Mycobacterium sp.
GCTTTCGCCTGGGTGCCGGAACCGTCGGGGTGCGCGTTCAGCCTTCGCAGCACCAGGGCTCCGGCGCCCACCGCCAGCAGCACCGGCCACTCGATCAGGCCCACGACGCCGAGGGCTCCCAGCGTCAACGCCGCAGCCGGCGTCGAGTGGCTACCGCTTTTCAGTCCACGCTGCACCCCCGTCGCGGCTCCTTGTACCCCGCCGACGACGCCGTTGACGGCGGCACCGCCGACGGCGCCTGCAGCCTCGGTGGTCACCTCCGCGGCACGACTCGCCGTTCGACCCACGCCGCGTACCGCGTCGCCAACGACACTCATGATGTCTCCTGGAACTAAATCGACTCTGCTGTCAACCTGATCGGCCCTGCCGACCAGACAGGTCCCGGTTGTATACCCGCAAAAACAACGCACTCCCCGGAATCAACAAAATCCTGATCAACAGTTGTGGAACTAGAGCCTGCCACGAAGCGAACGCGCAGACAACGTGCAGGCGAATGCCGGTGATCGCGTCGCCGCGCTTTCGCTACTGCTCGGGTATAAGGTGCCGGGCCTACCGACCCCCCGCGTCGTCACGCAAGATCGATGAGCACCGGTGCGTGATCGCTGGGCGCCTTGCCTTTGCGTTCTTCGCGAACGATCTGGGCGCCGGCGACACGCGCGGCCAGCGCAGGCGAGGCGAGGATGAAGTCGATGCGCATGCCCTGTCGCTTCGGGAATCGCAGCGCTGTGTAGTCCCAGTAGGTGTAGACGCCCGGGCCGGGCGTGAACGGCCTTACTACGTCGGCGAATCGGGCGTCGACGATGGCGTTGAACGCTTGGCGTTCCGGCGCGGAGACGTGCGTGCAACCTTCGTAGAAGTCGACACTCCAGACATCGTCGTCGGTTGGGGCGATGTTCCAGTCACCTACCAGCGCGATCTGCGCCGCGGAATCCTCACGCAGCCAGCCCTCAGCCGTGTCCCGTAGAGCGGCAAGCCAATTCAACTTGTAGGTGTAGTGCGGATCGCCCAGCGCGCGGCCGTTGGGGACGTAGAGGCTCCACACCCGCACCCCACCGCAGGTGGCGGCCAGTGCGCGGGCTTCGGCGGCCGCCTCGACCTCGGCCTTGCTGCTCCAGGTGGGCTGGCCGGGGAAGCCGACCTCGATGTTGTCGAGGCCAACGCGCGACGCGATCGCCACCCCGTTCCACTGGTTGAACCCGCAGTGCGCCACTTCGTAGCCGAGTTCGAAGAACGGCAGGGTCGGGAACTGTTCGTCGGCGCACTTGGTTTCCTGCATAGCCAGCACGTCAACCTCGGCGCGCGCCAGCCAATCTAGGACGCGGGGAAGCCGCGAGCGTATCGAGTTGACGTTCCAGGTGGCGAGCCGCAAGGAGCCCTCAGGCATGGGTACAGCCTACGAATGGCCAGCCACGACGTAGCAACCGCGATGGTGAAGGGTGAAGCCGAGCGATTCGGCGATGCGCCCGAGGGTCACCTCACCTTCCGATATCCGGACGTAGGCGCGGGCAGCGCCTTGCTCGGCACCCCAGTTCAACAGGGCCTTCATCAATTTGTGCGCTGCTTCAAGGCTTCGACCGGCGCCAGTCAGGCGCAGCGCCGACACGCCGACCCAACGCGTCCGATCAGGTGCGTCGGTGACCGCGGCTCGCGCCGCCGCTACGGCCAGATAAGTGCCGAAGATCACCTCACCGCCGACGACCGCGGTCGCCTCGTCGACAAGCGGTCCGTTGCCGGCCTCTTGCAGCCAGGTGTTCGTCGGACGGGAACCGAGCTCGATCGAGGGATCTTGTCCGACCGCCTCAATGTCACGCACCAGCAGGCGATGGGATTGCTCGGCCGCGCCCGGCACACGCAGCAGGCGATCCGGCAGGGCCAGCCGCGGCGGGAGGCCGCGCCGCGCGTACCAATCGACGATAGTCGGGATCGTTGTTAGACTTGCCGACACATCAAGCGGCACAGCCGAATTCGAAGTCATGCTGCCGCCGCGTCCAGCTCGCAGGAACCAGCCGTTCAGCCAGCTGTGCTCGATGCCCGGGTGCGCCAACGCGGCGGCGTGTTCGAGCGCCCGGATCTGTGAGGTGCGAATCGGTGTGTCGGTCAACGGTCGCACAGCCACCACATCGGCTACCGCGATCTCCACCACCGCACCGGCTTTCATGCGTATCCGTACTGACGGCTCGATCTGCAGCAGGTGCCCTATGGCGTCGGTCAGCGGCGGTACCGACCCTTCGGGCCGGCGATAACGCACCGCCACCCGCGTTCGGAGGTCCGGCCACGAGAGCATCAATTGCCGAACGGATCAGGATCCTTGCCCGGCGTCCACGACAAGCCCGGAACACCCCAGCCGTGGGATTTCAGCGCTCGTTTCGCGCTGCGGGCGTGCCGGCCGACCAGGCGGTCCAGATACAGGAAGCCATCGAGGTGTCCGGTCTCGTGCTGCAACATCCGCGCGAACAATCCACTGCCTTCCAGGGTGACCGGACTGCCGTCCGCATCGAGTCCCGTGACACGTGCCCATTTCGCGCGTCCGGTCGGGAACGACTCGCCGGGTACCGACAGGCAACCCTCGTCGTCATTGTCGGGATCGGGCATGGTCTCAGGTATCTCGGAGGTCTCCAGAACAGGGTTGACGACGACGCCGCGGCGGCGTTTCGGTTGGCCGCGCTCGTCTGCGCAGTCGTAGACGAATACCCGCAAGCCCACGCCGATCTGGTTGGCGGCGAGCCCGACCCCATGCGCGGCATCCATCGTCTCGTACAAGGTGGCGATCAAATCGTTCAAATCGGCGGGCAGCGAACCGTCGTCGGCCACCGGCACCGGGGCTGTCGGAGTGTGCAGGATCGGATCTCCCACAATGCGAATGGGTACGACTGCCATGACCGGCAAGCTTAGGCCCGGTGACGATGCGCGCCGCAACGCGGCGCGAGGAGGAGGCGGGCAATCGGATCCAGCCCGGTGACGATGCGCGCCGCAACGCGGCGCGAGCAGAACACGACTCGCGGGCTTCGGTCACGGCTCAACTCCGGCGGGCGTGATTGAATAACGCCGAAGCAGAGTCGCAATTCGAGAACTCGCCGGAAGGGTCCAAGGAAGCGTATGGACGGCGCCATGGCGCAGGCAAATCGATCGGGGGACGACTCTGACGTCGCCGATGGGCTCAGCCGCCGCGAACACGACATCCTGGCGTTCGAACGGCAATGGTGGAAGTACGCCGGCGCTAAGGAAGAAGCCATCAAAGAGCTGTTCTCGATGTCTGCGACCCGCTACTACCAGGTGCTCAACGGGCTAGTCGATCGGCCGGAGGCGTTGGCGGCGGACCCGATGCTGGTCAAACGGTTGCGGCGACTGCGTGCCAGCAGGCAGAAGGCGCGGGCCGCACGCCGGCTGGGCTTCGAAGTCACCTGACGCACCACCTGTGCCTTTACAGGATTTCGGGCAGTCCTGGATACAGTGGGCTCGATGAACGAGCGCGTTCCCGACTCCTCGGGGTTGCCTTTGCGGGCCATGGTGATGGTGCTGCTGTTCCTCGGCGTCATCTTTCTGCTGGTCGGATTCCAGGCCATGAGCTCGTCGGGCTCCGACGACGACTCGTCAGTGGTGTCCAATGCGACGACCACCTCGGCGCCGCAGAGTTCGAAGCCGGCCGCGCCGAAGGCCGATGTCCGGGTCTACAACATCTCGGGCACCGAAGGCGTCGCCGGGCGCACCGCCGACTCGCTGCGCAACGCCGGCTACAGCGTCACCGATGTGGGCAACCTCGATCTGCCTAACGTCTCGGCGACCACGGTGTACTACAGCGACGCCGCCGGTGAACACGAGACCGCCGACGCGGTCGGCAAGCTGATATCCGCGCCCGTTGCGCCGCGGACAGCCAACATCGCCGACCAGCCACCCGGGGTCATCGTGGTGGTGACCGGCTAGCAAAGGCTGGTCAACGGCGAGCGGTACGTCAATGCGAGAAACGACGTACTAGTCCGCACCAGCGTTACGCTCGCGGCGAACCCGATAGGCTTCTCAGCATGGTCATGCCCGCCCGTTCCCGCAAAGCCACCGCCGCCCTCGGGGCGCTCGCTGCCCCGGTCGTCCTGGTGAGCGCTTGCAGCCCCCACGAGCTTCCGTCCAGTTCGTCTGGGACCACTCCATCGGTCTGGACGGGATCGCCGCAACCGCCGACGGCTCCCACGGGCAGTGCAGAGGCGGCGGCGCCGGAGAGCTTGACCACCCATCTGCGGGCACCCAACGGCATCGAGGTCGCGACCGCGAAATTCGAGTTCAACAACGGATACGTCCTCCTGACGGTGCAGACGGTCGGCCGGGGCCAGCTGTCACCCGGATTCCACGGCCTGCACATCCACTCAGTGGGCAAGTGCGAGGCGCACTCGGTCGCCCTGACCGGCGGCCCGGCCGGCGATTTCCTGTCCGCAGGCGGGCACTATCGCGCCCCCGGACACACCGAGACCCCGGAAAGCGGGGCAAGCGGGGATCTGACCTCACTGCAGGTGCGGGGAGACGGTCAGGCGCTGCTGGTGACGACCACCGACGCGTTCACCAAGGAAGACCTGGTGTCGGGCGCCAAGACGTCGATCGTCATTCACGCCGGCCCGGACAACTTCGCCAACATTCCCGCAGACCGCTACCGGCAGATCAACGGAGCGACCGGTCCCGACCAGACGACAATGTCCACCGGAGACGCCGGTAAGCGGGTGGCGTGCGGTGTCATCGGCACCGGTTAGTTCCCCGGGACCTAGGGTATCCGACCGCGTGGATTTCGCTGTCTCACCGCGGCCGACGCTGGGCGTCGAATGGGAATTCGCACTCGTCGATGCGAAAACCAGGGACCTGAGCAACGAAGCCGTCGCAGTCATCACCGAGATCGGGGAGAATCCAAGGGTTCACCAGGAACTGCTGCGTAACACCGTCGAAATAGTCAGCGGTGTCTGCGATTGCACGGCGCAGGCAATGGACGACCTGCGCAGCACGATCGGCGCGATCCGCGGCATCGTCGAAAGCCGCGGCATGGAGTTGTTGGGTGCCGGCGCCCATCCATTCGCGCAGTGGTCGGCGCAGCAGCTCACCGACGGGGCGCGCTACGCCGAACTGATCAAGCGCACCCAGTGGTGGGGGCGGCAGATGCTGATCTGGGGCGTGCACGTGCACGTCGGAATCTCCTCGCCGGACAAGGTGATGCCGATCATGTCGTCACTGCTGCACTGGTACCCGCATCTGTTGGCGCTGTCGGCGTCGTCGCCGTGGTGGGCCGGCCAGGACACCGGATACGCCAGCAACCGGGCGATGATGTTCCAGCAGCTGCCCACCGCGGGCCTGCCGTTCCACTTCCAGACCTGGGCGGAGTTCGAAGGCTTCGTACGCGACCAGAAGAAGACCGGAATCATCGACCATGTCGACGAAATCCGCTGGGACATCCGGCCGTCCCCGCACAACGGCACGATCGAGGTGCGGGTCTGCGACGGGGTGTCCAATCTGCGCGAGCTCGCCGCGCTGGTGGCGCTGACGCACTGTCTGGTCGTCGACCTCGACCGCCGGCTCGAGGCGGGCGAGCCGCTGCCGACGATGCAGCCCTGGCATGTGCAGGAAAACAAATGGCGCGCAGCCCGTTACGGGCTGGATGCGATCATCATCCTCGACGCCGACAGCAATGAACGCCTGATCACCGACGACCTCGACGATGTGCTGAATCGGCTGGAGCCGGTCGCCAAATCGCTGCACTGCGCCGACGAATTGGCCGCGGTGTCAGACATCCCCCGGTTGGGCGCGTCGTACCAGCGGCAGCGCCGGGTGTCCGAGGAGCACGAGGGTGACCTGCGCGCCGTGGTCGACGCGCTGGTCGATGAGCTGGACGTGTGATCATGGCGGACTCCGGAATCACCGAAACGCTTGAGCTGCCGATCTTTCCGCTCGAATCGGTGTTGATGCCCCTTGAGCAACTGCCGCTGCGCATCTTCGAGCCACGTTATGTCGCGCTGGTCGATGACTGTGTGCGCAGCAAGGTTCTCCGCTTCGGCGTCGTCCTGATCTCCCGCGGCCGCGAGGTCGGCGGCGGTGACGAACGATACGAGGTCGGTGCGCTGGCCGAGATCGCCGACTACGTCAACCTCGGTGAGGAGCGCTACGCGCTGCACTGTCTGATGGGCGAGCGCATCAAGGTATGCGACTGGCTGCCCGACCAACCCTATCCGCGCGCGACTGTGCGCCTTTGGCCTGACGAGCCGGGTGAACCGGTGACCGGTAGCCAGCTGCAGGAGATTGACGACCGCGTGATGGCGTTGTTCGAGCGGGTTGCCGCCGCCCGCGACGCCCGACCGCCGCGCCGGGAAGAGGTGCTGGGCCGGCAACGGCCCGGAGACATCGGAAAGCGCTTATACGCGTTGGCATCCCAGTTACCGCTGGGCCCAGCTGACCGCTATGCGGTGCTGTCGGCGCCCTCTCCCGCCGCACGGTTGGCGGCGCTCAACGAGGCGGTGGACTCGGTTGCCGCGATGATCGAATTTCAGCTCTCCGAATAGCAGTCAGCGCCCGTCCGCGAACGCCCGCAGCGACGCCAGCTGAGCGGGATTCAGCGACGGGCGAACGGTTTGGCGGGCCGCGGCGACGTCGGCGGCAGTCACGTCGGCAGCGTCGATGGAGCGCCGCATCGCCGCCAGCGCAGCCTCCCGC
>NZ_JBARMY010000235.1:0-2432 GCF_049802695.1 Mycobacterium sp.
GTGCACGACGCGGTGTCGGAAGCGCTCGGCGAGCACATCGACGCGGGCACCGACCTGGCCACGCTGCGCAGGCTGGCCGATGCCGCGCACATCCCCTACCAACCCCGCTGGGACGCCGGCGCGGTGGTGCTCGAGCTGTACGAGCACCTGGTGGAGGACCGCACCGAGCAACCGACTTTCTACACCGACTTCCCCACCTCGGTGTCCCCGTTGACCCGGCCGCATCGCAGCAAGCCGGATGTGGCCGAACGCTGGGATCTGGTGGCGTGGGGCATCGAGCTGGGCACCGCCTACACCGAACTCACCGACCCCATCGAGCAGCGCCGGCGCCTGCAGGAACAGTCGCTGCTGGCCGCCGGCGGTGATCCCGAGGCGATGCAGCTCGACGAAGACTTCCTGCAGGCCATGGAGTATGCGATGCCGCCCACCGGCGGGCTCGGCGTGGGCGTCGACCGCGTCGTCATGCTGATCACCGGCCACAGCATCCGCGAGACCCTGCCGTTCCCGCTGGCGAAACCCCGATAGCGGGCGGTCGTTACGCGGTTGAGGCCGTGGTGTTGGCCGTGGTGTTCCTGACGTCTCGCTGGACGCCCGCCCGCTCAATGCTCATCAGACTTTCGGCCTCGTGCTCCTCGTGGTAAGCCCGGCCGCCGCCGTTGAGCCCGAACAGCCGTTTACTCCACAGCAGCCAAACCACGGCCAGCACATTGATGATCAGCGCGCCGACCCGCAGCGCCGTGATCTTCTCCGTCAGCTCATACACTTCGAGCGGAAGGAACACACTGGTCGCGATCACCGCGAAGTACTCGCCCCAGCGCTTCATCAGCCACAGACCCACCGCCTCGATGAACTCGATCAGGGCGTAGGTCGCCAGCGCAAGGGCGATCAGCAGCAGCGTCGAGGACGACAACTTCAACGCGTTGATGACGTGGTGGAGGATCTTCGAATCGTCCGGGTTCCAGCCGATCTGATTGGCCAGCGGCCGGATCAGCGGCAGATCCTGGTCGAGTGCCTGCTGCCAGCGCTCCCGCGCGCCGCGGACCTTGAGCACGCCGGCCGCCACCAACACGAAGATCACACCCCGCACCGCGCGCTCTACGGCGAGCGCCCGCATCAACGTCCGGTCGCGCAGCAACCGTCCCCGCGGGATCTCCGGTGCGGTGCCCGCCGGGCCGCTACCGTGGGCCGGGCCGACGACGAACGTCTCGCACCGAAGGCAGCGCCAGGCTTCTCCGGCGGGGGTGTCGGCTTTAAGGCGCTCACGCAGCTCCGGCTCGTCGGGCGCGAAAGTCGCATGCCCGCGCAGGCCACACGATCGCAGCGCAAAATCCACCATGAAAAGCACGCTAATGTCAGCACCCACCGGCGCGCAGCGCGACCCCCAACCTGGGTCGACTTACTCGGCTGACCGTCAGGCGCTGACCCGTCGGCGCTTGCTCGCCGACCGCCGACGGGGCGGGTCCGCTGACACGCGGAGCGTCTCGGCGAGGAACTTGCCCGTGTAGCTCTCGGGCACCGCCGCGACGTCTTCGGGCGTGCCCTCGGCGACGATCGCGCCGCCCTCCCCGCCCCCTTCGGGACCCATGTCGATGACCCAGTCCGACGTCTTGATCACATCGAGGTTGTGCTCGATCACGATCACCGTATTGCCTTTGTCGACAAGCCCGTTGATGACGGTCAGTAGCTTGCGGATGTCGTCGAAGTGCAAGCCGGTGGTCGGCTCGTCGAGAATGTAGACGGTGCGCCCGGTGGAGCGTTTCTGCAATTCAGACGCCAGCTTCACGCGCTGCGCCTCACCGCCGGACAGGGTCGGAGCCGGCTGACCGAGCCGGACATAGCCGAGCCCGACGTCGACCAGCGTGCGCAGATAGCGGTATATGCCGGTGATCGGCTGGAAGAACTCGGCCGCCTCCTCGATCGACATGTCCAACACTTCAGAGATCGTCTTGCCTTTGTAGTGCACCTCGAGAGTTTCACGGTTGTAGCGGGCGCCTTGGCACACCTCGCACGGCACGTACACGTCCGGCAGGAAGTTCATCTCGATCTTGATGGTGCCGTCACCCGAACACGCCTCGCAGCGGCCACCTTTGACGTTGAAAGAGAACCGGCCCGGCTGATAGCCACGGACCTTGGCCTCGGTGGTCGCCGAGAACAAAGTCCGGATCTTGTCGAAGACCCCGGTGTAGGTCGCGGGGTTGGACCGTGGCGTACGGCCGATCGGCGACTGGTCGACCCGCACCAGTTTGTCGACGTTGTCGAGCCCGGTGACCCGGGTGTGCCGGCCGGGCACCTGGCGGGCTCCGTTCAGCTTGTTGGCCAGCACCGCGGCCAGGATGTCGTTGACCAGTGTCGACTTACCCGAGCCGGACACCCCGGTCACCGAGGTGAGCACGCCCAGCGGGAACGACACGTCGATGCCGCGCAGATTGTGT
>NZ_JBARMY010000236.1:0-3909 GCF_049802695.1 Mycobacterium sp.
CGTATCCCTCATAGGTGATGTTCTGCCAGTCGGCACCGCCGGCTTCCTCACCCCCGCCGCGCTTGCGGGCCCGCTCGATGTTCTCGTTGGGCACCGAGCTCTTCTTCGCCTTCTGGATGGCGTCATACAGCGTCGGGTTACCGGCCGGATCCCCGCCACCGACACGGGCGGCAACCTCGATGTTCTTGATCAGGCGGGCGAACATCTTGCCGCGCCGCGCATCGACGATCGCCTTCTTGTGCTTGGTGGTGGCCCACTTGGAATGGCCGCTCATCGCCGTACTACCTCTTCTGTTGCTCCTGAATCCGCTTGACGAGTCTACGTGGGATATTCACGCGCCCTGCCTGCGCCAATCCCCGGCACTTCTATCCGACATGTCGGCCCATGCGCACGAGCCAGACGCTCGTCGAGCGTGAGAAGTGTCGCGTCGAAAGCCTCCGCCAGCGCAACATAAAACGCGTCCCAGCCGCGCACCGACTCACGCAGTTCCCAAGCCCGATCCAACAGCCACCGGTGGCCGTAGCGTTCACCCGGCCAGTCCCGCAGGTCGGCTACCGCCTGGCCGGCGGCAGTCCGGTCCAGCCGCCCGCGCAAGTGCTGAGTGCGGATGACCCCCAGCACCTCGACGTCGATGACCTGCGGCGCAACCTGGTCCGGGTCGGCGGTCAGTCGACCGGCGATCGCACCTGACCGGGGCGTCGCCGCGACAACCTCGAACAGGCACGAGGCGTCAACGACCAGCATCAGGCCACTCGCCGCGCCACTGGTCCAACGTGGCCAGCACTTCGTCCGTTGACACCTCAGCATGCCGGCGACCCGTTCGGGCTAACCATTGCCGAATCGACGGCCGTGCCGCCAGTCGGGCCGCCTCTCGGCGCAGCAACTCCGGCACGGTAATTCCCTCTTCCCCCGCCCGCCGTAGCAAGCCCGCGTAGACATCGTCGTCGAGATCTCGGATTTGAACCGTCTTAGGCACAAGTGCACCGTATCATGCGTCCTTGCATGAAGCGGTGCGTGGCGTGGACGGGTTCACCCACCGCCATTGGGTCGACCACCACGGGCGGGCCTCCGGCAGGGTGTCGGTGACTGCGTCGACCACGCCGGGCCACGCTTCGGCGTGGTAGTCGTCGCCGGACAACCAACCTCCCGGCTCCACCTTGGGGGCCCAGGCATTGATGTCGGCGACCACGCTCGCGTAGTCATGGCGGGCGTCGATGTGAACCCAGGCCACCGAAGCGTCGGCGAACAGTTCGGCAGCTGAGACGGAGTCGCTGATCAGCAGTTGGATCGTGTCGGCCAGGCCGCAGCCGATGACATTGCGGTGCAACAGCCCGGCCAACGTTCCGCCGCCGTGGGCGACCGCGGGTCCGTGAGCGTCGCGCTCGCTGCTGCCTTCGGGCCCGCTACCCAGAGCCGCGTCCACACCGATGATTCGGGTCTTGGCGTGAGAACTGCGTACCACTTCGCCCAACGAGCAGATACTGCGGCCTAGGTAGCAGCCGACCTCGACGAACCAGCTGCCGTCAGGAAAATGCGCGACGGCCTCTTCTTGGTGACGACGCCACTGAAACCAGCCCGGGATGTCGCGCCAGGTGTGCACCGGTCTGTCGAACTTGCTGACGGGATGCCCTAACGATTCGGCAGAGATGTCCATGCGCTGGCGGATGGTCGCAGGTCAGCCGTGCGGCGACTCGGAGATCTTGCTGTCGGGTTTGCCGACCGTTTGGCAGTAAGCCAGCGCTGAAGCGCGCGTCGCCGCGATCTCCAGGTTGCTGGGTTCGGCGCCGCTTTTGTCTTTGAGCATCTTGCTGACCTCGTCGTTCTGCTTCTTCTCGTCCTGTGTGGTGAAGTCCTTGCACTTCGTGTCGCCACCGGTGTTGACGATCTGGGAGGCGGAGCAACCGCCGAGCAGCAGCGCCGCGGTCGCGATCGTGGCGGCTACAGTTCGCTTCATCGTTGACCTTTCTGAGCCGGGTGTTGGATCTTTGTTACACCGCAATCTCTCACGTCAAACGCTGTGCAGTGGTCCGTATCGCCGCTGAACTCCCCGTTCAGAAGTGGGCGGAAAGTTGGGTTACCGTGGAAGATGTGACACCGCAAAGCCCGCTGAATACGGTCCGGGACGCGTTGAGCAGCAGTCTGTTCGAAATGATCGCCGGTCCGGACGGGCCGGCTGAACGTTCGCGCATTCACGACACTCCTGGGCCGCGGTGGTTCCCCGAAGGCAGTTCGATCCGCCGGGTGCACGCCGACGCCTCGATGGTCGTCGGCGGGTTGCGGGCGTTGCTGCTGCAGTCGCTGCATCCGCTGGCAATGGCCGGGGTGGCCCAACATTCTAACTACCGTGGCGACCCGTGGGGCCGGCTGCAACGGACCAGCACGTTCTTGGCGGTGACAACCTTCGGCGCGGCAGACGACGCGCAGCGCGCCGTCGACCGTGTCCGCGGGATTCACCAGCGGGTGCACGGGATCTCCTCGGCCGGCCGGCCGTACCATGCCACGGATCCGCATCTGCTGGAATGGGTGCACATCGCCGAAGCCGACAGCTTCCTGCGCGCCCACCAGCTTTACGGCGCCGCCCCGCTGGACCAGGAAGGCCGCGACACCTATGTCGCCGACATGGCTGTGATCGCCGGCAAGCTCGGCGTGGTCGACCCGCCGCGCACCGAACGCGAGTTGGCGCAACGCCTGAACGCATTCCGGCCGGAGTTGAGCAGTAGTTCGGAGGCGCGCGACGCTGCCCGATTCCTTCTGCTGACGCCGCCGCTGCCGCTGGCGGCACGGGCGCCTTACGGGGTGCTGGCCGCTACCGCGGTGGCGATGCTGCCGGCGTGGGCGCGCATACCGCTGCGGCTGCCGTACTTTCCGCCGGTCGAGCTCACCGTCGTGCGGACGGTCGGGCGCGCCTTGGTCGGCGGCATCCGATGGGTGCTGCCCGCCGCCGGGTGACACCGTGCGCTGCTACGCGGCAGTGTCCTGACCGTCGACGATGTCGACGAAGAGCCGGTGAATCCGTCGATCCCCGGTCATCTCCGGGTGAAACGCCGTGGCGAGAACCGATCCCTGCCGCACCGCCACCACGTGATCCGCGGCGCGCGCCAGCACTTGGACGTCCGCTCCGGTGCGCTCCACCCACGGCGCCCTGATGAACACCGCGTGCACCGGTTCGTCCAAGCCGGCGAATGCCAAGTCACCCTCGAACGAGTCGACCTGACGCCCGAACGCGTTGCGCCGCACCGTGATATCGATGGCTTTGAGTGGAACCGCCGCGCGGTCGGCGGTACCGGCATCGAGAATCTCGTTGGCCAGCATGATCATTCCCGCACACGCCCCGTAAGCGGGAAGCCCTTCGGCCAGCCGGGCCCGCAGCGGCTCGAGCAGGTCCAGCTCGCGCAGCAGATGGCTCATTGTGGTCGATTCACCACCCGGAATCACCAAACCGTCCACGGCGTCGAGTTCTTTACGCCGGCGCACCGAAACCGGTTCAGCGCCAACCTCACCCAGCGCTGCAAGGTGTTCTCGAATGTCGCCCTGCAGCGCCAAGACGCCGACGCGCGGAGCGCTCACCGGCTCACCGGAGGCGGGTCGCGCTTGTGCCGGGTCAGGCCATCCTGCACCACCGCCGCGATCAACTCCCCGTGCTTAGTGAAGATCTTGCCCTGCGTCAGCGCCCGCCCGTTGCAGGCCGACGGCGACGACTGGTCATAGAGCAGCCATTCGTCCGCCCGGAATGTTCGCATGAACCACATCGCGTGATCCAGTGAGGCGATCTGCAGACGCTCGCGCTCCCGCATATGGGTCACCTGTGCGGATCCCAGCAGGGTGAGGTCGCTCATGTAAGCCAGCGCGCAGATGTGCAGCACCGGGTCGTCGGGCAGCGGATCGTGGTGGCGGAACCACACCTGCTGC
>NZ_JBARMY010000237.1:0-11122 GCF_049802695.1 Mycobacterium sp.
GATCGCAAGCGCGGCGGAGCCGGGCGCAGCGGGTCGCCACGCTCCGATGCCTGGCGATCGCAAGCGCGGCGGAGCCGGGCGCAGCGGGTCGCCACGCTCCGATGCCTAAACTCGCGAACATGGCACCGGCGCTCCCAAAGGTTGTTGAGGTCACCGGCACTGTCCATTTCGTGCACGGGCCCGCGGTGAACTGGTTGCTGGTCACCGACGACAGCGGCGTGATGCTTGTCGACGCCGGTTATCCCGGTGACCGCGCCGATGTGCTGGCCTCGCTGCGGCAGCTCGGATACGAGGCCGCGGACGTGCGGGCGATCCTGTTGACGCATGCACACATCGACCACTTCGGCTCGGCGATCTGGTTCGCCAAAACGCACGGCACGCCGGTGTACTGCCATGCCGACGAGGTGGGACACGCCAAACGGGCATATCTGGAGCAGGCGTCGCCGATCGACGTCGCGCTGCACGCCTGGCGGCCGCGGTGGGCGCGGTGGTCGCTGCACGTGATCCGCAATGGCGGTTTGATCCGCGAGGGCATCCCCAGCACGCAACCGCTGACCACGGATGTTGCCGCGCAGCTGCCGGGACGCCCGATGCCCATCCCGACGCCGGGACACACCGGCGGCCACTGTTCATACGTGATCGACGACGTGCTGATCACCGGTGACGCGCTAGTCACCGGTCATCCATTGCTGTCGCGCAGTGGGCCGCAGTTGTTGCCCGCGATGTTCAGCCACAATCAGGACCACTGCATCCGCAGCTTGTCAGCGCTGGCGCTGCTGGACCAGGAGATTCTTGCGCCCGGTCACGGCGACCTGTGGCGCGGTCCGATCCGCGAAGCCACCGCGGCGGCGATCGCCCGCGCCCTTGGATAACAATCCGGTCACGGTCAAGGATCACGAAATATTAAGGATCGTCCGCGTTCATTAAGAGCTCTTATGATTGCGGCGCCACTCTTCTCGATTGCTCAGCGAAGTCGGCGCTGGACTGAGGCTGACTTCACTTTCCCTACCGGTACGGCCTGTCTTGCAGCGGCTTTCGGCGTCTCGAGCCAATAGCTGAGTCGTTCAGGTTCGCGTACCTTGGTTTTGGGACGGGGACTCCCTTGCATCGGGACTTGGGAATTGCGATCGATACGCAATGCAGGGAAACGAGAAGGAACGAAGAATGACGAAAATCAGTGGTAAGTCCGTGCGCCGGCAAGCCGCCGGCCTCTTCGCCGGATGTGGCCTTCTGGCAGGACTGGCTGCTACCACCATCGCCATGCCGACGGCATCGGCGGCACCCGACTGCAGTCCAGGCGCAGTGCACGACACGGTCAACTCGTCGGAGAGTTCGGCCCAGCAGTACCTGAACAGCCACCCGGATGCCGGCAACGCGGTGTCGAACGCGATCAACGAGCCGCGCCCGCAGGCGTCGGCCGATCTGCGCAACTACTTCACCGCTCACCCGCAGGAGTACTTCGACTTGCGGGGCATCCTGGCGCCGATCGGTGACGTTCAGCGGCAGTGCAACACGACGGTGCTCTCACCAGGCCTGGAGTCGGCCTACAACGAGTTCATGGCCGGCTGACCGTCGTTCGACACGCGCTAAACCCTGAGGAGCTGGCGCAACGTGTTTCCCTCGTATTCCGTGCGGAACGCGCCACGCTCCTGCAATAACGGCACCACCCGGTCGACGAACTCGTCGAGCCCGTGCGGCGTCAGGTGCGGCACCAGGATGAAGCCGTCGCAGGCGTCCGCTTGCACATATCGGTCGATCTCATCGGCGATGTGCGCAGCCGTGCCGACGAATTGCTGTCGGCTCGTGACGGCAATGACCAATTCGCGGATCGACAGATTCTCGGCTTCGGCCCGGTCGCGGTAGGCACGAGCCACCGCGACCGGGTCGCGGTGCCGGACCCGCCCCTGGGTGATGGTCGCATCGCCGGTGGGGTCGACGTCAGGCAGCGGCCCGTCGGGGTCGTAGCCGGAAAGGTCACGGCCCCAGACCTGTTCGAGCATCGCGATCGCCGTCGCGCCGCTGACCTGCTGGTGGCGGATGTGCCGCGCTTTGTCGACGGCTTCTTCAGCCGTGTCTCCGAGCACGAAGGTGGCGGCCGGAAACACCTTGAGGTGGTCGGGATCTCGACCGTTCGCCGTCGCACGTGCCTTGACGTCGGCGTAATAGCGTTGCCCGACCTCCAGAGACCCGTGCAGCGTGAATAAAGCGTCGGCGTGCCGGGCACCGAAATTCCTGCCCTCGTCGGAGTCGCCGGCCTGCAACAGCACCGGATGCCCTTGCGGCCCGCCGGGCAGCGTCGCCACCCCGCGCACGCTGAACTGATCACCGGAGTGTTCGACGGTGCGGATTAGCGTCGGGTCGACGTAGTGCCCCGCCTCCACATCAGCCACCACAGCATCGGCGGCCCAGCTGTCCCAGAATCCGCGGGCCACCGCGAGGAACTCTTCTGCGCGGTGATAGCGATCGGCGTGGTCAAGGAAGCCGTCGCGCCGAAAATTGGCGCCCGTGAACGCGTCTGATGAGGTGACGATGTTCCAGCCGGCCCGACCGTCGGACAAGTGGTCCAGGCTGGCGAATTGCCGTGCCACCTCGAAGGGCTCGTTGAAGGTGGTGTTGACGGTCCCGGTTAGCCCAAGCCGGTCGGTCGCGCCGGCCAGCGCGGCGAGCACCGTGAAGGTGTCCGGCCGGCCGACGACATCGAGGTCGTGAATACGGCCGCGGTGCTCGCGCAGCCGTAATCCTTCGGCGAGGAAGAAGAAGTCGAACAGGCCGCGCTCCGCGGTGCGGGCCAGGCGCACGAACGAGTCGAACTCGATCTGGCTGCCGGCGTCGGGGTCCGTCCACACCGTTGTGTTGTTGACTCCGGGAAAGTGAGCTGCCAGGTGAACCGGCTTGCGGAGCTCGCCTTCTCGGACACTCACTCGGTCAGTCCCCAGCGTTTGGCGATCAACTCATGCGAGCGCAACCGGTCCTCGTGCCGATGGGTGACCGAAGTGACGACGAGCTCGTCGGCGCCGGTAACGCGTTGCAGCGCCTCGAGCCGCTCGGCGACCTCGTCCGGGTTGCCGACGAATTGCGTTGCGGTGCGGTCGCGGACCGCTTCCTGCTGCTCGGCGGTCAGCGGGGGCACGTCATCCGGAGCCGGGAAGGGTATGGCGCCACCGGATCGGACCGAGTGCACCCACGCGCCGTAGCTCGATGCCAGGTGCTGAGCGGTGACGGTGTCGTCGGCGACGACGATGTCGGCCGACACCACCACGTAAGGGTCGGACAGCTGCGCCGATGGCCGGAAAGCTATGCGGTAAGCCTCGACCGCCTCCAGGGCGGTGGCCGGCGTGATGTGGTAACTCGCGACGAACGGCAGGCCGCGCGCTCCGGCGACGTGTGCGCTTTGACCCTTGCTGCTGCCGAAGATCCACGGTGTCAGGCCGGCCCGCTCCCCCGGCACCGCGTGCACGTCGAATCCTTCGGTGCGGTAGCTGCCGTCCAGCAGTGCGACGATGTCACCGACCTGCTCGTCGAAGTCCGGGGTGAGCGCTTCGGGTTGTTGCAGGATCGACATGGTCGCCAACGTCCGCTCCAGGTTGGGCATCTTGCGCAGGTCGAACGGCGGTGGAATCACCACACCGTCGACCTCGTGCCATTCCCGTGGTGGTTTGGGTTGCCGGGGCTGCTTGGACTTGTCGGGCTTCTGGCTTTCGACCCGACGATGCCCGGAACGGCCCAGCCCCAAGTCGATGCGGCCGGGGTAGAAGGCGTCGAGGATGCCGAAACTTTCCACCACCGCAACAGGTGTGTTATGGCCCAACTGCACGGCGGCCGCTCCGACCCGGATGCGGCTGGTGGCCGCAGCGATCTGGCCGATCAACACCACGGGCGATGAACTGGCGACACCGACGAAGTGGTGTTCGGCGACCCAGTAGCGCCGGAAGCCCCACTGCTCGGCGTGTTGAGCCAAATCCACGGTGTTGCGCAGCGCGGTCGCCGCGTCGCTGCCGGCGCTGATCGGCGCCAGGTCCAGCACCGAGAGCGGAACGTGGTTCACCGGCCCACTCCCACATGCCGATTCGGCGCCGCAGCCAAGTGCAGCCGTTCGCGCAGGGTTTCACCGTCGCGGTATTCGGTGCGGAACACTCCGGCGCGCTGCAGCAGCGGCACTACCTCGTCGACGATTACCGGAAGGTGGGTGGCGTTGACCGCCGGCCGCAGCCGGGCGCCGTCGACCCCGAGCTCTTGCCAACGCAACAGCAGATCGACCAGTGCCGCCGCCCCGCCGGTGAAAATCAGTGCGTCCGACACGAATCCGTCTGTGTCGCCGCCGCAAGCCACCACCACGTCGGCGTAGACCTTCAAGTGCTCACCCCGGGCGTGCCGCACTTCGTCGATGATCGTGCGCATCGCGGCGTCGTCGGTCGGGGTGATGAACACGACGTCGGCGCCGGCCGCTGCGAACTCGTAGATGCGCGCCGCGTGCGCCAGCGCGGCCACCACCGGCTGGCCCTGCGGTGGGCGCGGCGTGATCGACGGGCCCTTGACTGAGAAGTATTTGCCGACGAAGTCGATGTAGTGCAGCTTGTCGCGGTCGACGAAGCGACCAGTCGAGACATCGCGGATCACCGCGTCGTCTTCCCAGCTGTCCCAGAGCCGCCGGACCACCTCGACGAAATCGGTGGCCTCGTCGAACAGGTCCTCGGCTGACTCGGCTGCGTTGCGCCGCCCGAAGAGTGCGGCTTCGTGCGCGGTCGAGCTCACTCTGGGCTGCCAACCCGCCCGCCCGTGCGACACATAGTCCAGCGTGGCAATGGCTTTCGACACGTGAAACGGTTCAGTGTGGGTCACGGTGGCCACCGGGATCAGCCCGATGTGCCGAGTCGCCGGGGCGATGCGGGCCGCGACTAGGACAGCGTCGGCGCGGCCGGCCAGCCGTCGCGGGGAGATCTGTTCGCGGCGGCCGTTCTGCGGCATGAGGGTGTCGTCGATGGTCAAGAAGTCCAGCAGTCCCCGCTCGGCGGTCGCCGCCAACTCGGCCCAATACCGTCCGGACAGCACCGACGCTGTGCCGGGCTCGGCGGCCAACGTGGTGCGCCAGGCGTGGGGGTGCCAGCCGTACCCGTCGAGCCCGACACCCAGCGTCAGCTGCGCGGCCACGGCAGATCCTTGACGAACGCGATAGGGAACACCGGTTCGCTCGACGGCAGCGGCTCCACCAGTCGGGTATACCCGCTCGCCTCGTAGAGTGCCTCGGCTTCGGGCTGGCGGTTGCCCGTCGTCAGATACACCCGACGGTAGCCACGGCTGATGATCCGGGCTTCCAACTGCACCAGTAGCGCCTTCGCGTAACCGCGACGGCGGTGAGCACGGTCGGTCCAGATCCGTTTGAGCTCAGCGGTCCGGTGGTCGAAACGCCGGAACGCGCCGCCGGTGACCGGCGCACCGTCGATCACACCGATCAGCAGGTCGCCGTCGGGTGGGGCGAACTCCGCGGCCGGATAACTCTGCAACCAGGTCAGGACGGCCGCCTGGGTGTTGTCGTAGCGCTGCGCATACTCAACAGCCAGCTCGCTGAGCAGTGGCCGCGCCAGCGGATCGTCTTGACCGGCCGTCACGAACTGCAAGCCGACGGACGACACAAACGGCAGAGATCGGTGCATCACTCAACTGTCTAACGTCTTCGATGCGAACACATTCCGCACAGCGGTCACAACGCGTCGGGACCAGCGCGGACTGTCGCCGCCAGCGTCGCCGCTATCAGGCCGGTATCGCCTTCGGTTCTCGACATCACTCACCTGTCCACGCGCCGCCGCGCGGTCAGCTCGACGACCGCCCGCCAGCCGAGCAGCAGCACCGCGGTGACCGAGGCCGCTACCACAACGAAGCTGGCGGCCACACCAGCTGCGCTGGCTTTACGCAGCAACATCCCGGCGACGACTGTGCTCAGCCACACGGTCACACCGGTCGGAGCCGGCGCCGTCGGGCGTCGCCAAGCCTTCGACAACAACCATCCGAGGGCCGTTCCGGCCAGGAACGGCCAGGCCGTCGCTGCCACGCCGGTGACATCGACGCCTTCCTCGTGGCTGCGCCGTCCGACCGCGCAAAACATCAGCACGCTGACGACGTCCAGGCTCAGCCACCCTGGGCTGTGCTGCGGTCGCATGAGGTGACCTTAAGCGGTCAGCCGGCGGCCGGCGGGGTTGCCATCACCCTGGGTTAAAAGCCGTAGCGAGGGGCGGCGATGGTCAAGCCACGCGCACCTGCACCTGCCATTTGAGGTATCCCGGGAATGGTCTCGTACCAGTTAGCTGGGACTTCACTGGGAGCCGTTTCCATGCCCCCGACGTGATGAGCGGCGATCGCGCCACCATACGGTTACCGGTGACCGAAAGGACTCTGATGACGCAGCGCGAACGCGACTCCACCGACACTCTGCTGCAGGAACTGTTGTGGACGTACGGACCGGGCGGGCAGGAAGACGCGGTACGTGCCGTGTGTGCCCGCGAACTGGAGCCTGTCGTCGACGACATGTGGACCGATGAGGCCGGCAATCTGATCGGCTACATCTCGGCCGCGGAGAGTCCCAACGACGCTGCGGTGCGCGACCTCTCGCACCGGGTGAAATCCACCCCTGGGCCTAGTGCCGGGACACGGGTGCTGGCCCATATGGATGAGCTGTGCATGCTGATCAAGCGGGTCGAACCCGATGGCACGCTGCACTTGACCCAGCTGGGGGTGATGTACCCGGGCAACTTCGGGCTCGGCCCGGTCGCTTTGCTCGGCGACCACGACATGCTCACCGCGGTGCTCACCCTGGGCTCCGAGCACACCACCAAGGAAAGCCCGCGGATCTGGGAGACCAAACCCGATCAGGGCGACCGGGCGCTGGATTGGCAACACGTCTACGTCTTCACCGGCCGCACCCCCGAAGACCTGTCCGCCGCGGGCGTGCATGCGGGCACTCGGGTGTGCGTCGATCGCAGCAAGAGAGATCTGGTCGAGTTCGGAAATTACGTCGGCGCCTACTTCCTCGATGACCGCGCCGCGGTCACCGCGCTGCTGCGCGCCGCTCGCCTGCTGCGTGAGTCGGGGCGACGACCGGCCGAAGACGCTTATCTCGTGTTCACCACCGACGAGGAGATCGGCGGGGTGGGCGGCTGCTACACCAGCGCGACGCTGCCCGGAAGACTCACGCTGGCCTTGGAGGTCGGTCCCACCGAGCGGGAATACGCGACCACAGTCACCGGCGGTCCGATCATCGCCTACAGCGATGCGTTGTGCGTCTACGACAAAGACGTCGCCGACCGGCTGATGAGAATCGCCACCCACCGTGGACTCGCGCCTCAACCGGCGACGCTGGGCGCATTCATGTCGGACGCCTCGCATGCCAAGGCCAACGGGCTGACGCCGCGCGCGGGGCTGCTCTGCCTGCCCACGCTGAGCACCCACGGTTTCGAAGTCATGCCGCGCAACGCCATCGATGACATGGCCGCAATCGTCGCCGACTTCCTACTGGATGCCGACAAGCCGGTGTGAATCTGCTCGACCTAACATTCGAGGCCCCCTGGCCGCCGCTGGGTGGCCGGCAGACTAACAATGCGCGTCTGTCCCGTGACGACCCTTTCAGAATGAGGTGAGTGCGCCGACGGCCTCTTCCGCGGCAACTATCGCGCACTTCGGAATACGGTTGGTCGTGCTGTCCCGCGGCGGGTGGGGTCAGCGGGTGCCGCGTACCAGCCGGCCCGGTCGCGCGCCGGTGTCGGCGCTGTCGCGGCGAGTCACCGTTCCGCTGACAATCGTTGCGGCGTAACCACTTGCACCTTGGACCAGCCGCTGCCCGCCGGCCGGCAGGTCGTATGCCATCCGCGCGGGATGCAGGGTCAGCGCACTCATGTCGATCACGTTGACGTCGGCTTTCTTGCCGACTTTGATCGTCCCGCGATCGGTCAGTCCGAAAAGCTCTGCGGTATCGCGAGATTGCTTACGCACCACGTATTCCAGTGACAACTTCGGACCGCGGGAGCGATCCCGGGCCCAGTGCGTGAGCAGAAAAGTTGGAAAGGACGCGTCGCAGATCAACCCGCAGTGCGCACCGCCGTCCGAAAGGCCGAGCACACCGGCGGGGTGGGTCATCATCTCCCGGATGGCGTCGTGATTGCCGTCGGCGTAATTGAAGAACGGCAGCATGAGCATCGCACCGGCGTCGGCCTCGAGCATCAGGTCGTACAGCGTGGCCGGCGGGTCCTCACCGCGCTGCGAGGCGATGGCAGCGACAGTGCGGTCGGGCGTCGGCTCGTAGTCCGGCGGATCGCCCAGGGCGTAGAGGCGGTGCAGCGAATGCTGCACGAGCAAGAACATCGCGTCGAACTGCGCGGTCGGATCAATCGGCAGGTCGTCCTCCGCGAGTATCGCGGATTTCACCGCCGGCTCGCCGAGACGCTGCGCTAATTCCTCGCGATTGCAACCTTTTTTCAGCCTGCGGTAGGTCGGCCGGTGGGTGAAGGCGTGATGGCCGGGGAAGCCCAGCAACATGCCGAACGGCCGTGCCGCGATCTGTGGGTGCAGCCGGCTACCGGCGTCGTGTGCGGCGGCCGATATGTCGAGCTGTTCCCGCCACAGATTCGGGTCGGCGTCGACTTGGATCAGCGCGAACGACACCGGCCGATCGATCTCGGCGCTCAGGCGCTGCATCCACTCGAGTTCTTTCTTGGGCGCGACGATGTCCTCGCCTGCGGCGCCCTGCGGGGCCAGTTCGAACACCGCTTTGCCACCGGCGGCCATCGCGCGGCCCAGGCCGAATAGTTCATCCTCGGCGGCGAAGGTCCCGGGGACGGGTTCGCCGTCCATCGCCCGGTGCGCGATGGTCCGCGAAGTGGAGAATCCCAGCGCACCGGCTTCGATCGCCTCTTGCACGAGTCGACCCATCGTCGCGATGTCCTCGGCAGTGGCAGGTTCATTGCGAGCGCCGCGGTCGCCCATCGCGTAGGCGCGAATCGCCCCGTGCGCCACCTGACTTCCGACGTCCACCGAGTAGTTGTGATTACCAATCGCGTCAAGGTATTCGGGGTAGCTTTCCCACTCCCATGAGATACCTTCGGTGAGCGCAGTGCCGGGAATATCCTCGACGCCCTCCATCAGCTTGATCAGCCATTCTTCGCGGCCGGGCGTGACCGGAGCGAAGCCGACGCCGCAGTTGCCGGTGACCACCGTCGTCACCCCGTGGCCGCTCGACGGTTCCAGCAGACTGTCCCAGCTGACCTGACCGTCGTAATGCGTGTGAATGTCCACGAAGCCGGGAGCGACGACGCGATCGGTCGCGTCGATGGTCTCCGCGGCCTCGCCGCCGAGACCGGGATCATCGGCACCGGCTCGCCGGTGAACCTCGACGATTCGGCCGTCCTTGATACCGACGTCGGCGAAATAGCGGTCGGCGCCGGTGCCGTCGACGACGATGCCACCAATGATCTTCAGGTCGAACACGACCAACTCCTGACTTGGTGGCCACGGTTACCGACCCAACTTACCAACAATGCCGTCGTATTGAACACAAATCGATATCCTGTTCAAGTGCCCAAGCCGGATCCCACTGCTCTATCGGTGGCCGCCACCGACACGCTGCGGCACCTCGGACCGAGGCGATTCAGCCTGACCGCCGTCGCTGAGGCCGCAAGCGTCTCGCGCGGCACCGTCCACAACGCGCTCGGGACCCGCGAGAATGCCATCGCCATCGCACTCAACCGGCTGGCCGAAGCTTTCATCGAAACCATGGCCACCGCGGTCGGCAAGGAAGCCACCCTGGCCGAGCAGGTCGCGGCAGCCGCGGTGCTGATATGCGGACATCGGCAGGACTCGCGCTCGACACCACGAGGCCTCAATCAGAGCCTGCTCATCCTCCTACTGGAGCAAGGCGGTGATGAACTGATGCGCCGCTCCGTCGAACTGTGGAAGCCTTTGGTCAAAGCGGCGCAACGCACCGGGGAAGTCGACGACAGCGTGGACCGGGCCCGCGCCAGTGAATGGATCATCCGGTTGCTGTTCAGCTTCGAGCTGCTACCACCGATCGGCGTCAATCTGGGCAATCCGCGTGCGGTGCGGCGTTTCGTGTCCGATCACATCGTCGCCGGCCTCACCGGTTCTCGAGCCGTCGCCGGCGGGCGCGTCACCGGCGACCGGTCGCCGTCCCGGTGAATTAGCAGCTGAGCTTGACTGGGCTCAAGGCTGCAATGAGACGCTGACGCGAATCCATTCGCCAGGAGAAAAGGACACGGCAATGAACGACGCGCCCCTTCTGACGCAGTACCCGCTGCACGCCTACGACAAGTTGCGCTACGCAGACACCGACCGACAAGGACACGTCAACAACGCCGTCTTTGCGACCGCTCTCGAAACCGGCCGCGTCGAGCTGCTGTACGACGCGAACGAGCCGCTGGTCGAACCCGACATGTCGTTCGTGATCGCGCGACTCGAGCTTGACTTCCGAGACGAGATGACCTGGCCAGGTGAAGTCGCGATCGGCACCAAGGTCCAATCGGTAGGCCGCAGTTCGTTCACTTTGCAGCAGGGACTGTTTCAGACCGACCGGTGTGTCGCCGTCGCCCGCACCGTCATCGTGCAGATCGACCAGAGGTCTCACCGCCCGCACCCTTTGTCCGCGACAGCTAATAGTCGGCTGGACGGTTTGCGGATATCGATCTGAACATCACGACGTCATGCCTCGAATGCAATCGGATGCGAAAGAGTCTCGCCCGAAGAGTGAATCCCAGTTCCCCTGGCTGGTTTCGGTTCCCGTCGATCGTTGGCAATCGCGCTTGACCTCGCCGCTTTTGTGAATGTACGTTCATGCTGATTGAACGATGATTCATCCTCGGACCGAGGAGTCGCCTTGCCTGTGAAACCTGGCGATGTCGGCGTTGGAGATCTTCGTGCACACCGAAGAAGGGAAAGAGAGCGCGCGGGCGTTCGCCGAGAAGCATCCCGCCGACTTCGCCCGCTACGTCACCGCTTGACAAGGAATCGAAGATGAGCACCAAGATCGCGGTCGTCACCGGTGCCGGCTCCGGCATCGGGAAGGCGATCGCGCTCGGGTTGGCCGCCCGGGGTGACCGGGTCATCGCCGCCGACCTGAACGAAG
>NZ_JBARMY010000238.1:0-12308 GCF_049802695.1 Mycobacterium sp.
GCCCGGGCCCGGGCCCCAGCTTCCGGCGCCGTTCATCAACCCCGGCGGCACTGGTGGTAGCGGCGCGGAGGGAGGTAGTCAGAATTGAGCACGATCTTCGATCTCCGCAACCTGCCGCTGCCGAAGCTGTCCCGGGCATCGGTGATCATCGCATCGGTGATTGCCGTGTTGGCTCTGGTCGCCGCGTTCGTCGGCTGGCAGCTGTACCAGAAGTTGATCAACAACACCGTCGTCGCCTACTTCCCGGAAGCCAACGCGCTGTATCCCGGAGACAAGGTTCAGATCATGGGCTTCCGGGTGGGCGCCATCGACAAGATCGAGCCGGCCGGCGACAAGATGAAAGTGACCTTCCACTATCTGGGTAAGTACAAGGTGCCTGCCAACGCCTCGGCGGTGGTGCTGAACCCCACGCTGGTGGCGTCGCGCACGCTGCAACTGGAACCGGTCTACAAAGGTGGCCCGGTAATGGCGGAAAACGCGGTGATCCCGATCGAGCGCACCCAGGTGCCGACCGAGTTCGACGAGCTGCGGGACAGCATCTCCAACATCATCTCCAAGCTCGGCCCGACGCCTCAGCAGCCCAAGGGGCCCTTCGGCGATGTCATCGAGTCGTTCGCCGACGGGCTGGCCGGCAAGGGCAAGGAGGTGAACACCGCCTTCAGCAACCTGTCGCGGGCGTTGAACGCGCTGAACGAAGGCCGGGGCGACTTCTTCGCGGTGGTGCGCAGCCTGGCGCTGTTCGTCAACGCTCTGCACCAGGACGACCAACAATTCGTCGCGCTGAATCAGAACTTGGCGCAGTTCACCGACCGGCTGACCCATTCCGACCAGGACCTTGCCAACGCGCAACAGCAGTTCGACGGTCTGCTGTCCACCGTGCGGCCGTTTTTCGCCAAAAACCGCGAAGTGCTGACGCACGACATCAACAACCTGGCCGAGGTGACCACGACACTGGTTCAACCCGAATCGCTGGACGGGTTGGAAACCCTCCTGCACGCCGCGCCGACGGGGGCGGCGAACCTCAACACCATTTATCACCCGTCGCATGGCGCCATCGTCGCCATCCCGGCGATCGTGAACTTCGCCAACCCGATGCAGTTCCTCTGCAGCACGATCCAGGCGGGCAGCCGGCTCGGCTACCAGGAATCCGCCGAACTTTGTGCGCAGTACCTCGGGCCGATCCTCGATGCGATCAAGTTCAACTATTTGCCGTTCGGCCTCAACCTGTTTTCGACCGCCGAGACGACACCGAAGGAGATCGCCTACTCCGAACCGCGGCTGCAGCCGCCGAACGGGTACAAGGACACCACCGTTCCGGGAATCTGGTCGCCGGACACTCCGACGTCGCACAAGAACACCCAACCGGGTTGGGTCACCGCACCCGGCATGCAGGGTCAGAAGGTCGGCCCGATCACTGCGGGACTGCTGACCCCCGAATCTCTCGGCGAACTGATGGGCGGCCCGGACATCCCGCCGGTGCAATCCAACTTGCAGACCCCGCCCGGCTATCCGAACGCCTACGACGAACAACCGGGTCCGCTGCCCTATATCGGCCAGCCCGACCATCCCGCGCCGATACCACCACCGTCGCCTGGCCCCGATGTGCGGCCGGGACCGGTCGCACCGACGCCAGGGCCAGGGCCGGCACCTGCTGGTCCGCCACTGTCCGCCGAATTGGGAGCGGGCCAGTGAGACGCGCAAGGGGCGCTGCGAGCGTGAAAAACACAGCCAAGCCGTGGGCGGTGAACGCCACATCACGTCTTCGTCATTGGGGTCGGCACGGGCTGGTCCTGGCGACAGCGGCATTGATGTTGAGTTCGTGTGGCTGGCGAGGCATCTCCAACGTGCCGATTCCGGGCGGCCCGGGCAACGAATCCGGCTCCTACACCGTCTACGTGCAGATGCCGGACACGCTGGCCATAAACGGCAACAGCCGTGTCCAGGTGGCCGACGTATTCGTCGGTTCAATCCGCGAAATCAAGCTGAAGAACTGGATCGCCACCCTGACGCTGGGCTTGAACAAGGGTGTCAAGCTGCCGAAAAATGCGACCGCCAAGATCGGCCAAACCAGCCTGCTGGGGTCCCAACACATCGAATTAGCCGCGCCGGCCAATCCGTCTCCTCAGCTGTTAAAAAATGGCGACACCATTCCGCTGAAGAACTCGTCGTCGTATCCGTCTACTGAGCAAACTCTGGCCAGTCTCGCCATGATCCTGCGGGGCGGCGGAATTCCGAACTTGGAAGTGCTCCAGAACGAGGTCAACAGCATCGTTTCCGGCCGCGGCGACCAGATTCGCGCGTTCCTCGGAAAATTGGACACGTTCACCCGCCAGGTCAACGAGCAACGTGACGACATCAACCACGCCATCGATTCCACGAACAGGTTGCTGGCCTACGTCGGCACTCGTGCCGACGTCATCGATCGGGTGTTGACGGATGTCCCGCCGTTGATCAAACACCTGGCGGACAAGCGTTATCAGGATCTGTTGATCAACGCGGCCGATGCGTTGGGCCGGGTCACCGGTGCCGCTGCGCAATACTTGGGCGCTGTGCGCGGCGACCTGCACACAGATCTGCAGGCTCTGCAGTGCCCGTTGAAGGAGCTTGGCCGTGCTTCACCCGACCTGCTCGGCGCGTTGAAGATCCTTCTCACCCAGCCGTTCGACGTCGACACCGCTCCCAAGACGTTCCGGGGCGACTACTACAACATCTCGATCACGCTCGACGTGACCTATAGCGCCGCCGACAACGCGTTTTTGACCGGTACGGGGCTGTCCGGTTCATTGCGAGCGCTCGAGCAGTCGTTCGGTCGCGATCCGGAAACGATGATTCCGGACGTCCGCTACACGCCTAACCCGAACGACGCTCCCGGGGGGCCGTTGGTTGAAAGAGCGGATAGGAACTGCTGATGACTCCCTTTGTCCGGCGCCAGCTGATTTTGTTCGTCGGCATGTCGGTGATTGCGGTGCTCGTGCTAGGCGTCTACTACCTGCAGATTCCGACGTTGGTGGGTGTCGGCCGGTACACGCTGAAGGCGGATCTGCCGGAATCGGGCGGTTTGTACAAAACCGCGAACGTCACCTACCGCGGCATCACGGTCGGCAAGGTCACCGACATCCAACCGACCGAACTGGGCGCGCATGCGACGATGAGCATGGACAGCCGCTACAAGATTCCGATCGATGCGATCGCCAACGTGCACTCGGTATCGGCGGTCGGAGAGCAATATCTCGATCTGACCTCGCCGCGCAACCCGAGCAAGTATCTTTCCGCCGGACAGACCATCACCAAAAGCACCGTGCCGGCTCAGATCGGGCCGTTGCTGGACGCCGCCAACAAGGGTCTGTCCGTACTGCCCAAGGACAAGATCAGCGCGCTGTTGGACGAGACGGCTCAATCCGTCGGCGGCTTGGGCCCCGCACTGCAACGGCTGGTCGACTCGACCCAGGCTATCGTCAAGGACTTCGACACCAATATCCATAACGTCGACGACGTCATTCAGAATTCGACACCGATCTTGGACAGCCAGGTCAACTCGGGCAGTTCGATCGAGCGCTGGGCGCGCAACCTGGACAGTTTGGCCGCCCAAACCGCGCAAAACGACGGGCACGTGCGCAGCATTCTGACCCAGGCGGCACCGACTGCCGATCAGGTGGCCGGGGCGTTCGGCGACGTGCGGGAGGCGCTGCCACAGACGCTGGCCAATCTGGCGATCGTCCTCGAAATGCTCAAGCGCTACCGCAACAATGTCGAACAATTGGTCGTGTTTCTGCCGCAAGGCGCGTCGATCGCGGAGACCGTAGCCGCGCCGTTCCCGTCCCCCCCGCTCGCTGCGCTCGACGTGGCGACGACGATCAACCAGCCGCCACCGTGTCTGACCGGCTTCATTCCGGCGTCGCAATGGCGCTCGCCGGCGGACACCAACGATATGCCGGTGCCGAAGGGGCTTTACTGCAAGATTCCGAAGGACACTCCGGCGAACGGCGTCCGCGGGGCACGCAACTTCCCGTGTGTCGATGTGCCCGGGAAGCGGGCCGCGTCGCCGAAGGAGTGCCGCGACCCCAAACCCTATGTTCCATTGGGCACCAATCCGTGGTACGGGGACCCCAACCAGATCAAGAACTGTCCGGCACCGGGTGCCCGCTGTGATCAGCCGATTACGCCGGGAATAGTGGAGCAGGCGCCCTCGGTCGACACCGGCCTCAACCCCGCGCCCGCCGACAGAGTGCCGGGAACGCCACCTCCGGTGAGCGATCCCTTGCAACGGCCGGGTTCCGGTACGGTGCAGTGCAACGGGCAGCAACCCAACCCTTGCGTCTACACTCCAGGCGGTCCACCCACGGCGATCTACAGTCCGCAAAGCGGTGAATTGATAGGGCCGGACGGCGTGAAGTACGCGGTCCAGAACTCGAGTAATACAGGAGACGACGGATGGAAGGAGATGCTGGCGCCAGCAGCCGGCTGAACCTCACCGATGCCGACGACTCGTCGCTTTCGGAGGTGACGCCCGAGGAACTGAAAGATTCCGAGGGCGGAGCCGACCAGACCGGCACCGAGGTGACGCCCGGGGAATTGAAAGATTCCGAGGGCGGAGCCGACCAGTCCAGCACCGAGGTGACGCCGGGGACGGCCGCCGAGGCGGGCGCAGCGCCTGACGGCGAACAAGGTGACGAGGCTGTCGCGGCGGTCAGCGCCGTGCATTCCGGATCGCGCCTGGGCCGCGGTTGGTTGGTCGCTGTCACGGTGCTCCTTCTCCTGCTGGCCGGCGGCGCCGGTGCCGGCGGCTACGTCGCATTGCAGTACTACCGGCAAAGCCAGGCCACTGCCCGCGACGACGCCGCGGCCTTACGGGCCGCCGAGGACTGTGTGGCGGCGACGCAGGCGCCTGACACAGCTGCCATGGCCGATGCCGCCCGCCGGATCATCGAATGCTCCACCGGAGATTTCGGTGCGCAGGCCGCGCTGTACAGCGGGATGCTCACAGAGGCCTATCAAGCCGCCAACGTTCATGTTCAGGTTTCAGACATGCGTGCGGCGGTGGAGCGAAACAACAGCGACGGTTCGGTCGACGTGTTGGTAGCACTGCGCACCAGAGTGTCGAACGTCGAGGCGCAAAATCAAGAGCAGGGTTTCCGACTGCGGGTGACGATGTCACCTGCTGAGGGTCAGTACAAGATTTCCAAGCTCGATCAGGTGGCGAAGTGACGGCGGTGGTCGAGGAGACGAAGACAACGCCGGCCATCCCGAAAGCAGCACGAGTTCGCCCCGAGGCGCCGTGGCACCTGCGTGCATGGTCGTTTGTCATAGACCTCGTACCGGGTGTTGCCGTCGTGGCGACGATGGCGTTGGTCTTCATGACGGTGCCGGTGCGCGGCGTGTGGTGGTGGACCTGTGGTGTCATCGCGGGCCTGGTCATCCTGTCGATGATGGTGAACCGGTTACTGCTGCCGACCGTGATCGGATGGAGCCTGGGTCGCGCCAATGTCAACATCGCCGTTGTCCGGCGGGATGGAATGGCCGTCGGCCCGTGGCGGCTGCTGGCGCGGGACCTGGCTCACTTGCTGGACACAATGTCGGTGTTCCTGGGTTGGCTTTGGCCGCTGTGGGATCAACGGCGGCGGACTTTCGCTGATCTGCTATTACGGACCGAGGTGCGAGTCGTCGAGGAACGTGCGCTGCCACAGCGCGTGCGGCGGTTGAACATCGTTATGGTGCTGGCCGCGACGTCGCTGTGTCTGATCGGTGCGGCGACGTCCTATGGGGTTGTGTACTGGCATCAGCGGGCGATTAAGCAGGCGTCCGACCAGATAACGGCGCAGGGGCCCAGAATCGTCGCCGAGATGCTGTCCTATGACCCGAAAACCATGCAGGACGACTTCGCGCGCGCTCAGTCGCTGACCACCGACAAATATCGCCAGCAGTTGATCAAGCAGCAGGAAGCGGTGCAGAAGCACCCCGTCCTGAATCAGTACTTCGTCGCTAACGCCGCAATGCTGGGATCCGCAACGCCGGATCGTGCGTCGATGCTGTTGTTCCTGCGTGGCGAACGGGGCCTTGCATCGGAGCAGCGGTACATCACCGCAACCGTGCGGGTGAGCTTCGCGAAGGCCGCGAACGGCCACTGGCGGGTAGACGATCTGACTGTGGTAACGAAACCGAAGCCGGCGGCGGGCGGAAAATGAGCCCGCGTCGAAAGATTCGACCCGGTGAGCAATCACTGCTGGCCGCACCGGCTTCGCAGTCGCCGCGGTCGCGGCAATGGCTGCATCGAATCCGCGAACCGTCGCGCCCGCTGAGGATCCCGCTGCTCTTCACGGTCGCCGCGCTGTTGATGGTAGGTGCGCTCACGAGCAGCGCCCTGATGCTGGTTTCGCACCTCCGCAGCGATTCGGCAGCGGAGAAGGATCGTGCTGTGCTGAGCTATGTGTCGTCGTTCATGACGGAGTTCGCTTCGGTCGATCCGTACCACGCGAATGACTATGTGGATCGGGTTTTGACTCAGGCAACCGGCGACTTCCAGAAGCAATTTCAGGACAGCGCCAACGAAATACTGTTTCAGATCGCCAGAGGCGAACGGACCACGGGTACCGTCCTCGACGCCGGCCTAGAACGGTGGAATGACGACGGCAGCGCCAACGTCTTGGTGGCTACCGAAGTCACATCGAAGGCTCCGGACGGGAAGCAGCTTTTCGACAACACAGGTCGTTGGGTGGCGACGGCTAAGCAGGAAGGGAACGCGTGGAAGATCAGCAACCTGTCACAGGTGATCTGACCGAAATCCGCGACCAAGACGAGCAGGCCGAATCAGCCGTCGCAACCGACGCGGTTCAGACCGGGCAGCCGGAATCGGAAGGGTCCGCAGTCGAAGACGAGGCTCCGCGGAGACCGTCGAAGACTCGGTCGCTGAGACGGCTTGGGCGGCGGCGTAAGGGACACCGCGCCGCTGCTGCGCTCCCGGATGGAGCTACTGGGAACGAAACAGGGCAAGGGGCAACGGAATCCGCTCCCGACCTCGACCTTGCCACGACTCCAGCCGCCGAGGACGGCGACCAAGCAGCCCCCGAAACAGCCGATCTAAGCGAAAAGACGCCGCAGTCAAGACGGCCGGTAGGCAGGTGGCTTGTCGCCGTGGTCCTCGTCGCTGCCGCTCTGTTCGTCGGGTCAGCAGCGTTTGCAGGCGCCATGGTTCAGCCATACCTGGCAGATCGCGCGCAAGTGCAGACCAAACTCAAGGTCGCGCGGACCGCGGCCAACGCCATCACCACGCTGTGGACCTACACTCCGGACAACCTCGATAAGCTCGCCGATCGGGCGTCGCTCTATCTCACCGGCGACTTCGAAGCCCAGTACCGCAGATTCGTCGACGCACTCGTCGCGCCCAACAAGCAAGCTCAGGTCACGAACGACACGGTGGTCACCGGGGCGGCGGTCGAGTCGCTCGAGGGCTCCGACGCCGTCGCCATCGTCTACACGAACAGCACCTCGACGAGCCCGATGACCAAGAACATCCCCTCGCTGAAATACCTGTCCTACCGGCTTTTCATGAAGCGCGATCGCGCACGGTGGTTGGTGACCAGGATGAACACCATCACTTCGCTGGATCTCACACCGCGGCTGTAGCGACCCGGCGCGGTGTCCTCAGCGAAACCATTGCTGCACATGGCAGTTGCACACCGCCACCGCTCGCCAATTTAGCATCCAAGAGCTCAGCACCACCGTGCTGACCACCACCATCGTCGGCATAGGGTTCGACAGTCGGCTCGCCGGAGGAACCGGCAGCCGGGCAAAGTTGCGCTACAGCGTCGTGTTGGCGATGTGCGGTGGTGCGGTCATCGCCGCGACGCTGTCTCGGATCACCGTTGCCCCGGTGATCGCGCTGGCCGCCGCGATCGTCGCGGTGAGCCTATCGATCTTTCGGGTTTGGTCCGGCCTGTCAGACCCAACCCGTTCTGTGATCGGCGCCTGACGCGTCCGCTTTCGCCGGCTCAGCTGTGTCGGCGGTCGTGTCCCAACTGTCCGCCGTCTCTGCGCCTTCCGGATCTGCGGTCTCGGTCAAGCCAGGGCCAGCCGTCGTCGCGTCGGTCTCCGTGGCTTCCGCAGCCTCCGCCGGTTCGGTGCCTTCGCTCGGTTCGGTGGTAGCGGACGCCTCGGCGGCGGCCGGAATACGGTGGTAACCGCGTTGGTCGTACATGCGAGTCACGATGGCGCCCAGCAGAAGTCCGATCACCAAACCGGCGGCGGTCAGCATCACCGACTGCGACAGGCCGGCATCGGCTCGCCCATTGAAATACAACAACGCCCGGGTGCCCAGGAACACCTGATGCATCGGCTCGAATTTGGCCAGCCACCCGTAGAACGTTGGCGTGGCTTCGAGTGGAATGGTGGCGCCGGCCGACGGCAGGCCGAGGATGACGAAAATGAACATGCTGACCAGCAAACCCACTGTGCCCAGCACCGCGATGAGTGAAGTTGAAGAGATCCCGACGGCGGCAATCGCGAACACGCCGTAGAGCCACAGCACCCAGGTGTTCCCGAAAGGCATGCCGAGACCCTTGGCGATGCTCAAGTACGCAGCCGAGGTCAGCAACGCCACCACCACCGTGACAGCCCACTTGATCAGCAAGGTGCGGAACCGGGAGATCTTGACCTTTTCGGCGAATCGGTACACCGGACCGAATTCCGCCGGCACGTAGCCGAGCATGGAGTCCACCAGCGTGCTGACCACGATGCTGCCGGTGAATCCGGCCAGCAGCAGCAACAGGGCGTAGTAGAACGCCGACAGGCCGCTGCCAGTGCCTTCCGGAAGGGGTTTGTAGACCTGACTTTCGATAGCAACGGGATTGGACAGCAACGCAGCCGCCGAACTCGAAAGCCGAGCGCCAGGCGTCTGCTCTGCTACCTCCTCCATCAGCCGTTTGGCGATCTTGTGATTGAGAGCGGCGGCCGCCCGGTTGAGCGCCTGGCTGGCGATATTAGAGCCCATCGTGCCAGCGCGTGGATTGGATAACACCGAGATGACCGGCCGGCTGACCGGTCCCGGTTTGACCGCGGCCCGTGCGACGCCCTGCAGTTTGGCGGAGAAGGTCGGAGCTATGCCGACCGCACCGTAGATGCCCGCCGTATTCAACTGCTGCTGGGCCGCTTGCGGCGTCAGGATCCGAACATCGAACTTGTCCTTGTCGAGGCCGCCGACCATGCCGTTGAGGAACTGTTTCCCGGTCGGACCGGAATCTTCGTTGACGATCGCGATCGGAAGATGCCGCAGGTTGGTGGTCGGGTTCAGGATGCCACCCAGATAGAGGGCCGCCAGCGCCGACAACACCGCCACGCTGATCAGGATCGGCGCCGCCCAGAACCGCACCGATCGGGTGGGCCTTGCCTCGGCCTTGCGGCTGGGCTTGACGCCAACCTTTCGGCGGGGCTTTCCGGCCGCCCTTCGGCCGGGCTTTACGGCCGCCTTTCGGCCGGGTGCTTTGGGCTCGGGCTTCGCATGCGACATGCAGGCTCCTTCTCGTCTGGCCTACCTTATGTGTGTTTCCGGCCGCTGTGGTCGTGCTCGCGGCGAAAAGTTAGGCGGGCCGGTTAAGTGGGCACCCCGATCGGTGTTGGCGCCACCGGGCGCCTCAAGATAGAGGAGCAGCAATGATAGGAACGATTTTCAGCGCCCTCATCGTCGGACTGATCGTGGGCGCACTTGCGCGGCTGATCATGCCGGGTAAGCAAAACATCGGAATCATCATGACCATCATCTTGGGCGCCGTCGGGGCGTTCCTCGGGTCATGGCTGACCTACAACCTTGGCTACCACAATTCCAACGGCGGGTGGGCGGTGATTCCGTTTCTGGTCGGCATCATCCTGGCCGTCGTCCTCATCGCCATCTACCTGGGCGTGACCGGCCGGCGTGGCCAACTCCGCCACTGAGCGGACGTGGGAAGTCGCTTCAGCCACCGAGCGCGGCATGCATCTCCCACACGAGCAGTTCAGTGTCCTCGGTGGCGCTGACCAGCGCGCCGTCGAACCCGGTGAACCGAGCGGCGTCACCCTCCCCGAGCGCACCGCCACCCTCGAGTGTGACCCGGCCCCGCGCGACGAACAGGTGCAGGTACGGCGCTTCGGGTAAGGCGACAGACTCGCCGGCCGCCAGCCGGGCACCGTGCACGGCGGCATGACGGTTGTGCACAGTGATCGCGGCCTCGCGGCCCGAGATGCCCGAGGCTATGGGAACGAGGTTTCCGCGCAGTTGTCCGTCGGCGATCTCGTGTTGCTCATAGCTCGGAGAGATGCCCGGCTCATCAGGGATGACCCACATCTGAATGAAACGCACCGCCTCGCCGGCTGACTCATTCTTCTCCGAGTGCAGAATGCCACTGCCAGCCGACATGCGCTGAGCCAGGCCGGGATAGATGGCACCACGGTTGCCGATGGAATCTTGATGCGTCAGCGATCCCTGCAGCACCCACGTCACGACTTCCATGTCCCGGTGCGGATGCCGGTGAAATCCGCTGCGCGGTTCAACGATGTCGTCGTTGTTCACCAGCAGCAGACCGTGGTGGGTGTTGGCCGGATCGTAGTGGTCACCAAAGGAGAAGGAATGCCTCGAATTCAGCCAGGGAGTCCTCGTGACCGCTCGATCAGCAGCGCGCCGAACCTCGACCTCGACAGGCATACTTCACCGTACCCAGCGGCTCCTATGTCAACGCCGACTGAGCGGCGGACGAGAAGCGAGGGGTTTCCGTCTACGCTGCCCTGATGACCTCCCGTACCGAGCGGAACTTCGACGGGGTCGGCGGCGTGCGCATCGTCTACGACGTCTGGACGCCGGCCACAACGCCGCGGGGGGTAGTAGTCCTTTCGCACGGGCTCGGTGAGCATGCCCGCCGCTACGACCACGTTGCACAGCGTTTCGGTGAGGCCGGGCTGGTCACTTACGCGCTCGACCATCGCGGACACGGCCGCTCGGGCGGCAAGCGGGTGCTGCTCAAGGACATCTCCGAATACACCGGCGACTTCGACACGCTGGTCGGCATCGCGGGCAAGGAACATCCCGGCTGCAAGAGAATCGTGCTCGGACACAGTATGGGCGGTGGCATCGTGTTCGCCTACGGGGTGGAGCGTCCGGACAACTACGACCTGATGGTGTTGTCTGGTCCGGCGGTGGCTGCGCAGCACGGGTTATCACCATTGTTGGCGCTGGTCGCGAAAGCTGTTGGCGCGGTCGCGCCGGGGCTTCCGGTGCAGGAACTCGACTCCAAAGCCGTTTCCCGGGATCCCGCCGTGGTTGCCGCCTATGACAGCGACCCGCTGGTGCATCACGGCAAGGTGCCGGCCGGCATCGCCCGCGCCCTGCTGCTCGTCGGCGAGACGATGCCGCAGCGGGCCGCCGCACTGACCAAGCCGCTGCTGGTCGTACACGGTGTGGAGGACCGGCTGATCGATGTCAGCGGCAGTCGCAAGCTGGTCGAGACGGTGGGCTCGCCGGATGTCGAGCTCAAAGAGTATCCGGGCTTGTACCACGAAGTGTTCAACGAGCCCGAGCGCAACGAAGTGCTCGACGACGTCAAGTCGTGGATCAATGCCCGACTGTGAACAACGACTCCCGTAGCGGGATGGCCCCCGGTCGTGCCGCACCGGAATGTCTTAGCGGTCACGTAGTTTGGCGACTATGAGCGACGACAAGATGCTGGCCCGCATCGCCGCCCTCCTGCGCCAGGCGGAAGGCACCGACAACGATCACGAGGCTGAGGCGTTCATGGCCGCGGCGCAACGGCTTGCCACGGCGACGTCTATCGACTTGGCGGTGGCCCGGGCACACTCGGCCACGCGTACCCAGGCGCAGGCCCCCGTCCAGCGCACGGTCACGATCGGGACGGCGGGCGCCAGAGGACTTCGGACCTACGTCCAGTTATTCGTGGTCATCGCTTCGGCCAATGACGTGCGATGTGACGTGGCGTCGAATTCGACGTTCGTCTACGCATACGGGTTTGCCGAGGACATCGACGCCAGCCACGCGTTGTACGCCAGCTTGGTGGTCCAGATGGTGCGAGCCTCGGATTCGTACATCACCTCCGGGGCGCACCGACCAACGCCGACGATCACCGCCCGGCTGAACTTTCAGCTTGCGTTCGGCGCCCGGATCGGTCAGCGGCTGGTGGAGGCCCGTGAGCAAGCCCGCCGGGAAGCTCAGGAAGACCGCAACCGGGCGCCCGGTACGGCGATCGCGCTGCGCGACAAAGATCTCGAGCTAAGAGGCTTCTACCGCAGCGCGTCCTCGGCGCGCGGCACCTGGCAAGCCAGCCGCGCGTCAGCGG
>NZ_JBARMY010000239.1:0-18722 GCF_049802695.1 Mycobacterium sp.
GGCTTCGGTGGCCGCCTCGCCGTGGACCAGCGTCGTCAGCTCCCGGGCGAGCCGGCGTTGCGCGCGACGCTCGTGCGGGCGTGACGCCGTCGCCTCCTCCAGCTCGGCCAGCTCCTCGGCGGAAAGAAAGGTGAACCAGCGCAGGTAGCGCACAGCGTCGGCGTCGGCGGTGTTGACGAAGTACTGGTACCAGGCATACGGGCTGGTGAGATCTGGGTCCAGCCATAAGCTGCCACCGCCAGTGGACTTGCCGAACTTGGTGCCGTCGGCGGCCGTCACCAGTGGGACCGTCAGCGCGTGCGCGGTGGCACCGAGCTTCTGGCGCACCAGCCGTACCCCGGCGATGATGTTGCCCCACTGGTCGGAGCCGCCGATCTGCAACACGCAGTCGTGGCGGCGGTGCAGCTCGACGAAGTCGTTGGCCTGCAACAGCATGTAGCTGAATTCGGTGTAGGAGATCCCGTCGCCCTCCAGCCGCCGGCGGACTGTGTCGCGGTCGAGCATCACGTTGACTGAGAAATGTTTGCCTACGTCGCGCAGCAGTTCGATCGCCGACATAGCGCTTGTCCAGGTGATGTTGTTCTCGACGATCGCGCCGGTCGGTGAGTCGTCGAAGTCGACGAAGCGTTCCAGTTGACCGCGGATGCGCTCGGTCCACTGCAGGACGGTGTCGTCGTTGTTGAGCATCCGCTCACCGCTCTCGCGTGGGTCACCGATCAGGCCGGTCGCGCCGCCGGCCAGCACGAGCGGGCGGTGACCGGCGCGCTGGAACCGTCGCAGCGCCAGTAACGGCACCAGGTGTCCGGCGTGCAGGCTGGGCGCGGTGGGGTCGAAGCCGGCGTAGACCGTCACCGGCCCGCGGATCAGCTCGGCGGCCAGCGCGTCGAGGTCGGTGGACTGGGCGATCAGGCCACGCCAGCTCAGCTCGTCGAGGATGCTGCGAGACTTGAAAGCCTGGGTGCCCACAGTGATAGATCTTCTCGCACCTGCGCGTCGCGGTGCCGGGCGACCGCCGGGTAATTAGTCGCTGGCTCCCGGCGCGGGCGCGCGGGGGCTGCGCCGGTAAGCGGACACCTCCGGTCGGCTCGGCAGCCACAGCCGCCAGGGCCGGTCGGCGGCCTGACTGACACCCACCCGGGGCCCGGCCACTCCGGCGGCGGTGTCGTTGAGCGTAAGCCGCACCGGGCTGGCGGGGGCGAACAGGTCGATACCGTTGTCTGACAGAGCAATTCCCAACGCCGAGCACAAGTTACCGGGTCCACGTGCCAGGGCAATGCCGGGCGCCAAGGGGCCCCGCCGTGACCGTGCCACATCCAGACCGGTCTCGATGACCCCGGCCCGCAGCAGCACGGCGGCCGCCGTTCCGTCCGGACCGCACGAGACGTTGGCGCACACATGAATCCCGTGACTGCGATAGGTGTACAGCCGTCCGGCGGATCCGAACATCACCGCGTTGCGACCGTTGCGACCCCGGTAAGAGTGCGCTGCGGCGTCCGGCCACGGCCCGTCGGGCCCGCCGCCGTAGGCCTCGACCTCGACGATGACGGCAGTGACGTCGCGGCCCGCCAGGGTGGCCCCGAGTAATCGGTGGGCGGCGGCGAGCGGGTCGACCGCCAGTTCGTCCGCCTTCACCGCACAGATTCTGCCCTGTGGTGATCGCAAGCCCAGCGCAGCTGGGTGCAGCGGGTCACCACCGAACCTGACAGGGGTGATCGCAAGCCCAGCGCAGCTGGGCGCAGCGGGTCACCACCGAACCCGACAGGGGTGATCGCAAGCCCAGCCATTGACAGCACGGCGCTGAAAGCGGATATTCATCACATGATGAGTTCATCGGACGGTGAATTAGCGTCAGCCGGTGCAAGACCGGTCGTCGAGATCGAGCACTTGCGTGTTGTCCGGGGAAAACGTTCTGCCCTCCATGACTTCTCCGTGCGAATCGACCGCGGCGCCATCACCGGGCTGCTCGGGCCGTCCGGCTGCGGCAAGACCACGTTGATGCGTTGCATCGTCGGCACCCAGCTGGTGACCTCAGGCGTCGTCACGGTGCTGGGCCGCCCGGCCGGATCAGCCGCTCTGCGCCAACAGGTGGGATACATGCCGCAGGACCCGACGATCTACAACGACCTGCGAATCATCGATAACGTCCGTTATTTTGCGTCCCTGTACGGATTCGACTCGCGCGCCGCGGAGGACGCCATCCAGCGGGTCGGCCTGAGCGACCACCGCACCGCCTATTGCGGCAACCTGTCCGGCGGCCAGCGCACCCGAGCGTCACTGGCCTGTGCGCTGGTGTGCCGACCACAGCTGCTGGTGCTCGACGAGCCGACGGTCGGACTCGACCCGGTACTGCGGGCAGACCTGTGGGAGCAGTTCCGCGACCTCGCCCAGGCCGGCACCACGCTGCTGGTGTCCAGTCACGTCATGGACGAAGCCGACAACTGCGGCGACCTGTTGCTGATGCGCGACGGGCACCTGATCGCGCACACCACCCCGACCCGACTGCGAGAGGACACCGGATGCACGTCGCTGGAGGAAGCGTTTCTGTCCATCATCAGACGCAGCACCGCGCGTCAAGCCGGATAGCACCGCACGCGTACACCGCCACTACCGCGCGAATCCTGCGACAGGTCGCGTCCGACCGCCGCAGCGTCGCGATGATCCTGCTGGTGCCGGTGCTGGTCATCACGCTGATGTACTTCATGTTCGAGGACGCCCCGCACCGTCCGGGCACGTCGTCGCCGTTCGACACCGCCTGCCTGATCCTGTTGGGTCTGTTTCCGCTGTTCGTGATGTTCATCATCACGTCGATCACCATGCAGCGTGAGCGCGCTTCGGGCACCCTGGAGCGGATCCTGACCACTCCGCTGCGCCGGTTGGACCTGCTGCTCGCCTACGGGACAGCGTTCTCGGTCGCCGCCGCCGTGCAGGCGTCGGTGGCCTGCGCGGTGTCGTTCTGGCTGTTGGGTCTGCACACCGCGGGCAGCCCGGTATGGGTGTTCATCATCGCGATCATCAACGCCGTGTTGGGCGTCGGGTTGGGCCTGTTGTGTAGTGCGTTCGCTCGCACCGAATTCCAAGCCGTGCAATTCATCCCATTGGTGTTGGTCCCGCAGTTCCTGCTGGCCGGCATCATCACTCCCCGGGCCCTGATGGCGACGTGGCTGCAGTGGATCAGCGACATCTTGCCCGCCAGTTACGCATTGGAGGCACTACAGCAGGTGGCCACCCATCCGCAGCTGACGGACACTGCGATTCGCGACATGCTCGTGGTGCTGGGCTTCGCGATCGTGGCGCTGTGCCTGGCTGCAGTGACGCTGCGGCGCAGGACGTCGTAACCCGTTGAGCGGCAACCGCGAACGGAAACGGCCCGGGCGGCCGCCGGGCAGCTCCGACACCCGCGAGCAGATCCTGACCTGCGCCCGGGAGTTGTTCGCCCGCAATGGTTTCGAGAACACGTCAATACGGGCGGTAGCGGCTGCCGCGAATGTGGATTCGGCGCTGGTGCACCACTACTTCGGAACAAAACAGCAGCTGTTCGGCGCGGCTCTGCAGTTGCCGATCGACCCGATGGAAGTGCTCGGCCCGCTGCGCGCAACGCCGGTCGACGAACTCGGGTTGAAGTTGCCGTCGGTGCTGCTGCCACTATGGGATTCGAAACTCGGGCCGGCTTTGATCGCCACGTTGCGATCGATTCTCACCGGTCCCGAAGTCGATCTGGTGCGGTCGTTTTTCCGCGAGATCATCGTCGCTGAGATCGCCGCCAGGGTCGACGATCCGACCGGTTCGGGGATCCTACGGGCCGAGTTCGTTGCTACCCAGTTGGTGGGCGTGGTAATGGCGCGCTACATCCTCGAGCTGGAGCCGTTCGCGTCGCTGCCCGCCGAGCAGATCGCCGAAACGATCGCACCGAACCTGCAGCGTTATCTCACCGGGGATCTGCCTCACTGGCCCGCGCCATGAGCTCAGCGTGCTCCTGATCGCCCACCTCGACCGCCTCGTCGACCAACAGCACCGGAATGCCGTCGTCGATGCGGTAGGCGCGACGCAGCCTTGGGTTGTACAGCACCCCCCCGCCGGTTCGATCGACCAGCAGCAGCGGGCCGCGATCCACCGGACAGACCAGGATGTTCAACAGCGTTTGGTCGATCATCGCCACGTCCTTCACTGCGTGCCGGACAGCTCGGTCAGCACCGCGCCCGTCAGGCGCCGGAACTGGTTGCTTTCCGCGTCGAACCACCAGGCGTGGCGCCCCGGCTTGGGGATGCCGGCTGCGCGCAGGGCACTGATGGTGGGTCGGTAGGTCGCGCTCAGCGCGATCTCGGGGACCACGTGCACGATGTCGGGGCCCACCCCGATCGGCAGGTCGGCGAGAGCCTCCGTCAGATCGGCTGCTGTCACCGTCGCGCCCGGCCGCAAGGTCACCGCTGACACCGTCAACGGCCGGCCCCGCAGCGACACCGCATATGTCGCCGCGAGGTCGACCGACAGGATCTTGCCTAAGGCATCGGTGATGGGCTCGCAGTAGACGACGCCGCGCTCGGTGCGGACAACTGACCCGCGCCTGCCCAGCAGCCAGAAGTCCCCGTCGGCGTCGCGACGGAACAGGTATTCGGTGGAGATCCAGGTGTCGGCGGGCGCGAAAACGCCACGCTTGACCGAGGCGGTCGGATCGATCGGTCCGCGGGGCTTGGCCAACAGCACACCGACCTCATTGACGTCGGCCACTTGAACGAAACCTTGGTCGGTCTCCAGTATCCGGTCGTGGTGGTCGTCGTAGGCGCCCAGTTCGACGTTGCCGGCTCCCGGCAGCGGGCGGCCCTTGCTGCCGATCTTGGCGCCGGAAACGTTGGCCAGCACCGCCTGTCCATCGGTGGTGGCGAAGAACTCGACGACCTGTGCGGGCTCGAACACGTCGACGACGCGCTGCCACAACCCCGTCGGCATCCCCGAGCCGATGAACAACCGCACCGGATGGTTGCCGTGGAAGACGAAGGCGGGATCGTCGACGACCTCGCGGAGCATCGCCCAGGTGTAGGAGACGACGGTGACGCCGTACTGGTGTACCTCGGCGAGGAACCGGTCCGGTCGCAATCCGCGGGACAATGCGATGCGCGCACCGCCGACCACCGCGCCGCCGACGCTGACCAACAGCCCCGACTCGTGGTGCAGCGGCGTCAGGCAGTAGACGGTGTCGCCGCGGCCCAGCGCCGCGGTCGAGGCGGTTCCGAACGCCGACAACGCCCAGCGGTAGTTGGTGATCTGTTTGGCGACCAGTTCGCCACCGGCCGAAGTGAACGCGATGAAGGCCAAGTCCTGCGCCAGACCGGGGTTCGGCCGATACCACGCCGGAAGCTCGACCGCGTCCGGGTCGATTTTCTCCATGTCGATGACGTCGGCGTGCTGGGGCGGATGCAGGTCACGCGACTCGCCGCCACCCAGCACCAGCACGTGGCCTGGCAACTGGCTGGCGGTCTCGAGGTTCGTCGGATCGGTGATTATTTCGCTGACTTTGCCGATGCGGGCCGCAGCGGCCAGATCGGTGTCGGGCGCCATCAGCACGGCAACGGCACCCAGGCGCGACAGCGCGGCGATGGCGACCAGCGCACTGGGCCGGGTTTCCATCAGCACGCCGATGTGCTCGCCCTGCCGCACCCCGACGTGGATCAGGCCGCGCACCACGTTGTCGATGCGGCGGTTGACGGCCGCATAGGTGTGCACCCGGCCGTCGAACAGGAAGAATTCACCGTTGGGTGCGTCGTGCGACTGTTCGCCGATGATCCGGCCCAGCGAGATGCGGGTGTGGTCGTTGATCTGGCCCAACCGGGCCAGCCGAGGCAGCGTGCGAACGGTTTCCACCGCTATGGTCCGCGCGGATTTGTTGGCCGCGAGGATGGCGTCGGCCGCACCGCGGGCAAGTGCCAGCGCCGCCTCGGACGCCTCGACCACACCGTGGCTGACCCGCGAGCGCAGCGCGACACCGCTGTCGGTGTGTTCGGGCGGCTGATCGGCCATCACCTCGATGCCCGCCGGCTTGTCCTGACCGCCGGAGATCCACTGCACCCAGTCGACCACCGTCGGCCAGGTTTGTTCTGCCGCCTTACTACCGACGACCAGGCCGAAATGCCCAGTGCGTAGCCGGTATTCGAAGACCTCGGCGTTCGGTGCCGCGCGTCGGATGCCGCGCACGGATGCAGGCTGACCGATGTCGTCGACCTCGCCGACGAAGGCCAGCACCGGGCATTTGATGTCGTTCAGCGTGACCAGTTGCCCGTTGATGGCGAAACCACCGGTCATCATCCGGTTGTGCGCGATGAACTGCTTGAGCAGTTCGGACACCGCCGGACCCGACCAGGCGATCCAGCCTTCGGATTCGAGGAACCGGCGCTGCTGTTCACGCGGCAGCAGCGCCTCGCGGTCGTGCAGTTGGCGCACGAAGTCGAGCCGGGCCTTGGCGGTCTTGATGGGGTCCAGCATTTGAAAGCCGGTGCGCGCCAACCAGCTTGGGATATCCAGCCAGTTGAAGACGTGATCTGCCATGAAATTCGCCGCGGCCGCACCCAGGTTGGCCGGAATACCCATCGGCAGCGCGGCCAAAGTATCTACCGGCGCACCGAATGTCACGATGCTGGCGACGTTCTTGGAGCGCCGGTACGCCGCGCCCTGATAGCAGAACATTCCGCCCTGCGAGTACCCCGCCAAGTGCACGTCGTGCCCGGTGGCGTCGCTCACCGAGTCGATCGCCTGACTGAGCGCGACTATGTGGTCGGCCAGGTTCCGGCGCATACCGCCCTCGACCTTGTCCGGTGAGCCGAAGTCGATGACCCACGGGTCCAACCCGGCGCCGTGCAGAATCCCGACCGCACCTTCGTCCGCGGCGACGTCCCACATGTTCGCCGACATCATCATCGGATGCACCATCAGCACCGGCGCACCGGCCGGGGGCTGCCCTGGGCGGCTGTCCGGCGGAAAGTACCGCCGGAGCTTGTACATCGACACGCTATCGACAATCTGGGATGGCGACGGTTTGCTGCCGGTCTCCAGTCCGCCCAGCCGCAGGACTTCCAGCCCGTTCTGCGCCGTGGCCATCAGACGCTCGACGGGCCGGGTGACCGCCGAAAAGTTGAGATCCACCGCTGCTCCTAAACCCCTGCTGCATTTGCCCTGGCAGCGTTCACATCATGGCACATCCCCTGACCCACGCCGAGGGCTTTGGATGCCGCGACGCGGTCGGTCGTTTGGGCGGTGACCCGCCGCGCTCGCGATCACCGCCGGTCGTTGGGCGGTGACCCGCCACGCCCGGCTCCGCCACGCTCGCGATCACCGCTAGCCTCGACCCGGTGGCGCACCTGCTGGGGGCTGAGGCCATCCACCTGGCGTATCCGACCCAAGTCATCTTCGAGTCGGTGAGCCTGGGCATTGACGACGGCGCACGGATCGGCGTCGTCGGACGAAACGGCGACGGCAAATCCAGTCTGCTGGGTCTGCTCACCGGCCGGTTACGCCCGGATTCGGGCCGGGTGACCTGGCGCAGTGGTTTGCGAGTGGGCGAGCTGAGCCAGTCCGACACTCTCGACGACCGGCGCACCGTGGGGTGGACTCTGGTCGGCGATCAGGCCGAGCATCGGTGGGCGGCCAACCCGCGGATCCGCGAGGTAGTGGACGGCCTAGTCTCCGACATCCCTTGGGAGGCAACGATTGCCACTCTCAGTGGCGGGCAGCGACGACGGGTGCAGCTGGCAACGCTACTGGTCGGTGATTGGGATGTCATCGCCCTCGACGAGCCGACCAACCACCTCGACATCGAAGGCATCACCTGGCTGGCCGGCCATCTGCGGCAACGGTGGAGCCGCAACACCGGCGGGCTGCTGCTTGTGACGCACGACCGCTGGTTTCTCGACGAGGTGGTGACCACCACATGGGAGGTGCACGACGGGATCGTCGAGCCGTTCGACGGCGGGTACGCGGCCTATGTGCTGCAGCGTGTGGAGCGGGACCGGCTGGCAGCCGTGGCAGAGGCGAAGCGGCAGAATCTGATGCGCAAGGAGCTGGCTTGGCTTCGCCGCGGCGCACCGGCACGCACCTCGAAGCCGAGGTTCCGGATCGACGCCGCCAATCAGCTGATCGCCGAGATGCCGCCGCTGCGTGACACCGTCGAACTGGCGAAGCTGGCCACCGCGCGGCTCGGCAAAGACGTCATCGATCTGCTCGACGTGTCGGTGTCGTTCGCCGGCCGGCCCGTGCTGCGCGACGTCGAGTGGCGTATCGGCCCCGGTGAACGCACCGGCATCGTTGGCGCTAACGGCGCGGGCAAGTCGAGCTTGCTGGCGTTGATCACCGGCGCCGTCCAGCCCGAGAGCGGGCGGGTCAAGCGCGGCAAGACGGTGCAGCTGGCGATGCTCGACCAGCAGGGCGACCAGCTGGCGCCAATGGCCGACGATCGGGTCGCCGACGTCATCGGCCGACTGCGAGCCGGATACCAGGTAGATGGCCGCGACGTCACCCCGGCTCAGCTGTTGGAACGGCTGGGGTTCGCCCGCGAACAGCTTTCGGCACGCGTCGGCGAACTCTCCGGCGGTCAGCGCCGCCGGCTGCAACTGATGCTCTCGCTGCTGACCGAACCGAACGTGCTGCTCCTCGACGAACCGACCAACGACGTGGACACCGATATGCTCGCCGCCACCGAAGACCTGCTGGACTCCTGGCCGGGCACGCTGATCGTCGTCTCGCATGACCGCTACTTCCTGGAACGCGTCACCGATCAGCAGTACGCGATCCTCGACGGCCGACTGCGGCACCTGCCCGGTGGCACAGACGAGTACCTGCGGCTGGCAGCCGACGACACCGGCGGCCATACCGCCCGAGCACCCACTGCTGCCGGCAAGCCGCCGACCGTCTCGGGCGCAGAATTGCGCGCCGCGGAAAAGGAGATGACCGCTGTCGAGCGGCGCCTGACGCGGCTGGCCGACCAGATCGCGGACAAACACCTGCAAATCGCCGAGCACGACCAGTCCGACCATGTCGGACTGACGGGGCTTACGCGGGAATTGCGGGCCCTCACAGACGAGGTCACCACACTGGAGGATCGCTGGCTGGGAATCTCGGAGCGGGTGGACAGCCACAGCGGTGACTGAATCGCGCGCCAACTCGATTACTGCACAAGCAGTCACAACTTGTGCAGTGAGCCGGCCACGATGCGCGGTAAGCTGATACGGCTATGTATCCCAGTGCCGTGCCGGTCGCGTTATGAGCGAAACCAGTTCGCAAGCAACGAATTTCAGCTCAGATGCGGCCGAACCGTCGTCCAGCGCCTTGTCGCTGAGCGCGCTGCAAGAAGAGGCGATGGCCAGCGCAATCGCCGGCGACCTGCACAATGCCATGCAGCTGGGCACTCAACTGCTGACCGCCCTGACCGAAACGGCAGGCGAACACCACCCCGACACGCTGATCATCGCGGTGCTGCTGGCCGGTTGGCGGTTGAACATCGGTGACGTCTCCAGTGCGCTGAAGACCGTGCGGGAGCTGATTCCCACCGCGACGCAGGTGCTGGGTTCGGATCACCCGAGCACACTGGCGGCTCGCCACATCTTTGCGTGCGGCGACTCGGCACTCGGGATGACCCCGGCTGAAGCGCTGCCAGTGTGGGTGGCGCTCTACGGCGACGAGCAACGGGTGTTCGGACCCGAACACCATTCGACGCTCGGCGCCCGCCACCAGATCGGCGAGCTGCGACGACAGCTTGGCGACCGGATCGGTGCCCGCGACGAGCTGATCGCCGCGGCATCCGGCATCCGGCGAACGCTCGGCGATCAGCACCCGGAGAGTCTGGCCGTGCAGCTCACGGCCACGGTCTGTGTGGGCGAGGCCGGAGACGCCGCCGCCGCGGTGACCGAATTCGACCGGCTCATTCCGTTACTGACGGCTGTGCTGGGCTATGACCACCAGCACACGTTGTTGGCCCGGCACACCCGGGCGCTGTGGCTGACACCCGGCGGCGAAGACCTTCTCGAACAGGTCTCTGACTGGGAGGTCCTCGTCGACGACGAGATGCGGGCGCTTGGCGAGCACAATCAGCTGACCATCACCGGTCGGCAGACCCTGCAGGACCAACGGACCGCCTGGCGACAGTTTCTCGATGACTACCGGGCCCAGCCGGACTCGGCGGAAAACACCGACGAGGTCCGTTACGGACTGGCCGAACTGATGAATACCGTGGTACAGGCCAAAATGCTGGTGGCACAGGCAACTAGAGAGTCGGGGCCAGCGTCCGAAGCTTCGCTGACGCGCCGCCTCGAGCTGGCCGATCTGCTACGACGGGGCTGCCGGCTCGACGCCGCCCGGGTCCGCGCCGAAGCGCTGGTCGCGGAGTGCGGCGCCGTTCTCGGAGCAGAGCATTCACTCACTCAAGCCGCGCACTCACTGCTCAGGGTGGGCGACTGACCCCAGTCGTTAGTCGACCAGTCCGGGCCGCAACCGCTGCCGCAGCTGACCGGTCCTGTGGCGAACCAGATCCAGTTGCTTGCCCACCTGAACCGCCGCGGTGCCGCCGCGCGCGTCGCGTGACGACACCGAACCCTCAATGGTGAGCACATCGCGGACCTGCGGAGTCAGTGCCGGGCTGACCGCAGCCAGTTCCTCGTCGGTCAGCTGGTCGAGCCCGACACCGCGCCTCTCCGCGGTACGCACGGCCGCACCCGCTGCCTCATGTGCTTCGCGGAACGGAATGCCTTGTCGTACAAGCCATTCGGCGATATCCGTCGCCAGTGTGTAACCCGCTGGAGCGAAGGCGGCCATCCGCTCGACGTCGAACGTCAACGTGCCAACCAGCCCGGCCATCGCCGGCAGCAGCAGCTCCAGCTGCGCCACCGAGTCGAACACCGGCTCCTTGTCTTCCTGCAGGTCCCGGTTGTAGGCCAGCGGCTGCGCCTTCAGCGTTGCCAGTAAACCGGTGAGATTGCCGATCAGGCGGCCCGATTTGCCGCGCGCGAGTTCGGCGATGTCGGGGTTCTTCTTCTGCGGCATGATCGAACTGCCGGTCGACCACGAGTCGTGCAGACGGACGTAGCCGACTTCGGTCGAGCTCCAGATGATGACGTCCTCGGCCAGCCGCGACAGGTCGACCGCGATCATCGCGAACACGAACGCGGCCTCTGCGGCGAAATCCCGCGCGGCCGTCGCGTCGATCGAATTGTCCGCCGCCGCCGAGAAACCCAGCTCGACGGCGATCGCATCCGGATCCAGGCCCAGCGACGAGCCGGCCAGCGCACCCGAACCGTACGGGGAAACCGCTGTGCGATCGTCGAAGTCGACGATCCGGTCGACGTCGCGCAGCAACGGGTGGGCATGTGCGAGCAGGTGGTGCGCCAGCAGAATCGGCTGCGCCGACTGCAGATGCGTCTTGCCCGGCATGATGGCAGTCGGGTGGGCCGCGGCCTGGCCGGCCAGTGCGTCGACCACGTCGAGCACACCGGCGGCGACTCGACGTACCGCGTCGCGTAACCACATTCGAAGCAGCGTGGCGATCTGGTCGTTCCGCGATCGCCCGGCCCGCAGCCGCCCACCCAGGTCCGGGCCGACGCGCTCGATCAGCCCACGCTCGAGTGCACCGTGCACGTCCTCGTCACTGGCCAGCGGGGCGAAACTGCCGTCGGCGACGTCCTGGGCAAGCTCGTTCAGCCCGGCCAGCAGTCCGTCGCGCTGTTCGGCGGTGAGCAGACCGGCCGTGAACAACACCCGCGCGTGCGCACGCGAGGCGGTGATGTCGTAAGGCGCCAGTACCCAATCGAAGTGGGTGGATCTGCTCAGCGCGGTCAGCGCATCCGCGGGACCGTCGGCGAACCGCCCGCCCCACAGCGACCCCTGGTTGGTACTCAAGCCGGTGGTTCCCCCGGCTCGACGGGTAAATCCCGGCGGGCGGCCAACTTCGACGACAGACCGTGCACGTAGACGAACCCGCGGGCTGCGGATTGATCGAAGCTGTCGCCCTCGTCGTAGGTGGCCAGGTTGAAGTCGTACAGCGACTGCGCGCTGCGGCGTCCGTTGACGGCGATGTGCCCGCCGTGCAGGACCAAGCGGATCTCACCGGAGACGTACTCTTGCGTCTTGGCCACGAAGGTCTCCAACGCGGTCTTCAGCGGTGAGTACCACATACCGTCGTAAACCAGCTCGGCCCAACGCTGGTCGGTGTGGCGCTTGAACCGTGCCAGCTCACGCTCCAGGGTGACGTGCTCGAGTTCGGTGTGCGCGGTGATCAGCACCATTGCCCCTGGCGCCTCGTAGATTTCGCGGCTTTTAATCCCCACCAACCGGTCTTCGACGACGTCGAGGCGTCCCACCCCCTGCGCACCGGCGCGCCGGTTGAGTTCCTCGATCACCTGCAGCACCGACAATTCCCTGCCGTCGATCGACGCCGGAACACCTTGGTTGAAGCCGACAATCACCTCGTCGGGAGTGCTCCAGTTGACGGTCGGGTCTTCGGTGTAGGCGTAGACGTCCTTGGTGGGGGCGTTCCACAGGTGTTCCAGGAAGCCGGTTTCCACGGCCCGGCCCCACACGTTCTGGTCGATGGAGAACGGTGACCGTTTGGTGACGTTGATCGGGATGGCGTTCTCCTCGGCGAAGGCGATTGCCTTCTCCCGGGTCCAGGCATAGTCACGGACCGGCGCCAGCACCTCCAGATCCGGTGCGAGCGAAGCGAATCCAACCTCAAACCGCACCTGATCGTTGCCCTTGCCGGTACACCCGTGCGCGACGGTGCTGCCGCCGTGTTCGCGTGCCGCTGCGACCAGGTGTTTGGCGATCAGCGGCCGGCTGATCGCCGAAACCAGTGGATAGCGATCCATGTAGAGACCGTTGGACAGTATCGTCGGCAGACAGTAGCCCTCGGCGAATTCGTCGCGCGCGTCGACGACGACCGCTTCGACCGCGCCGCAGTCCAGCGCGCGCTGGCGCACCACCGCCATGTCCTCGCCGCCCTGGCCCAGGTCGATCGCGACGGCAACGACCTCCCGGCCGGTCTCTTTGCCGATCCAGCTGATCGCCACCGAGGTGTCCAGACCGCCGGAGTACGCCAGGATGACGCGTTCGGACATGCACCTATCTCCTTGTCACGTCAGGTTCGCGAGGGCGATTGCAAGCTCGGCGCCGGTCATCGGCTCGCGCGCCAGCACGAAGATGGTGTCGTCTCCGGCAATGGTGCCGACGACGTAGGGTAACGCGGCCCGATCGATCGCGCTGGCCAGGTAGTCCGCGGCGCCCGGTGGCGTGCGCAGCACCGTGAGGTTCCCGCTGCAGTCGGTGGACACCAGCAGTTCGCCCAGTAGCCGCGACAGTCGTGCGGTGCCGCCGGCGACCCCGCGCACCGGGCTGCCGTCCTCGGGAACCACATAGACCCCGACTCCGCCGTCGGCGCCGCGCAGCTTCACCGCGCCGAGTTCTTCCAAGTCCCGTGACAGGGTCGCCTGGGTGACATCGATGCCTTCGGCCGCCAACAACGCGGCGAGTTCACCTTGGCTGCGCACAGCCGCCGAAGACAGGACCGCCACGATGCGCGCCTGCCGGCCGGCCCGGGTGACTTCCGGCGCGTTCTTCGAGCCGCTGTGGCTCATAGCGCCGCTCCTCCTCATCGCTTTGCTCTGCATCGTCGGCGGCGCGGGGTCATTTCGACCGCTCCAAGAGCCACATCAGCAGCGCCTTCTGCGCGTGCAGCCGGTTCTCGGCTTCGTCCCACACCACACTGCGCGGGCCGTCTATGATCTCGTCGGTGATCTCATCGCCGCGGTGCGCGGGAAGGCAGTGCAGCACAACGGCTTTCTGGTCGGCCAGGGTGAGCAGGGCGGTGTTCACCTGGAACGGCCGGAACGGGCCCAGCCGGTCCAGCCCGTCGGTCTCCTGGCCCATCGAGGTCCACGTGTCGGTCACCACCACGTCGGCACCGGCAACGCCTTGGTGCGGATCGGCCGTCACGGCCACCGACGCACCGGTGATCGCCGCGCGCTGCTCGGCGGCGGTGATCACCGACGGATCCGGGGAAAACTCCGGCGGCGCGGCGACCGTGACGTGCATGCCGGCGGTGACGCCGCCCAACAGCAGCGAATGCGCCATGTTGTTGGCGCCGTCACCCAGATAGCACATCCGCAGCCCGGTCAGCGCTCCCTTGTGCTCGGCGATCGTCTGCAGGTCAGCGAGCACCTGGCACGGGTGGAATTCGTCCGACAATGCGTTCACGACGGGCACCGTCGCGCCGGCCGCCATCGCCGTCAGCCGGTCCTGGCCGAATGTCCGCCACACGATGGCGTCCACATACCGCGACAACACTTTTGCGGTATCACCCAGCGCCTCGTCGCGACCCAGCTGCGTGCTGCGCCCGTCGACGACGACGGCGTGACCGCCGAGTTGGGCGATGCCGACCTCGAAGGAGAACCGGGTACGCGTCGAGTTTTTGTCAAAGATCACCGCGACGCCGCGGGGTCCTTCGAGCGGCCGGCAACTGAACGGGTCTTTCTTGAGGTCGGTGGCCAGCTGCAAAACCTGGGCCTGCTCGGTCGGCGACAGGTCGTCGTCGCGCAGAAAGTGCCGGGTCATGATAGGCCACCTCCTGCTTCGGCGGCGACATCGAGGATGCCCGGCAGCGCGTTGACGAACGCATCGAGTTCGTGCTCGGCGATGATCAGCGGCGGGGCCAACCGGATCACGTTCGCAGCCGGCGCGTTGATCAGGTATCCGGCGTCGCGTGCGGCGGCTTCGGCCTCTTTCGCGCGAGGGGCGCTCAGCACCACGCCGCACAACAGTCCGCGACCCCGGACGTGGTCGACGAGCGGGTGGCCGAGCCCTTCGATGTTGTGCCGCAACGTTTTCCCGGCAGTCCTGGCATGTTTGACGAGGTCGTCGGCGGCCAGCACGTGCAGCACCGCAAGCGCTGCGGCGGCGCACACCGGATTGCCGCCGAAGGTGCTGCCGTGCAGGCCCGGGGTGAACAGGTCGGCGGCCGGTCCCACAGCCAGGCAGGCCCCGATCGGCAGGCCGCCTCCGAGCCCCTTCGCCAGCGTCACAACGTCCGGGGTGATGCCCTCCTGCTGATGCGCGAAAAAGGTGCCGGTACGACCCATCCCGGTTTGCACCTCGTCGAGCACCAGCAGCGCGCCGTGCGCTGCGGTGATCTCCCGGGCGGCGACGAGGTAGCCGTCCGGTGGGACCACGACACCGGACTCCCCCATGATCGGTTCCAGGAAGACCGCCGCGGTGTCGTCGCCCACGGCACCGGCCAGCGCGTCGACGTCGCCGTAGGGCACGTGGCTGACATCGGCGGGTAGCGGCGCAAACGGCGCCTGCTTGGCCGGTTGACCGGTCAGCGCCAGCGCACCCATGGTGCGGCCGTGGAAACCTTCTTGCGCGGCAACCAGTTTGGTGCGACCGGTCAGCCGGGACAACTTGAAGGCCACCTCGTTGGCCTCGGCGCCGGAGTTGCAGAAGAACACCCGGGTCTGCGCGTCGGCGTCCAGCAGCTCGACCAGCGCTTCGGCCAGCGCGACGCCCGGTTCGGTGACATACAGGTTGGAGGTGTGGCCCAGCGTCGACAGCTGCCGGGTAACCGCGTCAATGACGGCAGGATGCCGGTGGCCGAGGACGTTGACCGCGATGCCGCCGAGCAGGTCCAGATAGGACTTGCCGTCGGCGTCGGTGACCACCACACCGTCTCCGCCGGTCAGCGCCAGCGGCGGTGTGCCGTAGTTGTTCATCATCACGCTCGACCACCGCTGCTGAAGCTCGGTGTTCGTGCTCACTCGCGTCACGGTCCTACCACCTTTGTCCCGGTGCCCGCGTCGGTGAACAACTCGACGAGCACGCAGTGTTCGACGCGGCCGTCGATGACGTGCGCGCTGGGCACCCCACCTGACACCGCGCGCAGACACGCCTCGACTTTCGGGATCATCCCGGTGTGCAGGGTCGGCAGTAGCTCCGACAGAGCGACGGTGTCGATTTCAGTGATCAGCGAATTACGCTCCGGCCAGCGCGCGTACAGGCCTTCGACGTCGGTGAGCATCAGCAGCTTCTCGGCTCTCAGCGCTTCGGCCAGCGCCGCGGCGGCGGTGTCGGCGTTGATGTTGTGCACCACGCCCTCGATGTCCGGCGCGAGTGTGGACACCACCGGAATACGGCCCGCCGCAATCAAATCGAGCACTGCTGCGGTGTTGACCTTGGAGACGTCACCGACCAGACCGATGTCGGTCGTCACACCGTCCACGGTGACGCTGCGCCGCACAGCGGTGAAAAGTTGGGCGTCTTCGCCGGTGATCCCCACCGCGTAGGGTCCGTGCGCGTTGATCAGGTTCACCAGCTCCCGACCCACCTGACCGAACAACACCATCCGCGCCACGTCGAGCACTTCGGGTGTGGTGACCCGGAAACCGCCTTTGAAGTCGCCCCGGATGTCCAGCCGCTGCAGCATCGCGCTGATTTGCGGTCCGCCCCCGTGGACCACCACGGGATGGATGCCGCAGTTACGCAGAAACGCCATGTCGGCGGCGAACGCGCAGCGCAGGACGCCGTCGGTCATCGCGTTGCCGCCGTATTTCACGACGATGACCTTGCCGTGCAGCTGCTTGAGCCAGGGTAGCGCCTCGGCCAGCACTCGGGCTTTAACTCGTGTCGGCAAGGCGCTGGTTGACGAAGCGGCCCTCATGAACTGTAGGCCGAGTTCTCTTCGACGTAGCCGTGGGACAGGTCGGTGGTCCGGATGCTGGCCCGGCCGGCGGCGAGACCGAAGTCGACGATGAGCTCGATGTCGGCGGCCGACAGGTCCACCTCGCGCGCGCCCGGTACCCCGGCGCCGCCGGCGAACACATCGAAACCGTTGAACGATACGGTGATCCGCTCTGGGTCCAGGCGAACCGGCGCCATACCGACCGCGGCGAGCACCCGCCCCCAGTTCGGATCGGAGCCGAACAGAGCGGTCTTGACCAAGCTGTCTCGGGCGACGACGCGGGCGGCGGTCACGGCGTCGTCGTCGGTGGCGGCGCCGGTCACCGTCACCGTGATGCATTTGGTGACACCTTCCGCGTCGGCCTGCAGTTGCGCACACAGGTCGTCGCACACCCGCCACACCGCGTGGTCGAGTTCGTGCTGCTCGGGTGAGATCTCGCTGGCTCCGGACGCGAGCAGCAGCACCGTGTCGTTGGTGGAGCAGCACCCGTCGACGTCGAGCCGGTCGAACGTCAGCGCGGTGGCGCGGCGCAGCGCGGTCTGGAGGGCGTTCGCCTCGCCGACCGCGTCGGTCGTGAGCACGCACAGCATGGTGGCCAGCGACGGCGCCAGCATGCCGGCACCTTTGGCCATCCCGCCGATAGTCCAGTTGTCCGGGTGGTGCAGCGCAACCTGTTTGGGCACTGTGTCGGTGGTCATGATCGCGCGGGCGGCGTCCTCACCGCCGGTCAGGCCGCCCGCCAGCTCGTGCACCACCTCGCCGACACCGGCGAGCACCTTGTCCATCGGCAACCGGTCGCCGATCAGCCCGGTGGAGCACACCGCGACCTCGATCGCCCCGGTCTCGGTGCCCCACTCCGACAATGCGCCCGCGACCGCCTCCGCGGTGGCGTGGGTGTCCTGGAAACCCGCCGGCCCGGTGCAAGCGTTCGCGCCGCCGGAATTTAGGATCACCGCGCGCAGCCGGCCGGTGGTCAGCACCTGCTGTGTCCACAGCACGGGAGCCGCCTTGAACTGGTTGCGGGTGAACACTCCGGCGGCTGCGTAATCCGGGCCCTCGTTGAAGACCAGCGCGAGATCGAGGTTGCCGGTCACCTTGAGTCCGGCAGCCACACCCGCCGCACGGAAGCCGGCCGGGGCGGTGACGCCCTGAGCACGCACCAACGGCAAGTCGTCGTCGGGTGTCATATGCGCCACTCCTCGATCCCGGCTACGACGGCATCATCGTCGTCGGCGGGTGTCGTGCGCCACTCCTCGATCCCGGCTGCGCCGGCATCATCGTCGTCGGCGGGTGTCATGCGCCACTCCTCGATCCTGGCTGCGCCGGCATCATCGTCGTCGGCGGGTGTCATGCGCCACTCCTCGATCCCGGCTGCGCCGGCATCATCGTCGTCGGCGCGTGTCACGGCGCAACCCCGACCACCGAGAGCCCCTCGGTCTCCGGCCAGCCCAGCGCGAGGTTCATCGACTGCACTGCGGCGCCACCGGTACCCTTCACCAGGTTGTCGATCGCGGCGATTGCGATGAACACCTCGGCGTCCTCATCCACCGCGACGGCGACGTGTGCGGCGTTGCTGCCGATCACCGCGCCGGTGCGGGGCAGTTGCCCGTCCGGCAGCAGGTACACGAATCGCTCGCCGTCGTAATGCTTTTCGTATGCGGCGCGCAGCTGCGAGAGCGGCGACCGGGTGCGCGCGCTGCAGGTGGCCAGGATGCCGCGCGACGTCGGGATCAGCACCGGGGTGAACGACACCGTGACGTTGCGGTCGGTCACCGCTTCCAGGCCCTGCTTGATCTCGGGGGTGTGCCGGTGCGCGCCGGCGATGCTGTAGGCCCGCGCTGATCCGATAATTTCCGATCCCTGCAGCTCGGGCTTGGCGGTGCGACCCGCCCCGGATACGCCGCTGACGGCGACCACGCTGACCGCAGGCTCGACGAGGTCTTCGGCGATCGCGGGCAGCAGCGCCAGCAGCGCCGCAGTCGGATAACAGCCGGGCACCGCGATCCGGCGCGCGCCGGTCAGC